>CAYSIP010000200.1:0-5126 GCA_964431055.1 uncultured Corynebacterium sp. | reverse complement strand
GGAGACCACCACCGACGAGATCAGCTCGGGTGTGATCGCCGAGCGGGCCGCCGCCCAGCAGCCGGGCGTGGACGACCATGGCCGAGCCCTCGTCCCTCCCATCCCGGAGGGCGGGCTCGCCGCGGGCGTCGGCGGGATCATCTGGACCATGATCCACCGCCAGCTGCTCTCCCGTGACACGGCGGGCGCCGACGTCACCGTGGTCGCCGACGTCCCGCTCGACGCGGGACTCGGCGCAGACGCCGCGCTGGAGGCCGCGTTCGCCCTGGCCCTGCAGGCCGACGCCGGTGACCTCGATGAGGCGCCGATGCGCGCCCGTCTGGCGGAGGTGTGCTCCCAGTCGGCGGAGATGTTCTCCCCCGCCCCGCCGGTACGCGCCCGCCACACCGCCGCCCTGCGCGGGGCCGGGACGACCATCTCCGTCATCGACTACGCCGACGGCTCCGTCAACCAGGTCCCCCACCTCGTCAACACTGACACCCGGGCGTTCGCGGTGATCGCCCCCGCCCCGGCGCCGGTGCCTGACGAATCCGCCGCGATCCGGGCGCGCCACAGTTTCAACGACGCCGCCTGCCATGCCTTCGGCACCGACTCGCTGCGCCTGCTGCCTGACGCCCCGCAGCGCGTCGTCGAGTGGCTGCAGGCGGTGCACTCGGTCCACGGACCGGGAGGCTGGCCCGCGGTCCGGGAGGCGTCGTCCTGGCTGCTCTTCCACCAGCATGAGACGGCGCGCGCACATCAGGTCAACCGGGCGCTGCGGTCCCGGCGCGCGGAGGCCGTCTGGCCCATGCTGGCCGATTCGCAGGCCGCGCTCACGGGATCCTACGGGCTCAGCGGCGCCGCCGAACTGGTGGAGCTGTGCCGGGTGCGCGGGGCACGGGCCGCCCGGGCGGCGGCCGCCGGTGTCTCCGGTGCCGCGATCGCGTATGTGGGCGCCCCCCACGCCGCGAATTTCGCCGCTGATCTGGCCGCGGACGGTCTGACGGTCGTCCCGCTCGAACATGGCGAGGTGGCGGAGGCCCGCCCCTGAAAAAGCTGTCGCGTGGCCTGGGCCACAACTACACTCGGGGTATGACGACACCCTCCAAGCCCATCATCGCCCTCTACGTCTTCGACACCATGGCCGACTGGGAGTACGGGCACCTGCTCGGCGCGATCACGCAGCTCAAGCAGGCCGGTGTGCCGGCCATCCTCCGCATCATGGCCGAAACCCCCGCCGAGATCCGGACCATGGGCCGCCTGCCGGTCCGCCCCGTCCGGGTGCTCCCCGACCCCGATAAGGCGGCCGCGGACATCGACGCACTGATCCTGGTGGGCGGGGCCACGTGGGACTCCGGCCACGAGGACATCCTGGTCATCGCCCGCCGCCTGCGGGAAGAGGGAAAGATCGTGGGCGCGATCTGCGGGGCGACGCTGGGGTTGGCGCGGAAGGGGCTGCTCGACGAGCGGGCGCACACGAGCAACAATCCGGAGCTGCTGCAGGTGGCCGGCTACCACGGCGGCGAACGCTACGTCGACGAGCGGGTGGTCGTCGACGGTAACCTCATCACCGCCCCGGCCACCGGCTATCTGGAGTTCACCCGGGAGGTTCTGCGGGCCACGGGCCTGATGAACAAGGCCGCCGCCGAAGCCTGGTATCAGATGTTCCGCACCGGCGAGCGCAAGTGGGAGGACAAGCTCGGGCAGGAGCTGCAGAAGGGCGCCGGTTAATCCGCCGGCCAGGCGAAGGTGACCTCCCGGGTCGGCACGTCCGCGCGAATGAGTGAGACGGTGGTCTGCGTGCCCTGGTCGGGATGGCCCAGGCACTCGGCGAGGACGGGCGGATCGGCGACGAAGATGCGGGCCTGGTCGCGCTCGACGTCGGCGTTGAGGACCACGGCGTCGAAGTTGTGGCCCACCCACGGGGCGAGCACCGTGGCCTCGGTGAGGTTGAGGCAGGCCTTGTCGACCGTGTTGGCCAGGTTGGAGCTGCGGTTCATGGCGTCGACGACCGGATCCGCGCACTCGCGCACCCAGGACGGCACCTTGTGCCCGTTGACCAGGGCGAGGCAGTACTCGGCGGCGAAGCGGTCGACGAGCCTGCGCAACGGGGCGGTGACGTGGGCGTAGTAACCGCCGATGCCGGCGTGGACCTCCGCCTTCCCGGAGTCGGCGCGGGCGTAGCCGGCCCCGCGCAGCAGCTTCTGCGCCTCCCGCATCGCGGCCATGCCGCGGGGGTCGGTGGCGTCGAGGGAGGAGAGGAATCCGCCGATGTCGCGGTCGTCGTCAATCGCGAATCCCAGGGCGCGGGCCTCGGCGCGGAACTCCGCCTCCCCCTCCGGGGTCGCGGGGCGCAGGGTGCGCAGCAGGCCGGAGTTCTCCCGTTTCATCAGCTGCCCGGCGCACATGCCGGTGAGCAGGGAGATCTCGGAGTTCCAGTCCATGACCTCATGGCGGGGTTCGATGATCAGCTCGTAGCGGCCGTCGGCGAGCACCGCGACGCGCTGGGCCGGCAGGCGCAGGTTGATGGCGCGGCGGCGCAGGGCGGAGGCCTCCCGGAGACGGCCGACGTCCGGCAGCAGCGCGATCGAGGGGTGCATCGTGCCCGCCAGGTGGTCGGCGTTGACCCGGTCGTAGTCCAGCCGGGCGCGGGAACGCACCAGGACCCGCTCGAGGTGGAAATCGTCGACCTCGCCCGCCTCATCGAGGTCGAAGGTCCACAGCACGGCCGGGCGGTCGGCGCCGGGCAGCAGGGAGGCGCTGCCCTCCGAGAGTTCCTCGGGGTGCAGGCGGGCGGGCTCGTCCGGCAGGTAGATGGTCTGTCCGCGGCGCAGCGACTCCGCCTCCAGCGCGCCGCCCGGTTCGATGAAGGCGGCGACGTCGGCGATCGCGTAGTGGACGCGGTATCCGCCGGCGGTGCGCTCGATGCACAACGCCTGGTCCAGGTCTTGTGACCCGACCGGATCGACGGTGACCAGGGGGATCTCCCGCGCGTCGCGACGGTCGCCCGCGTGCCGGTCGCGCGCCGCGGCGGCCTCCGCATGCAGCTGCGGCGTGAAGCAGGTGGGCACGGAGAATTCCTCGGCGATGCCGCGGAAGTTCAGGGGTGCTGCATAGAGCCTCATGGGCAGTCATTGTGGCACACGGCCACATGACGTGTCACCGGCCGAATTATCAGCGGTGGGAGCGGCCGGCGAGCAGCTCGCGCAGATTGCGGTCGATCTGTTCCATGTAGGTCTTGCTGAGGTTGAACAGGGCGAAGTGCCCGGCCTCGTCCCGGAGCACGTGCAGCTGCGCGCGCGGGATGAGCTCGGTCAGCGCGGCACAGTCCATCGGGGTGACGAGCATGTCGAAGTTGACCGGCAGGACGAACACCCGGGCGGTGATCCTGCCGAGAGCGGCCGCCAGATCGCCGCCGGCGTGGCGGGAGACGTCCTCCCGCTGCCACTTACGCGCCATGACCACGACCGAGTTGGGGTCGAGCACCGTGAACTGCGGCTCCAGGAAATTCGTCACCGCCTCTTCCTGTGACTCCGCCCCGAGTGCCCGCCAGTCCTCCCAGCGCCACCACTCGGTGGACAACCCCATCACGGCCCAGATGTGGGCGTGTCGTTTCAGGCCCTCGGCCACGTCGGCGTTGGTCTCGTAGTCACCGCCGTTGAAACCCGGGTCGGAGGTGATCTGTTCGACGAGGACCCCGGTGAAGATCTGGTCGTGGGCGGTGTTGTGCGGGGTGCCCGCAATGGCGGCGAGACGGCGGACCCGTTGCGGGAAGCGCACCGCCCACTCGAAACCCTGCTGGGCGCCCATCGCCGCGCCGACGATGGCGTGCAGTTCGGTGATTCCGAAGTGTTCGCGCAGCAGCCTTTCCTGGGCGGTGACGTCGTCGCCGATGGTCACGGCGGGGAACCGGGAACCGCTGATCGACGGATCGGTGGTGTTGTGCGGGGAGGTGGACAACCCGTTGCCGATCTGGTTGACCACGATGATGAAGTACTCCTCCGGGTTCAGGGAGCGTTCCGGTCCCACGTAGTGGTCCAGCCAGCCCTTGTGGGTGCCGGTGAACCAGGTGGGCAGGAGGATGGCGTTGGTCTTCTTCCGATTGAGCTCGCCGCGGGTGGCCACCGCCAGCTGGCAGTGCTCGATCACCCCGCCGTTCTCCAGCTCGAGGCGACCGATGTCGATCATCTCGTAGGGGCCCTGGACCTCCGGGGAGTAGAAATCGTTGGTGTACATCGTTGATCCTCCGATCGCCGGGCGGGTGCCCTACTTCCACAGTAGAAACAAAAACCCAGCTTGGAAAGGATATTTCAGCTTTGTTTCAGGAATGAAACCATCCGGTCACCAACGATCCCTCCCCCGCGCTCAGCTGGCGAAGAGTTCGCTGAGGTGGCGGTCCACCTGCTCCATGTAGGAGGGCTGGAAGTTGAACAACCCGAAGTGGCCGGCGACGTCGTCGATGACACGCAGTTCGGCACCGGGGATCAGCTCGGCCTCGGCGGCGCAGTCGCGGACGGGAAAGAACATGTCTTCGCTGATGGGCATGACGAAGGTTTTCGCCGTGACGCGACTGAGCGCGGTGGCCAGATCATCCCCGCCATGCTGGGAGACATCTCCGTGCTGCCACTTGCGGCCCATGACGAGCAGGGCATTGGGGTCCATGGCGGCAAAGAGCGGCTCAAGGAAGTCAGCCAGGGTCTCATCGCGTGACTTCAGGTCCAGCGAGCGCCAGCGCTCCTGTTTCCACCATTCCGTGGACAGCCCCATGATCGCCCACACTCGGGCGTGCCGCCTGAGACCCTCGACCACGTCCTCATTCGAGGAGTACTCGCCACCCTGGAAACCAGGATCCGACGTGAGCTGATCGAGCAGCACCTGGGTGAACAGGAAGTCATGCGGGGTGTTCTGCGCGGTACCGGCAATCGGGGCGGCACGATGGACCTTCTCGTTGAAGCGCACCGCCCACTCGTAGGTCTGCTGCGCCCCCATGGATCCACCGACGACCGCGAAAAGCTCATTGACGCCGAAGTGCTCACGCAACAGCCGCTCCTGCGCCACCACGTCGTCGCCGATGGTCACGAACGGGAATTTAGACATGGCGATCGACTCGTCGTCGGTGTTGTGCGGGGACGTCGACAGGCCGTTGC
>CAYSIP010000199.1:0-5152 GCA_964431055.1 uncultured Corynebacterium sp. | reverse complement strand
CTTCCTCGCCCAGCTGTGCAACACCGCCCTGTGGATCGACCACGGTGAGATCCGCGAGGCCGGTCTCGTCGACGAGGTCGTAGAATCCTACGAGGGTAAGGGCGCGGGTGATTACGTGCGTTCGTTGCTCACTCGCTTCGACGAGAATACGGGCGGGCAAGGAGGACAGGGAGAACAGGGAGAGCAGCCCTAAACCGATCTGTCTCCCCCGGGTGAACCAAGCGGTCTGTGATTTTTCCGCACCGAGGGCTAGGGTGGACAGGGCAACCTGACCCGAACAGTGATGAGATCGGAGCTCCGACGAGGATGACCACCCCGCAGCACAACGGTCTGGACGAAGCCACGCTTCGCACCGGCTTCTCCAACTTCCCGCAGGCCGTGGTCCTCATCGGCGCGGAGATCGACGGCGAGCCGCAGGGCCTCGTCGCCTCCGCGTTCACCGTCGGGGTCTCTCTGGACCCCCCGCTGGTCAGCGTCGCCGTCCAGCACACCTCCAGCACCTGGCCGAAGCTCAAGAAAGCCCCGTCCCTCGGTGTCTCCCTGCTGGGCAGCGCGCATCACGCCGTCTCCCACCAGCTGGGTTCCAAGGACCGCGTCCGCCGCTTCGACGGCGTGGGCTACACCGTCACCACCGAGGGAGCCCTCCACCTCGACGGCACCCCGGCTTGGCTGACCACCCGGGTACACGACGAGCTGCAGGCCGGTGACCACGTCATCGTCCTACTTGAGGTCCTCGACATCGGCGAGTCCCAAGCCTCCGATGCGATGGTGATGCACAAGCGCGCCTTCCACGAGCTCACGGCACTGGACTACAACATCTGACCCCTGAAGACGGCACGGCAGCCCGCGTCCCCCATCCCCCCTCTCAGGAGGCGATGATCATGGGGGACATCCACCTGCCGGACGCGGCCGTGTTGGACACCGCTGTGCTTGGCGCTGCCGGGCCAGCGTCCGCATCTGATGTTCGCCGGGTTCCCCGCTTTCCAGTTGCACTCGGGGCAGGAGATCACCGTCCCGGTGGCTGCACGCGTTCCCCCCACGGACGCCGGGGACGACTGATCGACACAAGTGTGGGCCTGGCGGGTGGAAACCGACGAATCAGCTCTCAAAATCCACGTTCATGCCGCCACCGGGGCCGCTGCTGCCGTCACCGCCGCGCGCCCGTGGCAGAATGTCACCCATGCCTGACCTCGACGCCCTCCCCCACCTGAGCCGCACCAATTCGACGGCGGCGGTGATCGTCACCCACAAGCGCGTGGAGCTGCTGCGCGCCTCCTTGGAGCAGGTCGTCGCACAGAGCCACCCGGTCGACTGGGTGATCGTGGTCGACAACGGGCGTGAGGAGGCCGTCGAGAAGCTGCTGGCGGAGCTGGCCGGTGAGCGCGCCGTGTACCTGCCCTCGAGGACGAACCTGGGCGGGGCGGGCGGTTTCGCGTACGGCTTCCTCACCGCCCTGGCCTTGGGCGCCGACGCGGTGTGGTGTGCCGACGACGATGGCCGCCCCGCCGATGGACAGGTCCTGGCCACGCTTTACGACGTCGCCGAGCGCCACCGCCTGCACGAGGTCTCGCCGGTGGTGTGCAATATCGACGATCCCGGCCGGTTGGCGTTCCCACTGCGGCAGGGTCTGACCTGGAAGCGGCGCCTCGACGAGCTGGAGGGCGACTTCGTGGAGGGCATCGCCAGCCTCTTCAACGGCGCGCTGATCAGTGCCCGGGCCATGGAGATCATCGGGGTTCCGGACTACCGGTTGTTCATCCGGGGAGACGAGGTGGAGTACCACCGTCGTCTGGTGCGTTCAGGACTGCGCTTCGGCACCGCCCTGACCACCGCCTACCTGCACCCGGACGGTTCCGAGGAGTTCAAGCCGATCCTGGGTGGGAGGATGCACACCCAGTACCCGGACAACGAGGGCAAGCGGTTCTTCACCTACCGCAACCGCGGTTACCTGATGAGCCAACCCGGGATGCGGAAACTGCTGCCGCAGGAATACGCCCGCTTCGGCTGGTTCTTCCTGGTGCAGCGCAAGGATCGGAAGGGCTTCGTGGACTGGCTGAAGCTGCACCGGCAGGGCCGCCGGGAGCGGTTCACCAGGCCTTAGGTCAGTCGCGGAAGATGAACACGCGCTGGAAGATGAAGTTCGTCACCGTGGCCACGCCCTGGGCGATGACGAAAGCGACGGTGTCCTTGAGCATGCCGCTCAGGCCGAGTGACTGCAGCGGCGAGTCGAGCAGCCAGTACAGCAGGTTCTGCACGCCGAAGGTCGTCAGGTAGAGCAGACCCACGGCGATCGCACTGGAGCGGGTCACCGCCACCTGGAAGGTCCATTTGGCGTTGATCAGGTAGGCGACGGTGGTGCCCGCCGCCCAGCCACCGGCCTTGGCCAGTTGACGGTGGACGCCGAGGGCCTGGAGCACCATGGTCAGGCTCCAGTCGATGATGGCGGTGAACACGCCGGTGATGGTGAATTTGGCGAGCTGATTGAACAGCGTCGACTCCATCAGTTTTCTCGCAGGCACGTCTGGTCACGATACCCGCCGAAGCTCTCAGGACCGAAGCAGCTGCCGGTAGATGTCGAGCCGGTCGACTGGGGAGAGGGCGTCAACGCCGTAGGCGCCCAGTTCCGCCAGCCGCTGCAGGGAGGCCGGGCACAGGGCGTGAATGTCACCGGCGGTGAGGACGGAACCGTCGTCGTCGACCCAGCCGAGGGCCGCCATGGTGGTCTCGAGGACGTCCGCCGCGAGTCTCTCGTCGCTCATGCACGCCAGGGCGAGCACCACCACCCAGAAAGCGTCCCGACCGGCGGGGTCCTCCTCCACCGGCAGGCTGGCCAGACGTTGGCGGGTCTCCTCGTCGAGGGCGACGTCGCGGGTGAGGTCGAGGGCCTGCAGGAGGGGGACGAAGTCGAAGATCTCGCTGCGGGTGATGAGGTCACGCACCGGGTCCGCGGTGCTCGCCATGATCTGCTCGATGGTCTTTTTCCCGGTGAGGGTGGCGTTGATCTCGGCGAGGTCGAAGTCCGCACCCCCGAAGGAACCCGAACCGCCGACGCACAGGGCGCGTGGGGTGCCACGGTCACGCGGGTAGGAGTCCACGGCACTGAGGGTGAACTCCCACAACCCCCAATGGAAGGTGATCGCGTCACCGGCGCCGGTGAGGTACTCGTGGATGTGGAAGGTGTTGTCGAGGCGCTCGCCGTCCCGGCTGTAGTGCCAGGGCGCTTCCTCGGTGGTGAGGCCGAAGCTGACGACGAGGACGTCGCGCAGGTCATGCAGGCTGAGGGCGTCGTTGACGCCGATGTGGCGGTGGACCTCGGAGTCCGCGCGCACATTGGATGCCTGGAGGATCACGGTCCTGGGCTGTCGCGCCCGTTGCGGATCCTGCTGCTGCCCCTTGCGCGCGCGGACGACCGAAAGGTCGACGATCTTTCCGCGGGCGGGGTTGCTGGGCATACCACCAGGGTAGCTATTCACACCGGAACGGGTCAGCCCAGCGGGAGGGGACGGATATCCGCGCCAAAGGCTTCCTGGAGGTATTTGCGGCTGCGGCGCTGCGACTCGATGGTGTGCCACTGCCCGATCAGCTCGGCGAGGGCGGTGGCGGTGGACCAGGCGGCGCGGCCGATCTCCTCACCGTGGAAGTTCTCCGCCAGCTCAGCGGGGTCACCCAGGGCGACGGCGTCCAGGCGCGGCAGGGTGAGCGTCTTATTGGCCTCCTTCTCCGCCTTCGCGCGCGCCTTGATCTCGTCGACGGCGCGCGTCATGGCGTCGGCGATGCCCCGCAGGGAGACCACCTCCCGTCCACCGACGTCCGTGTCCCCCACGGGAAGCACGAGAGTGTCGACGAGCAGGTCATCGAACCGGGCGGGGTCGACGTCGTCGGGCCCGACCAACCATGCGCCGGCGAGCGTGCCGGAGGCGGTGTCGGGGTCGGTCTGGACGTGCCAGACAACGGTGGTGTCCCCCGGGGTGTCGACGACCGCGATCACCGGGTGCTGCGCGGCGCTCATGCCCGCACCTCCCGATTCCGGCGGGAGGCCTCAGCGACCAGCAGGACCACGGCGAAGGAGATGACGCCCAACACCGTGTTCGGGTAACCCACCCCGCGATCACGCAGCTTGCGCGCCAACCAGCGGCGGGTGACGGCGTCGACACGCAGCAGCAGGATGACCACCAGAAGGGCGGCGCCGATGAACAGCCAGGTGCGCACCGGCGAGTCGAGATCCAGGGCGCCGGCCGGGGTGTCCGACTCAGGACCGCCGGTGTGCCCGATGTCGCCGATCGCCTGGCGCCACCGGTCGAAGGTCACCATCGGATCCTCATCCGGATTTCCCTGATATCCCGCGAAATGTCCGAGCAGGGCACCACCCCCGATGCCGAACACGGTGGCGACGCCCGCGCGGAGCAACCGGGAGGTGATGAAATCCGGCAGCGCCACGAACACCCCGGTCATCGTGGCCTGCACCAGGCTGGCGGCGGGGGTGTCATAGGGGTCTGTGAGATCGGTCCCTGAGATGTGTGAGCCCATGCGCCCAACCCTAGCGGGAGGATCGGACACCAGCCGGTAGGCGGGGAAGGCGGACCGGATAGCCTGGAAGCATGTTCGGCAGGAAGAAAAAATATGACCCCGAGATCGACGAGCGCGAGGGCCGGCACATGGCCGCGGAGCAGACGAATCTGCCACTCGACGACTTCATGACCAGGCTCCTGGCACAGGAGCTCCCGGTGCTCGACAGCCACGACCGTTCCACCGTCTACCAGGTGCTGCGCGACTACGCCGCCTCCGGCAAACCGGTGATCACCTCCCAGGAGGAGTTGCCCCGGGAGATCCGGGACATCATGGACCTGTGAATATGTTCTGCGGAATCGAAGCGTCTCCCGAGCCGGGGGAGGCACGGGAGACGCTGGGATCGATCTATCAGGCGGACAGAGTGACCACGTCGGCGACGAGGTAGACGGCGCTGCTGATTAATCCGGCGATGCCATAGACGATGGATTCGAAGAAGTTGAGCAGGGAAGAGTTCATGGGGTGGGTCCCTCCTGCGGCGGCCGCGGGCTCGGGCGGGCGGGATACCCGCCAGGTACCTCTAATTGTGACAGAGGAAACATTTTTTCACCAGACCCTGTCATGACCGCTTTATTGCCCAGCTGGA
>CAYSIP010000198.1:0-5156 GCA_964431055.1 uncultured Corynebacterium sp. | reverse complement strand
TCCAGCTCTTCGGCGACCTGGGGTGGATCGGTACCTACCGGGCGATGATCATCCCGAACATCTCGTTCGCCCTGCCGCTGACGATCTACACGCTGGTCTCCTTCTTCCGGCAGCTGCCCTGGGAGCTGGAGGAGGCCGCGCGTGTCGACGGCGCTTCACGCGGCCAGGCGTTCCGGATGGTGCTGCTGCCCCTGGCGGCGCCGGCGTTGTTCACCACCGCGATCCTGGCGTTCATCGCCTCCTGGAACGAGTACATGCTCGCCCAGCAGCTGTCGACCACCGACACCGAGCCCGTCACCGTGGCCATCGCGCGTTTCACCGGGCCGAGCGCCTTCGAATATCCCTACGCCTCGACCATGGCGGCCGGCGCGCTGGTGACCATCCCGCTGATCATCATGGTGTTGATCTTCCAGCGCCGGATCGTCTCCGGTCTGACCGCGGGCGGGGTGAAGGCCTAAAATGGCGGCATGAGCAGCGCCGGATCCCAGGACCCCTCCCATCATCGACGAAGGAAATTCCAGTTGGACTCCTTCACCGGGTTCCTGGGATTCTTCGCGTTCCTGTCCGTGATCCAGGCGGTGATCAACGTCGTCCAGCCCGAGCCGAAGGTCTGGCCCGCGGTGCTGGCGCTGATCCTCGTCACGGCGACCGTCGTCATGTGGCGGGCGGGGCGTCGATAAGCGTCAATCGCCTGTCTCCGGTGTGATTACCGTCATAGACTGGGCCCATGGCGATCATTTACAACACCGCGACCACCCTCAACGGTTTTCTCGCCGATGAGGAACACTCCCTGCAGTGGCTGTTCGACGTCCCCGGCAGCAGCGAGGCCGAACGCGAATTCGCCGAATTCCTGACGGGCGTCTCCGTCCTGGTGATGGGTTCGAGCACCTACACGTGGCTGCTGCGCGAAATGGACCTGCTCCAGTTCCCCGAGAAGTGGATCGAAACCTACGGCGCGAGACCCACCTGGGTGTTCTCCACCAGGAAACGCCCGATACCCGAGGGAGTCGACGTCCGGGTGATCGACAGCTCGGTGGCTGACGCCCTGCCCCGCATCCGGGAATCCGCCGCCGAATACAACCCGGACGGTCATATCTGGATCGTCGGGGGCGGGGAACTGGCCGGTCAGTTCCTCGACGCCGGCGCCCTCGACCGCATCACCTTCACCATGGCACCGGTGTTCCTGCCCAGCGGCGCGCCGCTGCTGCCCCGACGGGTGGAGAGCCTGCGGCTCGACCTCGCCGAGATGCGCCAGACCGGACGCTTCGTGGAATTCACCTTCGACATCAATGGTGACTCCAGCAAGACCCCCGTGGAATAGAACCGTCGTCTGAGGCGGAAAAAATACGTGCCCAGCCGGAAAACCGATGCCGTCGCGGGCAGTGGCGCCTGCGGGGGGGGTGCGACATGCTGGCCGTGTCGTGGAGGCCCGGCTCGACGTCGACTAGCGCGGGGGGCGTCCGGAAGGGGCGGCCTGCGTCAATTCCGGCGGTGAAGACACCTCCGGGGACCTCAGACCGCCCCTTTCGGACAGCACCGGAACTCACCAGTTGTAGTCGAGGAACTTCCCGTCCAGGGTGATCACGACGCGGTCCCCGGCAGGGTCCTCCTTACGGTCGACGTCGACCCGGAAGTTGATCGCGGACATGATGCCGTCGTCGAATTTCTCGTGGATCAGCGCCTTGAGCGCGGGGCCGTGCACCTGGATGACCTCGAGCAGGCGGTAGATCGTGGGGTCGCTGAGCAGGTCGACGTCGAAGGTGCGGGTCGGCTGGGAGACCAGGGATTCACGCACCCGCGCGTCGAGCTCGAGCTCCACGCAGATTTTTTCGGCCGCCTCGGCGGGCAGCGGAAAGCTGCCCAGCAGGGCGGAGGTGGTCCAGACCAGCGGGGCGTCGATGAGCTCCGCCAGTTCCTCCCAGGTCTTTCCCTTGCGGATGCGCTGGGCGTCGACCAGCCTGCCCGCCTCCTGCTTGTCCATGATGGGTTCGATCAGTTCTGCCATGTCCTCGTCCTTTCCCCGGGGGTGTGTGGTTGTTCCCGAGCCTAGGCGGGCGACTGGCCGGCGTCGGTCTGGTCGCTGACGCGGATGAGGTGTTCGTTGACGAACTCCCCCACGCCCCAGCGGCCGAGCTCGCGTCCGTAACCGGAACGGTCGACGCCGCCGAAGGGCAGGCCGGGCAGGGTGACGGCGTGCTCATTGACGAAGGTCATGCCGTCCTTCAGCCGGCGCGCCACCGCGTGGGCCTGCTCCAGGTCGGTGCCCCACACGGAGCTGGACAGCCCGTAGTCGGAATCATTGGCGATCTCCACGGCCTCGTCGACGTCCTTCGCCCTGTAGACGATGGCGACGGGACCGAAGATCTCGTTGCAGCCGACGTCGGCGCTGCGGTCGACGTCGGTGAGCAGGGTGGGCTCCATGAACGCACCCTCCCGGTCGAGCTTCCTCCCGCCGACGCGGATGGTGGCGTCGCCGTTGCGCTCGGCTTTCTCGAGGCGCTCGACGATCTCATCACGCGCCCCGACCGATGACAGCGGTCCCATGTCGGCGTCCTCGTCATCGTAGGCGCCGACTGTCAGCGCCCCGATCTTCTTCTCCAGGATGTCGACGGCGCGGTCGTAGAAGTCTTCCAGCACGATCAGCCGCTTCGGAGCGTTGCAGGCCTGGCCCGTGTTGTACATGCGGATGCGCGTGTACTGCTCGAGCACCCAGTCCAGGTTCTCGTCGTCGATGACCAGGAAGGGGTCATTGCCGCCGAGCTCGAGGACCGACTTCTTGTAGTGCTCACCGGCGGTCTTCGCGACGGCCGCGCCCGCCGACTCCGAGCCGGTGAGCGAGACGCCCTTGATCCGCGGGTCAGAGACGAAATCGTCCATCTGGGAACCGGAGGCGTAGATGTTGATGAACACGTCCTCCGGCAGGCCCGCCTCCTCAAGCAGGTCCTGGCAGGCCTGGGAACTCAGCGGGCAGATCGAGGCGTGCTTGAGCACCATCGAATTGCCCAGCAGCAGGTTCGGGGCCGCCCAGCGGGCGACCTGGTAGTAGGGGAAATTCCAGGGCATGATGCCCAGCAGCGGGCCGAGCGGGTCCTTGCGGACATAGGAGCGGTCGGCGCCCTGGGCGGGCAGCTGTTCGTCGGCGAGCAGCTCGTGGGCGTGCTCCGCGTACCAACGGTAGATGTCCGCGACGAGGCCGATCTCCAGCTTGCCCCAGCGGTTCAGCTTGCCCATCTCGCGGCCGATGTGGTCGGCGAGCTCATCGACGCGCTCCTCATAGAGGTCGGCGACGCGGAACAGCACGGCGGCGCGCTCCTCGATGGTGGTGGTGCGCCACTTCGAGAAGGCGGCCGTGGAACGGTCGAGCACTGCGTCACGGTTGTCGTCCTCGAAGCGGTCGAAGGTTTCCTCGGTGCGGGCGGTGTTCGGATTTTCCAGTGCGAAAGTGGCCATGTGCCCCTGTGTAGTCCTCACCACGCAGGCCTTCAAGGACGTCCACGGGCCTCAGGTGACGAACGTGCCCAACGCCTTGTCGACGTCCCTGGGTATCCGGGGTTTCCCGCCCCCGGCGGTGACTTTCCCACCGGGGCCGCACAACGCCGACGGGTGGGAGGGGTCGGCCCGCCGTGTCGCCGGGAGGCCAGGATCCGGAGGTCGTTTCCAGCGCGCCTGCCGTAGACCATCATCCGTTTCGGCCACGCCGCGGTTATCCCGTTCCCCATGCCCGGAACCGCCGCCACAGCACCCGCAGAACCGAATGCGGCAGCGCCAGGCATTCACGCAGGTACATCTGCAGCCGCTGGCCCGCCGGGGTGGGCGCGGACACCACACGGGCGGGAATGTCCAGATGCCGAGCCCACAGGCGGGTGCGCAGGACGTGGAAGTCGTTGGTCACCACGGTCCAGCAGACGGTCTCCGGCCTCAGGGCGTGCGCCTTCTCCAGGTTCTCGTTGGTGCTGGTGGCCTCGGGTTCCTCCACGATCTTCGCGGCGTCGACGCCGTGGGCGAGCAACCACCGAGCCATGACGTGGGCTTCCCCCGCCCCGGAGACCACCACGATCCCCGCTGTGCGGATGAGCGGCAGGGCCTGTTCCAACCGGGAGGCGAGGAGCGCGTCGGGGCGGTGGCCGTCGGTGCGGCTGCCCAGCACGAGGACGGGATTCACCGCAGGTACTGCCCCAACCGGGAACGGGTGCGCTCGGCTGCGATGATGGCCTCGATGCGGTACGGGGTGGCCGGCGCGGCGTCGAGAAGCGACCGCGCGCGGATCAGCTCCTCACGCTGGCGGTGCACCTCGACCGGGTCCCGGACGAGCGCCTGCTGGAGGGGCGTGCCGATGCCCTTGGTGAAGATCGTGTAATCCCACTGGCTGATCATGTCGTTGAGCTGGGTGGCGCTGTCGGCCGCCATGCCGGCGATCTGCTCGTCGATTCCGGCGACCTCGCGACGACGGTGCACCCCCTTCCAGCCATGGACGGTGAGCGCGACGCCGATCGCGGCGGCCGCCACCGGGATGGCCACGGCCAGCACGTAGAGCAGGATCGCCAGTCCCCACATCAGCAGGGCCAGGATGAACAGGAGGGCGATGAACCCACCGAAGCCGCTCTTCTTCATGAGGTCAACGACTCCATCAGCGACTGTGCGAGACCGAACACCCACATGCCGATGACCACGCCGAGGGCGAGGATCGCCAGGCCGACGAGCGTGAACGCCACCGCCTGACCGACGCCGGAACCGGGCCGGGCCTTGATGTCCTCATCGAGTTCGGTGAGCTCGGAGACGAAGGTCTCGACCTCCGCGCGGGTGGTCAGGGTGGCCCGGCGCGCCCGCAGCCAGCGGGGGTCGGGGATGTTCGGGGCGGGTTTCTGGCTGGTCACGGTCACTGATCGTAGCCGCGGGGGTGGACACCGGCGTCCGGCCGCACCGGGCAGGTGTCCGGGGCCCCTATTCCCCCAGCAGGGTGCGGCGCAGGTTCTCGTCCTTGGCCTCCACCTCGGCGGCCATGTTCGCCTGGTACGCGATCATCTTGTCCTGCAGCCCCGGGAGGCCGGTGGAGAGGATGCGCACCGCCAGCAGGCCGGCGTTCTTCGCCCCGCCGATGGAGACGGTGGCCACGGGAACGCCCCCGGGCATCTGGACAATCGACAGCAGGGAATCCA
>CAYSIP010000197.1:2386-5179 GCA_964431055.1 uncultured Corynebacterium sp. | reverse complement strand
GGTGTCGAGCGGGCCCATGGACATCTCGTAGACGCGCAGGGTGTCGGCGCCGTAGGACTCGGAGATCTCGTCGGGAGCGACGGCGTTCTTGAGCGACTTGCCCATCTTGCCGTACTCCTGGCTGACCTCCTCGCCCTGGTAGAAGAACTTCCCGTCGCGCTCCTCGACCTCTTCCGCCGGGACGTAGACGCCGCGGGCGTCGGTGTAGGCGTAGGCCTGGATATAACCCTGGTTGTACAGGCGGCGGTAGGGCTCCTTCGAGGTCACGTGACCCAGATCGAACAGCACCTTGTGCCAGAAGCGGGAATACAGCAGGTGGAGCACGGCGTGCTCGACGCCGCCGACGTACAGGTCGACGCCGCCGGGGTCGTTCTCACCGTGCCTCTCCGGGCGCGGGCCCGTCCAGTAGCGCTCGTTCTCCAGGTTGCAGAACTGGTCATCGTTGGTCGGATCGATGTAACGCAGCTGGTACCAGGAGGAACCGGCCCACTGCGGCATGACGTTGGTGTCGCGGAAGTACTTCTTCTTCCCCTCGCCCAGGTCGAGTTCGACCTCGACCCACTCGCGGGCCTTGGCCAGCGGCGGCTGCGGCTCGGAGTCCGCGTCGTCCGGATCGAAGGAGACCGGCTTGTAGTCCTCCACCTCGGGCAGTTCAACGGGCAGCATGGACTCGGGCAGGGCGTGTGCCAGGCCGTCCTCGTCGTAGACGACGGGGAAGGGCTCGCCCCAGTAGCGCTGGCGGGCAAACAGCCAGTCACGCAGCTTGTACTGGATCTTCTCCACGCCCATCCCGCTGCTCATCAGCCAGGCGATGGTGCGCTCGATGGCCTCGGCCTTGTTCAGGCCGTTGATGTCCAGGCCCTGGTCGTTGGCGGAGTTGACCAGGACGCCGTCGCCGGCCCAGGCCTCCTCGCTGACGTCCCCGCCGGAGACGACCTCGACGATGGGCAGGCCGAAGACGGTGGCGAACTCGTAGTCACGGGCGTCGTGGGCGGGCACGGCCATGATGGCGCCGGTGCCGTAACCGGTGAGCACGTAGTCGGCGATGAATACGGGCACCTCCTGGCCGTTGACCGGGTTCACGGCGTAGGCGCCCAGGAACACGCCGGTCTTGTCCTTGTTCTCCTGGCGCTCCAGGTCGGACTTCGCGGCGGTGTTCCTGCGGTAGGCGGCGACGGCCTCGGCCGGGTTGGCGTGACCGTAGGTCCAGCGCTCATCGACGCCGTCGTAGGAACCGGCGCCGCCGGACACGAGGACGTCGACAAGCTCATGCTCGGGCGCCAGCACCATGTAGGTCGCGCCGAACAGGGTGTCCGGACGGGTGGTGAACACGGTGATCTTCTCGCCCTGGGTGGGGAAGTCCACCTCGGCACCGCGCGACCGGCCAATCCAGTTGCGCTGCATGGACTTGACCTTGTCCGGCCAGTCCAGCAGCTCCAGGTCGTCGATGAGGCGGTCCGAGTAGGCGGTGATCCGCATCATCCACTGCGACAGGTTCTTGCGGAAGACGGGGAAATTGCCGCGCTCCGACCGGCCGTCGGCGGTGACCTCCTCGTTCGCCAGCACGGTGCCCAGTCCGGGGCACCAGTTCACGGTGGAGTTGGAGCGGTAGACCAGGCGGAACTCGTCGACGGCCTCGGCCTTCTCGAAGGCGCTCAGCTCGCTGTAGTTCCGGCCGTCCTTCGTGGGCGTCTCGCCGGACTCCAGCAGCGGGATCAGCTCCTCGATGCGGCGCGCCTTCTGCTGCGACTCGTCGAACCAGGCGTTGTAGATCTGCAGGAAGATCCACTGGGTCCACCGGTAGAATTCCGGATCCGTGGTGGCTACGGAACGGCGCTGGTCATGGCCCAGGCCCAGGGCACCCAGCTGACGGCGCATGTTCTCGATATTCGCCATCGTCGTGGCCCGCGGGTGCGTGCCCGTCTGGATGGCGTACTGCTCGGCGGGCAGGCCGAAGGAGTCATAACCCAGGGTGTGCAGCACGTTCTTGCCGAGCATGCGGTTGAACCGGGCGAAGACGTCCGTGGCGATGTACCCCAGCGGGTGGCCCACGTGCAGGCCGGCGCCGGAGGGGTAGGGGAACATGTCCTGGACGAAGAGTTTGTCCTCCGGCAGCTGCGCGCCATCCGCGGGCGCGAGGTCGCCGACCGGGTTCGGCGCGTTGAAGGTGCCGTTCTCGGTCCAGTACCGCTGCCAGTCCTGTTCAATCCGGTTCGCCAGCTGCGGCGTGTAGCGGTGTTCCGGGGTTTCGCTCGGAGTCGTCATGCCTAAGCAGTGTAGTGGGCGCGGGGCGAGGTGCCAGGGTTGGGATGGAGCAGGCCCGTTGCGGGTTCTGCGGCTGTTGCGGGCGGTGCTTGTCGACGCCGCGGTGGGCCGCCGGGCGCGATGGCCGACCCCGCCGATTAGACAGCTTGGTCTACCAACGCTATCCTCGTTCCCGAGATCAAGAAGTTCGGCCCCAAGCCCCTCGACCGGCCGACTGGCAACCCGGGATTCGCCCCGCGGTGCCCTCGAGGGAAGATCCGCCCGGTCACGCACACCTGCGCCGGGAAAGCCGCGAATCACAAGGAGTATCCCCCCATGCCAGGGAGTACCGACCGCCACCCCTCCGTCGCTCATGCCCAGCGGACACATATCCTCACCTGCGGCTGCGACTCGTACAGCCCGGGCCACCACGTCCACTTCATTCAGGCGCGATTGTTCAGCGAATGCCCGCCGGAGAAGATCGTCGACGCCCGCCCGGAGGGCCGGGAGGGCAATCACCTCACACTGATCATCGGTGACGAGCGCCGC
>CAYSIP010000197.1:0-2286 GCA_964431055.1 uncultured Corynebacterium sp. | reverse complement strand
CCCCCGGCCACACGGCCTTCTTCGGGCAGTCCAGCCTCATGGCAACCTCGGACGGCGAGACCTCCGCGCTGATCTACCTGGACTTCACGGGGGAGGAGCGGCCCTGTGTCTGGCGGGACGGCGAGCCCCGCCCACCACGCGCGTCACGCCGGGCGGCCGGCCCCGCCCTGATGTGGATCGATCAGTCCCCGGAGGGATGATCCCCGATCTATTCTGGGACGCATGACCCCCACAGTCCTGTCCACCAATCTTGCGCACCCGCAGGCCGATCCCGGGGGCGCGGACCGGGTGAGCGGCATCGACAAACGACCGGTGGACTCGATCGAGATCACCGTCCCCGGCCCCGCGCACGGGGACGGGGACGGGCCCGGCGCGGTGGGTGACACCATCGGCGACACCGCGCACCACGGCGGCAACGACAAGGCCGTCTACGCCTTCGATCGCGAGGAGCTCGACTTCTGGGAAGGCGAATTGGGAAGGGAACTGGGCAACGGCGTCTTCGGCGAGAACCTCACCACCGCCGGCATCGACCTTTCCCGCCTGCTGATCAACCAGCGGGTGCGCGTCGGCACGGTGGAACTGGAGGTCTCGCTCGCGCGCACGCCGTGTCGCACCTTCGCCCGCTGGCTGGATGAACGCGGCTGGATCCGGCGCTTCAACGACCGTGAACGACCCGGCGCCTACTTCCGAGTCATCACACCCGGCACCATCACCGCGGGTGATGAGCTGACGCTTCTCGACGCCCCCTCCCACGACGTCGACATGCTCACCGTCTTCCGCGGCGCGAAGGGGGACAAGGAGGCCGCGCGCCGCATCGTCGAGGCGGGTTGCCTACCGGGGAAGTATCACCGGCGGATGGTGCGGCTGCTCGGTTAGGTCCTGCGGTGATGGTCTTACCGGTCGCACAACCTCCGTGTGGCGCCCCATCACTGCCCCGGGGAGCATGGAGGAAGCGGCTGAACCGGTTTTCAGGACGGACCTACTTCTCTCGCTCGAAGACGATGATCAACCCGTCGACGCCGCCCGGGCCGATGCGACCCTTGACGTTGACGTTGGTCATCGACTTGTAGCGCCAGCCGTCCTTCGCGTTGTCGTTGAGGATGTTCTCCAGCTTCTTACCGGACATCTTGTCGCCGAACCAGCCCTCGCGGACCTCCACCACCTTGTATTCCATGGCTCCAGGATAATCACGGAAACACTCATGCGACATCCACGCGGTCGCGCTCCCGGCGGTACTCCGGATCGATGCGCAGCCGCGCGTTGCTCTCCTGCTCGGGCTGGGCGTCGATACCCAGATCACGGCCCGGGTTGTCCTGCAGCAACAGGGCGGCCACCGTGCCGATCAGGAACATGATCACCAGGTAGGTGGAGATCGCCTGGGTGGTGCCGGTGGCGTCGAGAAGCGCCTGGGCGATGAGCGGGGCGAAGGCGCCGCCCGCGATCGCGCCGAGGGCGTAGGAGATCGAGACTCCGGCGAAGCGGACGTTCGCCGGGAAGAGCTCCGCGTACCAGGAGGCCTGCGGGCCGTATGACAGGCCGAGGCCGATGGCGTACAGGCACAGGCCCAGCGTGAGCAGACGGATGTCACCGGTGTTGACCAGCTGGAACAGCGGGAACGCCATGACCAGCAGGACGGCGAAGCCGAGGAGGAAGGTGTTTCGGCGGCCGATGCGGTCGCAGAGGAAACCGGACACCAGGGTGGACAGGAACCACACGGCCGCAGCCGCGGCGACGGTCAACAACACCGGGGTGCGGTCCAGTGCGACCGGGCCGGCAGGGTCGGAGGCGTAGGAGGTGATGAAGCCACCGACGATCATGTAACCACCGGCGTTGTTGCCCGCGAAGAGCAGGGCGGCGGTGATGATCAGCGGCCAGTGGAAGCGGAAGAGGGTGACCACCGGGGCGGAGGTGTGCTTCTTGCGCGCGGAAATTTCCGCGAACACCGGGGTCTCGTCGACGGAGCGGCGGATGAAATGGCCGATGAGCACGAGGACGAAGCTCAGCAGGAAGGGCACGCGCCAGCCCCACTCCAGGAAGGCCTCACCCGGCGCGATCACGCCGGTCATCAGGGCGAAGACCCCGGCGGCCAGCAACATCCCGAGCGGCACCCCGAGCTGCGGGAACGTGCCCGCCAGCCCGCGCCGGTGGGCGGGGGCGTGCTCGACGGCCATCAACGCGGCGCCGCCCCATTCGCCACCGGCGGAGATCCCCTGGAGGATGCGCAGGAGGACGAGCAGGATGGGGGCGAGGACACCGATCGTCTCGTAGGTGGGCAACAGGCCGATC
>CAYSIP010000196.1:0-5186 GCA_964431055.1 uncultured Corynebacterium sp. | reverse complement strand
AGCGCCATTAGCTCAATTGGTAGAGCAACTGACTCTTAATCAGTGGGTTCGGGGTTCGATTCCCTGATGGCGCACAATAACCCCCGGTCATCTGAATGATGACCGGGGGTTTTCGTCGATGGGGCACGGAAAGTGCACACTTTCAGCCATCCCTGCCAAAAGTGGCGAACAAGGGGCGAAACAACCCGCTCCCGCCACACCGACCGGTTTCGAGCACCCGGAACGGACCGGATGCCGTGGTGTGGACCTGTCGGTGCCCGGGGCGTCCCGCAACCGCTCTCCCACACGGCGTGCGGGCGTCGATAAACGTCCCAGGGCCCGGGTTAGCTGTTGCGCAGGGCGTCGATGAGCTCCGCCTTGTTCATGCTTGAACGGCCCTCGATCTCGAGTTCGCTGGCGCGCTGCCGCAATTCGTCGACGGTCCAGTCCTCGTAGGAACCGGACTCCCCGCCCTTCTTGCCGATCTCCTCGCGGGAGCTCGCCGCGGCGGCATTGGCGATGCGTGCGGCCTTCTGCTTGGAGGCGCCGTCGTCGCGCAGCGACTCATAGAGTTCCGGGTCCTTGACGCTGGGCCCGGGATCTTCCTTGCGGTTCTGCTTGGCCATGATTCCTCCGCTCCTTGAGACGTCTGGAATCTTCAGCGTAGCCACGGCCGGGCCGGGTGTCACCGGGGGGCGGGAGTCATCGCCGTTCGATCTCCGGGGCGCGGGTGCCGTCGGAGAACTCGAAATCGGCCATCACGTCCTCCGGGTCATAGATCGCGACCTCGAAACCCTCCTCCCGTATCCGCCGCAGGCCCTCCTTGACCATCTTGCGCCCCATGCGGTGGAAACCGGAGACGCGGGAGACGTCGAGGATGAGACGCCGTCCGGTGAAGTCGTGCTTTTCGAGCTCGTGCAGGATATTCTCCGCGGCGGTGAAATTGACCGGCCCCTGCAGATTGATGATGGAGTCGTCCTCACTCAGCTGGATGGAGCGCACGGCGTGGGTGCCGGCCGGATCGGCGGCCATCAGATGCAGGCCCATGTCCTCCGAGAGCCGCTGGAAGATCTCCACGCCGCGCACGCTGTTGCCGTGCTTGTTCAGGCGCGGGGAGAGCGTGGCGATACCCAGCTGGCCGGGCAGGGTGCCGATCAACCCGCCGGACACCCCCGACTTCGCGGGGATGCCCACGGTGGCCATCCACCGGCCGGCGCCGTCGTACATGCCCGCCGAACTCATGACGGACTGAGTCAGCCGGCAGACCTCCTGGTCGAGGATCTCCTGCCCCGTCACCGGCTGCACGCCCCCGTTGGCCAGGGTGGCGGACATGACCGCCAGATCCCGGACGTTGACCTCGATGGCGCACTGACTGATGTAGCTGGTCACCGCCTCGTGGGCGTTGTCGTGGATGACGTCGTGGCCGCGCAGCATGTGCGCGATGGCGAGGTTGCGGTCGGCGTGTTCGAGTTCGTTGTTGGCCAGATGCTCGTTGACCTGCAGTTCCCGTCCAGCCAGATCGGAGAAGAAGCTGCGGATGACCTCGACCCGGTCCTCGACGCTCGAGTCTTCCCCGTTGATCAGCTGGTTGACCGCGATCGCGCCCGCATTGATCATGGGGTTCATCGGCCGGTGGGTCTCCCCCTCCAGCGACAGCTCATTGAAGGCCTCACCGGAGGGTTCCATCCCGACGGTCCCGAAGACCTTCTCCCGACCCAGCTCCTGGAGGGCGAGGGCGTAGACGAACGCCTTTGAGATGGACTGCATGCTGAACATGGCCTCGTCGTCCCCGGCGCCGTACACGTGGCCTGAGATCGTGCATACGGCAACCCCCAGCAGCTCCGGATCAGCTTCTGCCAGGTCGGGAATGTAATCGGAGACGGAACCGGTGTGATCGGCGCGCACCCCCTCCAGAATCTGGTGCAGATAATCAGGGATCGGAGTTTTCACGTCGGGCTCGCCTCTCGCTGGCCGTGGTCAGTACTGCGGCAAGTCTAGCCACGCTCCGTATACTCGGGGCCATGCCAGACAGCCCCGGTCCCGCCGCCTCCGGGCCCCGGTCCCGGGATGAGGGGCGCTCCGTCACCATCTACGACGTCGCCGAAGCGGCGGGTGTGGCCGCCTCCACCGTCTCGCGCGCCCTCAGCCGCCCGGACCGGGTCAGTTTCCGGACCGCCGAGAAGATCCGTCTCGCGGCGGACCGGTTGGGTTACCGCAGTCAGTTGGCCACCCGTTCCTCCGACCTGACGGAGGCCGGCACCCGCACCGACAACCTCGGGTTGATCGTCGCCGACATCTCCAACCCGTTCTTCCTCGAGGTTCTCCAGGGTGCGGAGCACGCGGCCAGGACGCAGCACATGACCGTCACCGTGGCCAACACCAGCGAATCCGTTCCGCGGGCGCTGCGCGCGGTCGAGCAACTCAGCCCACACGTCGACGGGTTGATCCTCGCCTCGACGCGGTTGTCCCAGGGGGAGATCCAGAAGATCGCCCGCACGATCCCGACGGTCGTGGTCAACCGTCCTGTCCAGGGGGTGCCCAGCGTGCTCGTCGACAACCATGAGGGCGCGATCAAGGCGGTCATCCACCTGGAGGCCCAGGGCGCGCGCTCCATCACCTATCTCGCGGGGCCCGACAACTCCTGGGCGGACGCCACCCGCTGGCGGGGACTCGTCGACACCGTCGCCAACACCGAGTCCACGGATCCGACGATCACCCTGACCCCGGCCACCCGGTTGAGCCTCGAGCACGTCCGACGGCTCGCACGGGTGAGCATCCGCCAGCAACGCATCGACGAGCCCACGATCAGGGGCGGGCGCCGCGCCTTCGAGATCTGGCGCCGCGAGCCCACCGACGCCGTCCTGTGCTTCAACGACCTCGTCGCCATCGGTTTCCTGCAGCAGGCCCACCTCAGCGGCGTCAGCGTGCCCGACGACGTCATGGTCGTCGGCTTCGACAACACGGAATTGACCACGCTCATCTCCCCCAGCCTGACGACGGTCGCGGGTCCCCTGCGCGCCGTGGGACGGGTGGCGGCCGCCAATCTGATCGCCCTGGTCAAGGGCATCCGCACCACCTTCGTCAAGCCTCGCGTGCTGCCCACCCGTCTGATCGTCCGGGAGTCGACGATGCGGAGTCCCGGCAGCGCCGGTCGTCAGCTCAGTCCCTGACCCGGGTCCGGGAACTGTGTGATCATGGACACGGGAGAGACATCCCCGCAGATTTCCCGCCCGACATCCACCAGCAGGAGGAACACCATGCCCCTCAACCACGATCTCGCCCTCACCTTCGCCGACGCCCACGCCTCAGGAGACCTGCTCGTCCTCCCGACCGTCTGGGACGTCTGGAGCGCCCGCGTCGCCGTCGACGCTGGTTTTCCCGGCCTGACCATCGGCAGCCACCCCGTCGCCAACTCCATCGGTTCCGGGGACGGTGAGGCCATGAACTTCGACCACTACCTCGACATCACCCGGGCCATCGTCGAATCCGTCGGCGTCCCCGTCAGCGTCGACGTCGAATCCGGTTACGGCCTGTCCCCCGCCGACCTGCTCGACAAGGTCGCCGAGACAGGCGCCGTCGGCATGAACATCGAGGACACCGTCCACGGCGAGGGCGGGCGCCTGCGCTCCCGCGCGGAACACGCCGAGTACATCGCAGGGGTGCGCCAGGCCGCCGACGCCAAGGACCTCGCCCTGGTCATCAACGGCCGCACCGACGTCGTCAAGCGTGGCGACGCCGAATTCGAGGACCCAGAGGCCGAGGCGCTCGAGCGCATGAAGCTCATGGTCGAGGCCGGCGCGCGGTCCATCTACACCGTGGGCGTGGCCGACCACGATCAGATCTCCCGCCTGGTGCAGGCCATCGACGTGCCCCTCAACGTCACCGTCGCCCCGGGTGCCAACAAACCTGGCGACCTGGAGACCCTGCGGAAACTCGGCGTGCGCCGGGTGACCTTCGGGCCGCTGTGGCAGAACGAGGCCGTCGAGCTGCTCAAAAATTCCCTCGCGGACTGGGTGGAATAACCCGCCGGAGAACAACGGGCCGGGCCCCGGGGAGATGCAGTTGCGCATCCGCCCCGGGGCCCGGTCCCACGTGTGGGGTCGGCCTCGTACGTCAAGAAGCCCACGGGTGCCGCTTCCCGGCGCCCCGCCCCCGAGCTAGCCGACGAACGCGCTGATCGCCATGACCATGCCGAGGCCGACGAGGGAGTTACACAGCTGCAGCAGGCCCCAGGTCTTCAGGGTGTCCTTGACCGAGAGGTCGAAGTAGCCCTTGAACAGCCAGAAGCTGGCGTCATTGACGTGGGTCAGGGTGTTGGAGCCGGCGGCGGTCGCGAGCACCAGCAGTGCCGGGTCCACGCCGACGAGGGTGCCGGTGGCCGGGTCCATGAGGGCGGCGGCGATGATACCGGCCGCGGTCATGGCGGAGACCACGCCCTGGCCGGTGGCCAGGCGGATGAGCACGGTGATCAACCACGCCATGATGTAGGGCGAGATGGACGTGGAGTTCATCAACGACCCGATGTAGTCGCCGATGCCGGTGTCGATGATGACCTCCTTGAGCGCACCGCCGGCGCCGATGATGAGCACGACCATGGCAATGCCCTTGACCGCACCCTCGAAGGAGTCCATGCCCCAGCCGATTCCGCGGCCCGGGCGCAGGGCGAAGAACCAGATCGCCGCGGCCATCGCGATGGACAGGGAGATGATCGGGGAACCGAAGAAGTTGACCAGGGTGTGCGCGGTCGTGCCCTCCGTCAGCCAGACATTGGCGACGGTCGCGCCGATCATCAGGATGGCGGGGATCAGCGGGACGAACATCGAGATGCCGAAGGAGGGGCGTTCCCCGGCGGGGACGGGGTCCTCCGTCCGGAGCAGCTTCGGCACCGGGTAGTCGAGGTTGCCGAGGAATCGTGGCAGGACCCAGCCGGTGACGATCACGGTCGGGATGGCGACGATGATGCCGTAGATGTAGACCATGCCGATGTCGGCCTTGTAGGCGTCGACCAGGGCGACGGGTCCCGGCTGCGGCGGGAAGAGCGAGTGGGCGGTGGTGGTGGCCGCGACCGCCGGAATGGCGATCTTCATGAACGGGATCTTCGCCTCCACGGCCACCGCGATGATCAGCGGGGCGAGGATGATGAAGGCCACCTCGTAGAACATCGCGAGGCCGAAGACGGTGCCGGCGATGACCATGGCGACCTTGAC
>CAYSIP010000195.1:0-5203 GCA_964431055.1 uncultured Corynebacterium sp. | reverse complement strand
GTGTCCTGGATGAGCGCGTGGGTGCCCACCACGATGTCGGCCTGGCCGGAGACGACGTCCAGCAGGTTCTTCCGTTTCACCGCCACGGGCATCGACCCGGTCAGGGGAACGACGGAGACGTTGACCCCGGCCTGGTCGAGCAGGGCGGTCAGGGAGCGGGCGTGTTGGACGGCGAGGACCTCCGTGGGGGCGAGCAGGGCGCACTGGTGGCCGGCGTCGACGGCCTGGAGCATCGCCAGCAGGGAGACGACCGTTTTGCCGGAGCCGACCTCACCCTGCAGGAGCCGGCTCATCGGTACGTGACGTTCGAGGTCCCGGGAGATCTCACCGAGCACCTGCTGCTGGCCGGCGGTCAGCGGATACGGCAGGCCGGCCGCCAACCCGGCGCGGTGACCGTCCGGAGCAGGTTCGAAGGCGGGGGCACGGCGGTCCTCGGTGTCGCGGCGGCGCAGGGCCATCACGAGGGCGAGGGAAAGGGCTTCGTTGTATTTGAGCCGGTCGAGATGGCGTTCCGGGCCGGCGGAGTCGGGGTGGTGGATGCCGCGGATGGCCTCGTCGAAGCCGATGAAACCGACCGGTGGGCCGGGCAGCGGCTCGGGGATGGGGGGCAGGGTGCGCAGGATCTCCCGGATGGCGCCCATGATGCGCCAGGACGGCACCTTCGCCGTGGCCGGGTAGACGGGCAGGTGGTCCAGGCCGGAGAGGATCTCGTCGAGGTCGCCGTAGACGGACAGGCTGCGCAGGCTGCCGGTGGACGCCTGCTTGCCGGGTTTCTCCCCCGGCCGGGGCAGGAGGAAGAAATCGGGGTGCTGGATCTGAGGGGTGCCCTGGAAGTGGCTGAGCTTGCCGGAGAACATCGCCCGGGAACCCTTTTTCAGCACGTTCTGCGCGTAGCGGGCGTTGAAGAAGGTGGCGGTCAGACGCGTCCGGCCGTCGGCGATCGCGATTTTATGGATCTGCTTGCCGCGGGCGGAAAAGGTCTCGGCCTGGACCACCTCTCCGACGCAGGTGACGATGTCGCCGTCTTGTGCGCGTTCCACGTTCACCCCGGCCCCGTGGCGGGAGTAGGCGCGGGGGTAGTGCTCGAGCAGCTCTCCGCAGGTCTCGTACCCGAAGGCCTTGGTGATCGCCTTCGCCTCCTTGGTCGGCAGGACGTCGGCCAGGGGCCGGTCGTCAGTCCAGCCCAGCATCATTCCACCCCGATTTCGGCGAGGTGGCCGAGCCCGTCGGCCGGGAAGGCCATGACTTCCACACGCAGGCGGGCCTCCAGCGCCTCGACGTCGAGTTCCTCACCGGACAACAGGGTGATCTGCTCTCCCCCGACCTCGAGGAGGCGTCGGCAGGCGGCGAGGACGGCGTCGGCGAGAGTGTCGGCGACGACGATGATCTCCCCGAGGGAGGTGACGATGACGTCCCCTTTCGCGCACGGCCCGGCAGGTGTCAGGGCGGCCTTCTCGGCGCGGGAGAGCACGGCGGTGCGCATGGCGGAGGCGGCTTCGGACATCGCGTAGGCGGCCACCCCGAGGGGGACTTCCGGGTCGTGGACCGTGAGCGCGGCGATGCCGGAGACCAGGCGGGCGGTGGGCAGCAGGGTGATGGCCTGTTCGAAGGCGTGGGTGGCTCGCTCCACCGCGACCAGCTGTCGGCGGTCAAGCAGACCGTTGGGCAGCAGGATGACCTCGTCGGCCCCGCAGCGGCGCATCTGCCCCAGGATCTCGGTCACGGCGTCGCGACCTGGCGTGACGACGATCGCGCCCGCCTGCCGGTAGAGATCCGCGACGGAACCCGGTGGGGTGACCGCCACGACGATGCGGTTGGGGGCGGCGACCTGCGGGGCGTCGGGAAGCACCTCCAGGTGCAGATCGGTGACAGCGCCGGCGGCGAACGCCCGCTGGATGACCTCCCCCGCCTCGTGGGAGTGGACGTGGACAGTGCCCTCGGTGTCACTGGCCCGCGCGATAAGCAGACTGTCGCCCAGTTCCTCCAGCTCCGCGCTCAGGGCGTCGAGGTCGCCGACGAACCAGAACATGACCTCCAGCTCGGCGGGCCGGCCGTGGGACACCGGGGTGGCGGAGTCCTCCTCCCCTCCGGGCGTCTCCGACGGTTCGGTGACCCCCTCGATCTCGTCGAGCAGCGTCTCGATGATGACGAGGAAACCGGTGCCGCCCGCGTCGACGACGCCCGCCTCCCGCAGGACATCGAGCTGGGAGGGGGTCTTGGCCAGGGCGACGCGTGCGGCCTCCACCGCTGCGGTGACGACGTCGTGGAGCTCACCCTCCGTCTCCCGGGCAGCGACGGACGCGGCGCGCAGCACCGTGATGACGGTGCCCTCCACCGGTTCTGAGATGGCCCGGTCGACCAGGTGCACCGCGGTGCTGAGCGATCGTGTGAGGGTGTCACCGTCCACACGGCCATCGACGGCCGTTTCGGCGACGGCGCGCAGCACCTGGCTGAGCACCACGCCGGAATTGCCGCGGGCCCCGCGCACACTGCCCACGGCCAACGCCTGGGCGACCGCACCGACCTCGGAGGCCTCCTCCAACCGATTGACCTCGGCCAGGGCAGCCTCCATGGTGTGGGCCATGTTGGATCCGGTGTCCGCATCGGGGACTGGGAAGACGTTGAGGGCGTTGATCTCGGCGCGGCGGGCGGACAATTCGGCCACCGCCCGCGTCGCCCAGTTGTGTAGTCGGGTGCCGTCGAGCTCACGCGGGTAGGACATACCGGCCTAGTCTACAACCGCCAGTCCACAGGTTCTCCGCCTTGGGCGACGAGCAGCTCATTGGTCCGCGAAAAGGGCCGGGAGCCGAAGAAACCTCGGGAGGCCGACAACGGGGACGGGTGCGGTGACTCCACGCGCGGGACGTCCCCGAGGAACGCGCCCGTCGCCTGGGCGTCCCGGCCCCACAGCACCGCCACCAGGGGGCGGTCGCGGGCCGCCAGTGCGCGGATCGCCGCCTCGGTGACCTGCTCCCATCCCTTGCCGCGGTGGGAGGCAGCTTTGCCCGGACGTACGGTGAGCACACGGTTGAGCAGGAGCACGCCCTGCTCCGCCCACGGCGTCAGGTCCCCGTCCTCGGGTACCGGGGCGCCGAGGTCGGCGTGCAGTTCCTTGTAGATGTTCGCCAGGCTGCGCGGCAGCGGGCGCACCCCCGGGTGGGTGGAGAAGCTCAGGCCCATGGCATGTCCGGGTGTGGGATACGGGTCCTGGCCGACGATGAGCACCTTCACCTCGTCGAAGGGATCATGGAAGGCGCGCAGGATGTCCCCGCCCTTGGGCAGGAACTCCGGTTCCGCGCGGAGAAAATCGCCCATGCGGTGGATCTGATCCTCGACGGGTTCCAGGGCGGGCAACCAGGTGGGATGGACCGGAAGGTTCATCAGAAGCTCACCCACCCGTAACCGTAGGCGGGTTCCACGCCGTCAACCGTCACCTGGTCGTTCCGGGTGACGCGGCCGATGGTGCGGAAACCCGACGGCGGATCACCCGCCGTGGTTGCCAACAGGGTGTGGTCCTCTCCACCGGCGAGCACCCACTCCCACGGATCCACGTCCAGCAGCTGGGCGGCGCGGATGAGCAGATCATCCGGTGCCACCGCGGAGGAGAACAGGTCGATGCCGACGCCCGAGCGCCGGGCGATCGTCCCCAGGTCCACGACCAGGCCGTCGGAATTGTCCGTCATGCTGGTCGCCCCCGTCGCCCGCGCGATCACCCCACGGCCCGGGTTCAACCGCGGTGCGCAGTGCGCTTCCACCAGTTCGCGGAGCTGCTGTGGAACCCCGCTCCGCCCGTAGCGCTCCAGCAGCGCCAGGCCGGCCGCCGACCAGCCGATCCTGCCGTGGGCGACCACCCGCTGCCCCGGCCGGGCCCGCGCCAGGGTCAGTTCCGGTAGCGAACCCCCCAGGGAGCCGATCGCGGTGACGGACAGAACCAGCTCCTCACCGGCGGTCAGGTCCCCACCGACCAATTCCGCGGAATACTCCCGCGCCCGGTCGGCGATCCCGGCCGCCACCCCACGGATATAGGACACCGGGGTGTGCAGCGGGGCGGAGATAGCCAACAGGGCCGCCAACGGCCGTGCCCCCATCGCCTCGACATCCGCGAAATTCTGCACGATCGCCTTGCGCCCCACCTCCTCCGGAGTCGACCACTCCACTTTGAAGTGGCGCCCCTCGATCAGCATGTCGGTGGTGGCCACCGCCCGTGAGTTGGGGGAAGCGTGGGACAGCACCGCGGCGTCATCACCGTTGCGGGATGACGGGGCGGCGCTGATGATCTCTTCGATGGCCCGATGCTCACCGACCTCGCCGAGGGTCGGACCAGCGTAACGGGCGGGGAAGGTGGTCAAGTGGGGAACGCCTTTCGCTAGACTGCTGGGCCATGAGCTCCGCTGACTCCCCCCAACTTAGTCGCTCCGGCCAGACAATCATCTACGTCTCCCTCGGATTGGCCCTCCTGCTGGTGATCGGAGTGCTCGTCGGAGCAAAGGTCTTCTTCGACCGGGTGGGGAACCAGCCGGTGGCCATGGGCCCCCTGCCCGGGCCCGCCACCGACTCCGCGGAATGCGCAGAGCTGATCGGCTCCCTGCCCGACGAGGTGCTCGGACATGACCGGGCGGAGATCGTCGAGCCCGCCCCCGCCGGCGTCGCCGCGTGGTCCTCCAGCTCGCAGGACCGCGTCACCCTGCGCTGCGGCGTTGACCTGCCCCTGCAGTACACCGCCTACTCCCAGCCCGTCGAGGTCAACGGTGTGCAGTGGCTGCAGGTCAAGGACGCCACGCCTGAATCCACCCTCCAGACCTGGTACACCGTCGATCGCGCGCAGACGGTGGCCGTCACCGCCGACGAACCCAGCATGGACGGGGCCGACAATCCGGTCGAGGAGATCTCGGAGGCCGTGGCCACTCTCCCCACCGAGGACCATGAACCGAACCCGACGCCGCTGGCCGATCTCTCCCCCGCCGGTGATCCCGGGGCGGAGGCCGTGTGTGCTGAGTTGATGCCTAACCTGCCGGAGACCGTCGCCGACGAATACGAGCGTGTCGAGAGCGTGGACGAGGACTCCGCCGTCTGGGTCGCCCCCGGCCTCGAACCTGTCGTGCTGCGCTGCGGAGTGGCCCCGCCAGAGAACTACGAGGCCGGCGCGGTGCTCAACCAGGTCAACGAGATCCCCTGGTTCGAGGACACCACCCTGGCCAACGGC
>CAYSIP010000194.1:0-5216 GCA_964431055.1 uncultured Corynebacterium sp. | reverse complement strand
TAACCGGTCATCCACAGGTCGTCGATGCTGATGACGTGGTCGGAGTGGAAGTGCGTGAGGAAGAGTCCGTCGATCTCGCCTGCCTCCACACCCGCCTGGATCAGGCGGATGATGGCGCCGCGGCCGGCGTCGATGACGTAGTTGTTGTCCCCCGCCTGGACGAGGACGGAGAAGCCGAAGCGCTCGGTGCTGGGGATCGGGCTTCCGGTGCCCAGCAGGGTGACCCGCAGGTCGCCTTCCGCCGGCGGAGTGCTTGCCGGGTGAGTCGACTCGTCGACGTTGACCGGGAAATCGTTGGCGGTCACCTCGCGGGGCGAGACGTCGCTGGACGAGGACTGTGCGACCGTGTCGGTCGGGTCTTCCTGGGCCTCCGTGGAGGTGCAGGCGGTGATTCCCGTCAGGGACAGGATCAGGGTTCCCGCCACTGCCGCTCTGGTGAAGGGCCGGGAACCGGAAAGGGAAAAGTTCATGGGTCACATACCTGTCATTCGGGTGAGATGGCCCGTATGAAACTAGCAAGCCAAAATCGTATGACCTAAACAGGTTTGCTCGTGCCCCCTGGAAAGTGGGGAGGGGGCCGCGGTCAGGGCGGGGCTCTCCTCAGATTCCCGTGGACAGGGAGGGGGACGCCCTGTGGAACGAGCTACCCCTGGCCGAAGATCTTGCGCCACATCGACCCTCGCTGGGCCACGTGCAGCGTGCGGATCTTGACCTCGGAGCCGCGGGCCACCCCGGTGAGGATGACACGTGGCGCGCCGGGGGCGGGGGCGGTGACCTGGATGTCTGAGCTCGACCAGGACTCCTTCATCTGGTTTTCCACGTACACACCCGGTGGGACGATGATGTCCACGGAGCTGAAGGTGGCGCTGATGTCGAAGGTGATCACCGGGGCGGCGGCGTGCGCCTCCCGCAGGTCCAGGTGCAGGGTGGCGCCGGTGAGCTTGAACGCCGAGTACTCGGGCGCGGTCCACTGCCCGGCGCGGCGGATGGTGCCCATATTCGAGGTCACCGGCCTACCGGACTGATCATTGGGCAGGATGGGCGCATTGCTCGCCCCGGGCTGGGCCATCGGCATCGGCTGCCCGTAGGGGACGCCGGGCTGCGGGTACTGCAGCGGCGGTTGCTGCTGGACCGGTCCCGGCACAGTCCCCGGGTGGCCGAGGTAGCGGGCGCGGATACGGTCCAGGACGGTCTTGTCCTCGGTGGACCAGATGGTGTCCATGAGTTCGTCGAATTCCGCGAACTGCAGGCGGCCGGCGCCCACCAACCGGGTCAGCTCCGCCTGGAGTTCCTGGCGGTCTTCGTCGCGCGGCTTCATGGGGCGCATCGGGTTCATCACTGGTGGAGCTTCCTTACCTGTTCTTGGCTTTGTCGGATTCGACCCAGGTCTTCAACGCGGAGACGATGATCGGCCACACCGCGGCGCACGCGGTGTACATCTTCGATTCGGTGCCGTCGAGATAGGCGTCCAGATCGGAGCGGTCGGTCAACGCCCGGTAGATGCGTTCGGGGGAGGTACCGAAGAGGTGGATGGGATAGGTGACGTGGGTGGTGCCCATGTCCTCGTGAACCTCCTTCATCCGGTGCCTGTCATCTAGAGATTACTCCCCGGTGACGGGGCGGGGGAGCAGGTCAGAGCCAGCGCCACCAGAGGGAGGGTTCCTCGTCAACTTCTTTGGTGGTGATCTTCACGTCCCCCAGCAGGCAGGTGCCGGTGAGTACGACGCGGGGAGCGCCCGGCATCGGCTCCGAGGTCTCGATCTTGCTGCTGCCCAGGATGTGGTTGATCTGCACCTCCACGTTCACTCCGGGCGGGACCACGAGGCGGACGTCACCCACGTAGGTCTCCACGTTGATGGTGACCACCGGGCTGGCGGCGGTGGCCCGGCGCAGATCGAGATAGAGATCACCGAGGATGGTGCGCACGCTCATCCGCTCGGGCACCAGCCACGCGCCCTTGCGGGTGACGTCACCGAGGAAGGAGGTCAACTGCTGGCCGGGCTGCGGCATGGCGGGGGGATGGGCGAAGGGGGTGGCGGCCGGCACGCCGCCGGTTCCGCCTGCCGGAGGCAGTGTCGGGGCCTGCGGGGTGGCCTCGGCGATGATGCGGTCGAGGGTGGTTTTATCGTCGGTCGACCACACGACCTCGACCAGCTCGGTGAATTCACCCAGGTCGAGCCGGCCCTCGCCGACCGCCTTGGTCAGTGCCTCCTGGGCGCGTTCGCGTTCCGTCTGGAACTCCGGTTCCGTCATGTCCTTGAGACTAGCGGGCAACCGCGGGCCTGGTCCGGCTTTCAGCGTGCCCGGCTACCGGGACACCACGCGCAGGTGCCCGCGCCTGCGCGACGGGGCACGGTCGGCCGCCGGCACGGTTGCCACCGGGTCCGTGCCCCGCACCGGGCGCAGGGCGTTCGCGGCGGCCAGGAACAGGGAGGACTCCAGTGTCAGGGCGTGCACGTCCTCCGGGGGAAGGCACAGTTGCCCGGCGAGGGCCGGGACGGTGTTCTTCTGCTGGTTGCCGGGGGAGAACACCGCCGCAAACACACGCGAGTGCTCGTACGAGCTCATCCCGCCGGGCTCACCGGTGCGGAACCCGCGCCGGCCCAGCTCCGTCATGGTCTGCCGGTAGCACCAGTCGCTCATCCGGCCCGCTTTGTGCGTCGAGTGCGCAGCAGCCAGCGCGGAGACGCCGAAATGGCGCTTGACCTGGAGGAGACGGTCCACCGGAGGATTGTGGGGGACACACTCGAAGACGGCCTTGCGGGGGAAGAGGAGCTCGGAGGCGAATTCATCGGCCTCCCGCTCCTGGCGGGCGGTGTCGGGCGCCTCGGTGGGCTCGGCCCCGCGCCGGGAGTGCAGGACGAGGTGGCCGAGCTCGTGGGCGAGGTCGAAGCGGGTGTCCTCCGGGGTGCGGCGGCGCGCCAGGAAGATATACGGCGCCTCGTCGTGCCAGGCGGAGAACGCGTCGACGGCCGCGGCCAGGGGAGGCAGGCCGAATACCCGGATGCCCCGGGACTCGCTCAGCTGGACCAGATTGGGAAGCGGCGTGACTCCCAGGCCCCAGGCCTGCCGGAGCAACTGGGCCGCCATGAGTGGGCCTTCGCCGGTGAGGTCGGGGACGTCGACTGAGGGCAGCCGAAAACGACCGGTGACCCACTGCGACAACTCCACGGCGTGGGTGCCGGAGGCGAGCGCGGCCGCGCGCTGGGTGGCGGTGGTTCGTCGCCCGGCCCGGAAGTTGACCTGCGGGGCGGTAAGGACGGTGACGACGGGGCGGCGGAAATAATCGGCCGGGAAGCCGAGCACCTCGCCGAGCCGGGGCGCGGCCGTGGCGGGCGCGCCCTCCCTTTCGTAGTTCGCGATCGTCCGGCTCGTCAACCCCAACCCGGAGGCGAGCATCACCTTGCTCAGGCCCCGGCGCATGCGGGCCAGGCGGATGCGGTCGGGAATCAGTCGATCAGTGTCATGCCTCTTCGACACGGAACTCGACATCATTTCCTCCAACGTCTCCCGGAAGCTCCCTGGCTGCCTCGCCAGGCTCCCACGGCTCCAGCAGGATGCGGGCCCGCCAGCCGGTGAATTGACCCTCGTGGAACCCTAGTGGCAGCGAGATCTCCGAGCGAATTCCACCCTGATGCCGGTGGTAGAGGAAAATCCAGTTCCCCTCAGGCGGGTGTGCCCGGTCGGTAGGGGCGGGCGGGCCGGGAACGGAGTGCGGGAAGGAGAGTGTGAGCTGGTTGCTGAACGCCCCCGCGGTGGCCGTGCCCTTCCGTCGCGCGGCCAGTGGGACCCCCTCGGCCAGGCCCGTCTCCGGACTGCCGCCCACCAGTGACAGGGTCCACCGACCGTCCACGTGCCGGAGAACCGGCCGGTTCTCCGGGTCCTCGAGCGACCACCGGTTGGTCTGCACGCCCGCGTAGCGCAGGGATCCGACCGTGGTGATCCAGCGCAGCAGGCCGGCCGCGGTGACCGGTTGGAAGACGTCCGTGTTCCGGGCGGCCAGTTCGCCCTCCTCCACGGCCCGGCGGAAGAAAGCGGGGTCCAGGTCCATCTGCGCCAGGAACTCGGGCGCGTCCCCGGGCGGGATGACCCAGGTGTCGTCGACGGGGAATAGCCAGGCGGTCACGGTGGCTCCTTCACTGCGCGGCGCGGCGGGATTCCTCCGATTATCGCACAAAACCGGAAATCAACCCGCGCGGATGGCCGTACGGAACCGGAAACTGGCCAGCTCAGGTCGGGTGAGCCCGGTAATTTTTCCGGTAACTATCGTCGGTGGGGGGTGAAAGCGGGAAACCCTCCGCCCGGGAGGCGGAGGGTTTCAGCGGCTGACGTCGACCAGCGGGGGTTTAGGCCTTGGTCGGATCGTCCAGGTTGTACTTCTCGGCGGCCTGGGCCGCGACCGAGATGTCGATCGTGCCCTCGCGGGCCAGTCCCAGCAGCACACCGACGACGACGGACTCGGCGTCGATGTTGAAGTAGCGTCGCGCGGCCGGACGGGTGTCGGCGAAACCGAAACCGTCGGCGCCCAGGACGATGTACTCGCCCGGGACGAACGCGCGGATCTGCTCCTGCAGGTCCGTGGTGAAATCGGAGACCGCCACGAACGGGCCGGAACCGGCCTGCTTGAGCTGCTTCGTGGCGAAGGGCTCCTCGATCGTGCGGCCCGGGTAACGCAGCTGCTCCTTGTTCTTCGCCGCACCGTCGCGGGCCAGCTCGACCCAGGAGGTGACGGAGAAGACGTTGGCGGCCACGCCGTAGTCCTCGCTCAGGATCTCCTGGGCGCGCAGGGCGGCGTCCATGCCGATGCCCGAGGCCAGGATGGAGGCCTCGTGACCGCTACCCTCGCCCTTCGAGTACAGGTAGATGCCCTTGTGGAGGCCCTCGACGTCGAGGTTCTCCGGCTCGGCCGGCTGATGCGTCGGCTGGTTGTACACGGTGAGGTAGTAGATGACGTCCTCGCCGCGGCCCTCGCCGTACATCCGGTCGATGCCCTCCCGGATCAGGTGGGCGACCTCATAGGAGAATGCCGGATCATAGGTGACCACGGCCGGGTTGGTCGACGCCAGGACCGGGGAGTGGCCGTCCATGTGCTGCAGACCCTCACCGGCCAGGGTGGTGCGGCCGGCGGTGGCGCCGATCAGGAAGCCACGGGCCATCTGGTCGGCGGCCGCCCAGATGGAGTCACCGGTGCGCTGGAAGCCGAACATCGAGTAGAA
>CAYSIP010000193.1:0-5250 GCA_964431055.1 uncultured Corynebacterium sp. | reverse complement strand
GCTCGTCGGCCTCAAGCCCACCCACGGGCGGGTGTCCAAGGACGGCTGCTTCCCGCTGGCCTGGACGCTGGACCACATCGGCCCCATGTCCAAGACCGTCGAGGACGCCGCCGCTCTGCTCGGGGTCATCGCCGGCTTCAGCCCGAAGGACCCCACCGCCATCGATGTGCCCGTGGGCAACTACCTGGCGGGTCTCGAAGGCGACGCCAGTGAGCTGACCATCGGCGTGGAGGAGGACTACTTCTTCCGGGACGTCGACTCGGAGATCGAGCGGCTGGTCCGCGCACAGATCGACGCCCTGGTGGAACAGGGGGCGAAGCTCAAGACCGTCACGATTCCCTCCCTGGCGATCTCGGAGTGGACGGAACTGGCCGTCAGCCTTTCCGAGGCCTCGGCGATCCACCACAATGACCTGGTGGAACGGCCCGAGGACCTCGGGGCGGACATCCGCTTCCTCTTCGAACTGGGCGAGCTGTTCTCCTCGGTCGACTACCTGCAGGCGCAGCAGGCCCGTCGCCAGATCAAGGCGGAATTCGCCGCCGCACTGAGCGAGGTGGACGTCATCATGGCGCCGACACTGCCCGTGATGCCACCGACGATCGGTTCCGCCACCGCCCACCTGAACGGCGCGGACGTCGACCTGATCGACAACTTCATCCGCTTCACCGGACCGAGCAACCTCACCGGGCTGCCCGCGCTCACGGTGCCGGCGGGACTGAACGAGGGCATGCCCGTCGGGCTCCAGATCATCGGTCGCGCCTTCGACGAGGCCACCGTCCTCAAGGCCGGCCGCCTCGTGGAGAAGAATGACCCGATGGCAGGAAAGCGGGCGCCGGTGGGCGCCTGATCCCGGCCACCCCCCACCGCCAACCTTTACGCGGCACGAGTCCTCACGGCCCGTGCCGCGTAATCCATCCTCCCCCACTGCACCGGAGGCATCCTGGTAATCGATCGAGCATCCGACAGAGATCGCCTGTCGGGCCAGGTCACGCTGCCAGGAAAAGACGTGCGAGGCGAGCCATCCGCAACCCGGTGTGCAGATCCCGACGCAGAACACCGTCACTGAGATCACCGGGGAGCAGAGGGCGCAGCTTATCCAGCCGGTAATACAACGTCGAACGGTGGATCCTGAGCGCGCGCGCCGTCTGCTGGGCGTCTCCTCCGGCGTTGAGATACGCCTCCAGGGTGCTCAACAGATCCGGGGAGTTCACCTCCTTCAACAGGTCCCTGGTGGCGGGGGGAAGGTCTTCCAGAGTGAAATCCTCCACCGGCATCCGGGCCAGTGTCCCGTCCAATCCCACGCCGTCCCAGGTGGCCACCAGATCATGGTCCTCAGGGGCCAGCCAGGTGGCGCGCCAGGCCAGTTGCGCACGCTCGAAAGACCGGTGGACGTCGTTGAGCGCGGTCAGGGGGCCGACTCCCGCCCGGACCGGAGCCACCTGCGGGTGTGCCAGGATCCGCGTGAGCCGGGGAACGACCACGGGGCGCGGGAATACGAGGACGCCCACCTGATCGTCCAGGGTGGCGCCGACAACACTGGCGGTCGACGTCTCCCGGACGAATTGAAGCGTGCGCGACACCGCCTGCGACGTCTTCTCGTGGTCCGCCGGGGTGGCCATGCGGGGGTCCACACCCAGCGCCACGGCGCAGTAACTGTCGGAGGTGCTCAGCAGGCGTTCTCCTATGAGCTCTCGGGCGGCGACCTCCCGCGACCGGAGGTCCCCGGCGACCAGATCGGCGGTGAGCTGGTGGGAACGGACCGATCGCCCTTTGGTGGCCTGCTGTCGTGCCTCGAGCAAATCAGCCAGGTGGCGGGCCGTGTCCGGCGCAACCGGCTTCACCACCCCAGGCCCCTCGTGCTCAGATTCGGACTCCGTGCAGGGCAGGATCAGATGCCCGATGATCTGCTGCCGGGAATCGACCAACCGAATGAACATCACGGGGCCGACCTCGGGCATCCGCCCGATCCAGTGCGCGGATTTCGCCGTGCGCGGCCGGGGCCACGAGTCGCTGTGGGCGAGCATGTGGAACAGGCGTCGGCGGTCCTCCGGTGATTCATGGATCGAATACGCCACCACCCGCATGGACTGGTCGACCACGACCAACCTCCGCCCCAGCTCCTCCGCGAGGTCCTGGAGTGCGTCGTCGAGTTCCGGGAGTCGAATCATGAGGCTCACCCTAATCTAATTCCGACAAAGTGTCGGAAAACCGACTCTCAAGTTGGCACAGCCTGCCGGTGTTTGTGCGCCGCCCCACTCCTAGGCTCATCGCCAGACAGTTTCGCTCGGACACAAGGAGACATCATGACCTCACTGACCAACGCTTCCCAGGGCACCCGGATTGCGATCGTGGGCGCCGGTATCGGTGGACTGACACTGGCCACTGAGCTGCGCCGACGCGGCCTGGCGGTGGACGTCTTTGAACAGGCCGCCGAGCTGCGTGAGGTCGGGGCAGCCGTGGCACTGTCCGCCAACGCCACCCGGTTCCTGCGGGATCGCCTGGGCATCGGTGAGCAGCTGGCAGAGAAGGCCGCCGATGTCGACGGTCTGATCTTCCGCGATGGCAGGGACGGGCGCGTCATCGGCCGGGTGCTGTCCCGGCAGGAATACCACGACCGGGCGGGTGCCCCCTACTACGGCGTCCACCGGGCTGATCTGCAGCTGATGCTGAAGGAGGCGTTGGGCGAGGAAGCTCTGCACCTGAACAAGAGATGCGTCCGGGTGGAGGAGCGCGCGGATGCGGCCGTCCTGCACTTTGCCGACGGGGACGCCTTCGAAGCCGACCTGGTCATCGGCGCCGACGGAGTACGTTCCCGGTTGCGGAAAGAGATCCTCGGGTATGACGACGCGCAGTTCTCCGGTTGCTACGGCTGGCGCGGCCTGGTCGAGCCAGAGAAGATGCCCTCCCTGCCGGACCCGAAGGCCATCCAGTTCTGGATGGGTCCCGGCGGCCATCTGCTGCATTACCCCATCGGCGGAGGTGTGCAGAACTTCCTGCTGGTGCGCAGGCACAACGGGCCATGGGCTGAGAAGTCCTGGGTGGTACCGGCGGAGAAGGACGAACACCTGAAGGCCTTCGAGGGGTGGGACCCGGCCCTCATGGAGATGATCAGCGGCGCCCCCGCGGCGGAACGCTGGGCCCTGTTCCACCGCCCCCCGCTGCAGCAGTGGAGCCGCGGGCGCATCACCCTGCTCGGTGACGCCGCGCACGCGATGGTCCCGCACCACGGTCAGGGCGCCAACCAGTCGATCGAAGACGCGATCGTGCTCGCCGACTGCCTGCTGGACGGACTCGAGGATGGCACCGGGTGGGACCTGGCCCGCCAGCGTTACCAGGACATTCGGGCTGAGCGGGTACGACGGGTCCAGATTACGTCCCTGGCCACCGCTGATGTCCTGCAGCTTCCCGACGGCCCCGCAGCCGACGCCCGCAACGCCCGACTCGGCTCGCCGGAGGCCTGGGACCGCTACCTCGCCTGGATCCACGAGTACCACGCCGACGGCGCCCTCACCCCGGCAGGAGTGTGAGGGTTACCCGAATGCGGGTGGCATGAGGCGGGAGGAGAGGACCACTCCTCCCGCCTTCCAGGATTCTGAGCGGTCGCCGGGGCCGGGCATGAGTCGCACCGGGTCCAGGCCCCACCCGTCCGGAGTATTCCGGACCGGAAGTCCGCTCCACCGAAGGGAGACGCCACCCACGATCAGCGCCCTGACACCAGAACGCCGCGCATCCTCCCGGCCCGCAGCTGCTCGACCATTCCGCGGCGGATTGCCCATAGGCGCCGAGGCATGCCGACGATCCCGATCACTCTTCGATCATTGGAGCCCCATGAGCACTTCCCCGACCCACTCAACATCCAGTTCGACGATGTCCACCGATTCCGGCACTGCCCAGAGGCCCCCTGCGCAGCGTTCCTCGGCGCTGGTGATCCTGCTGTGCTTCGTCGCCATCGTCTTCGACGGCTACGACCTCATCGTCTATGGCGCTATCGTCCCCGATCTGCTCGCCTACGAGGAGTGGGGCCTGACCCCGGTCCAGACCGGCGCCTACGGCAGCTACGCCCTGGCCGGCATGTTCATCGGCGCCATCCTCGTCGGTTATCTGACCGACGTGGTCGGCCGCCGGAAAGTCATGCTGGTCAGCATCACCGCGTTCTCATTGCTGATGCTGATGTCCGCCTTTGCCCCCAATCCGTTCATCTTCGGGTTGTCACGGTTCTTCGCCGGCGTGGGACTGGGTGGCGTGATCCCTACTGCCATCGCCATCACCGTGGAGTTTTCCCAACCGCACCGTCGCAACCTGAACAACGCCCTGATGTTCTCGGGTTATGCGGTCGGCGGCATCCTCGCTTCCCTGCTGGCGATGCTGCTGCTCGAACACATCGGCTTCCGCGGGATGCTCGCCATCGGCGCCCTGCCCGTGCTCACGGTCGTTCCGATGCTGTACTTCCTCCTGCCGGAATCACCCGCATACCTGCGGGTTCGTGGACGGGCTCAAGAGGCGGACCGGATCGCTAGTGACTACGGACTTGCCATTCCTCCGACCCCGGACGCATCGCGGGGTCAGACAGCGGAGACTAAGGAGAGGAACCGTTTCGGAGAACTGTTCAGCGGCCGCTGGGCGATCGCCACCTTCCTGTTCTGCCTGGCCGGTATCGCAGGACAGACCCTGGTGTACGGCCTCAACACCTGGATGCCGCAGCTGCTGATCATGGCGGACTACTCCCTCGATTCCTCCCTGAGCTTCCTGCTGGTGACCAATATCGGCGCCGTCGCCGGCGTGGTGGTCTCCTCCCAGCTCGCTGACGCCTTCGGTCCGAAACTGGTGACCGCGGCTTCCTTCCTGGCCTCCGGCACGGCCCTTGTGCTCATGGGAACCGGCTGGTTCCCGATGGTCGTCATGTATCTACTCGTCGCCATCGTCGGCTTCGGTTCCATTGGCGCCCAGATCCTGGTCAACGGTTTCGTGGCCACCTCCTACCCCGACAAGACCCGGGCCACCGCCCTGGGGCTGACCCTCGGCGTGGGCCGCATCGGCGCCGTCATCGCCATCTCCGGCGGTGGTGTCCTGGTGGCCGCGAACCTGCCGATGTTCACCAACTTCAGTATCTGGGCCATCGCAGCCGCCATCGGCATACTCAGTGTCCTGCTGGTGCCCCAGAAGCGCGACTGAGGATCTCCGTACATCCGCGGATCCACCTGCTCCTCGGTGGGTCCGCGGTTTTCCCGTCCCTCTTCGGTGCTGTTGCAG
>CAYSIP010000192.1:0-5267 GCA_964431055.1 uncultured Corynebacterium sp. | reverse complement strand
CCGACGGCCTGCCCACCGTCCTGCTGGAGGCCATGGCCCGCGGCATCCGGTGCGTCGCAGCCGACGTCACGGCGGTCGGTGAGGTGATCCGTACCGGGGAGACCGGCTGGCTGGTGCCCACCGGTGACGTCGACGAGCTCGTGGCGGCGGTGGCGGATGCAGTGAACTGCACTGATGACCACCTGGTTCACCGCGCGCGTGGCCTGGTGGAACGCGAATTCGACTCCCGCCGCCAGGCCCGGAAGCTGCGGGGGCTGCTGGGGCACCCGGCAGCGGAGGGCCATAATGGGGCGGTATGAGCAGCATCAACCCTGAGAGCATCCACCATCCGGACGACGCCGCCACCCTGCTGCGTTCCGTCGCCGCCCTGGGTCTTCCCCAGCCTGAGCCGGCGCAACTGCCGGCGCATGCGCGGCGTCGGAAAGCGTTTGAACGCTTCGCCCGGGCCACCGCCGCAGGGGAAGTCACCGTCCCGCCCCAGCTGTTGACCGGGCGGGAACGCAGGCTGCACATCCGGAACACCGTCCTCGAGGACCACGTGGTGCGCATGCAGCTCGCCCCCGGCGCGGTGCGGGAGAAGTTCCGCGAGCTCGCGGCCGACAAGTTCACGTTCTTCCGCGGCACGGCGCTGCTCTACTACCGCGACCTGGCCGGCCTGGACGCGGAACTGCCTGTCGTCCCGACGGTCGGCGACGTCCACCCCGAGAACTACGGCGTGCTGCCCGGTGCAGACGGGGAACCGGTGTTCTCGATCAACGACATGGACGAGGCGTGGATGGCCCCGTTCACCTGGGACCTGCACCGCGGCGCCGTCGGTTTCGCGCTCGCCGGCCAGCAGCTGGGAATGAAGCGGAAGAAGGCCATGAAGGTCGCGGACAGATTCACCGCCGGTTACTTCGACGGCATCGCCGCCTGCCTCGAGGATCCGGGGGAGATGACCCGGCGCGTCACCTCCGCCGACGCACCGAAGGTGGTCCGCCCCTTCCTGGTCAAGGCGGCACGCCCGCGGAAGGAATTCCTGGCCAAGCGGATCGATTTCGATCAATTGACCTTCCGGGAGGACGATCGGGTGGAACGCCGCCCCGAGATGATCGGCCGCCTGCGCGTCGCGGTTCAGGAGTACGCCCGCCGCGTGGAGCGTCGGGAGGGGGCCGGCACGCGGCCCAGAGACTTCTTCCGCATCTTCGACGCCGCGATCCGCACCCGCTCCGGCACGGCCAGCCGCGGCCTGGCCCGGTTCTGGGTGCTCGTCCAGGGTTGGGGGCCACGCCCCGAAGACAAGGTCATCCTGGAGCTGAAGATGGCCCGCCATTCCTCCCTCGACGGCCTGGCACCCGTCGAGGGCAGTGACCACGACCCGGTGACCGGGAAAGGTCCGGCGGAGCGTATCGCCACGGCCTTCGACGCGTTCGTCGGCGACGGCGACCCGTTGTACGGATTCGCCGACATCGCCGACATCAGTTTCGTGGTGCGGGAGCGCAGCCCGCAGAAGGTCAACGTCGACGTCGCCGACTTCGACCCGGGGGAGTTGAAGAAGTACGCGAAGGTGTGCGGGCGCATCCTCGCCCGTCACCACGTGCGCGCCGATCAGCGGCTCGGCGGCGCACAGTCGCAGGTGCCGGAGCAGATCCTCCGCGCCGGGCACGTGGGCGTCTTCCATGCGGACGCGGAGGACTACGTCGCGGACCTGCTGGAACGCGTCAACGCCGACTTCCGTCTGTTCCGGGAGGACGTCGACCGTGGGGCCTATGAGGCGCTCTCGCTGCCGGGTTAGCCCAGGCTGGCCGAGGGTTCGGCGACCAGCGCCCCGGCCATGTGGTGGCTGGCGCGCAGTCCGAACACGCACGCGGGGGCGATGGTGGAACCGGGTCCGGGGTAGGTGCGTCCCATGGGGGAGGCGGAGGCGTTGCCCGCGGCGTAGAGGCCTTCGATGACGGCGCCGTCCGCGCGCAGGGCGCGGGAGTGCTCGTCGGTGACCACGCCTCCCTTGGTGCCGAGATCCCCGGCCACCACCTTGAACGCCACGAACGGGCCCTGCTCGATGGTGCCGAGGTTGTTGTTCGGGTACACGGTGGGGTCACCGTAGTAGCGGTCATAGGCGGACCGGCCACGCTCGAAGTCCTGGTCGATGCCGGAACGGGCGAAACCGTTGAACCGTTCGGCGGTGGCCTGCAGGTGGCCCGCGGGGATATTCAGTTTCTCCTCCAGCTCGGCGAGGGTGCCGGCCTTGACCATGATCCCGTTCTTGCGCATCGCCTTGTTGTTCTTCGGGTCCATCGCGAAGGTGCGCAGGTAGCGCCGGCCGTGGCGGGCGTCGGCGACCAGCCAGAAATCACCTTTGACGTGATGGTCGCGCATGTGGTGGCCGAGGTCGACGTAGGACTCGGATTCGTTGGCGAAACGGTTGCCCTCCGCGTCGACCATGATCGAATACGGCAGGGAGCGTTCCGCGACGATGAACGACGGTGATCCGCCCTCCCCGGGGGCGGGGACGGAGCCGCCCCACCAGGCGTCGTCCATAAGGGAGAGCTCGGCCCCGGCGGCCTCCGCCAGCTGGATCGGGTGGCCCAGGTTGCCCGGGTTGCCGGAGGAGAACCCCGGGGTGTCCTGGTGTTCCTGGCGCATCTGCGGGTTGTGGTCGAAACCGCCGGAGGCGAGCATCACGCCCTTCTCCGCCCGGATCCGCAGGCGGGTTCCGTCGCGGGTGACCTGCACGCCGATGACCCGACCGTCCTCGATGATCAGCTCCTCGAGTGGGGAGTTGAGCCACAGGGGAACCCCGAGCTTCTGGACGACAGCCTCAGCGAAGGAGCCGATCAGTGCGACACCGCAGCCGACGGCGCGTCGCCGGCGGAGCAGGGTGTAGAGCGCGCGGAACACGAACCTGGCGCCGTAGGAGAAACCGTCCGGTGTGGACCAGGCCCGTGAGAGCATCCACACGTCCCCGGTCATGAGCGGGAAGGCCACCCCGGAGGTGCGCCCGCGGCAGGTCGCCCACAGCTCCTCGTCGAGCCGCTTGGCGTCGTAGAGGGCGTGTTCGATGCTGCGTCCGATCTTTCCGCCGGGGCGTTCGGGGTAGTAGTCCGGGTATTCCGCAGCCCGCTTGAAGGTCATGCCGTGCTTTTCCGCCAGCGCCACGAAGTCGTTGACGGATTCGACGAAGGCCTTCTTCCGCTCGGGTGTGGAGGCGGGAGCCTCGTCACCGACGGTGGCGTCCAGGTACGCCAGGGCGTCCTCCGGGCTGTCGGCGACCTGGTCGCGCTGCATGAGCAGGTTGTCGGGAAGCCACATGCCGCCACCCGACATGGAGGTGCTGCCGCCCCATTGGTCGGTGCTCTCGATCATGAGGGGGCTGAGCCCCTTGTCGTTGGCGGCCAGGGCCGTGGCGAAGGCCGCCGCCCCGGAGCCGACGACCACGACGTCGAAGGTGTGGTCCCAGGCGGGGGAATCGGTGAGAGAGCACGGTTGGTTCATGTGATGAGGGTGACAGTTATGCGTCTGTTATGTAGTGGATTACATGTGCGACCTTTGCTCCCGCGCCCAGGCTCACCTGCGGTCACCCGGTTCCACCGCGGTGCCTTCCGGTGACCGCGCCGTCACCGGCCGGCGGTGTGGGAACAGCAGGTGGGTGAGGACCAGGAGCCACCACATCGCCAACAGGAACGGCCAGGTGAACACCGGCACGGGAAGCGGGGACAGCACGGGTTGGATGACCAGCGCCAGCACCACGCCTGCCAGCGCCCCCAGTGTGCGGATCCGCAGACTCCGGTCGGTCCACAGCAACGAGCCGAAGGCAATGGCCACCAGGACCGCGGAATAACCGTGGAGGCCGGTGGAGGCCTGCTCCGTGTCACGGATCAACACGGTGATGACCGTCGCGGCCGCGGCGCCCCCGAGCCCGAATGCGGCGGCCGTGGGGGAGGCCACCGCCAGGGCGGCGAGAATGAGGGCCCCGCACCACAGGCCGTCCGCCAGCAAGACCTCGGAGAAACTGTTGCCCAGGCCCAGGGCCACGGCGGCCGGCAACCCCGCGGCGGTGGTGAGTGCCGGGGGGTCGGCCACCTGGCCGACGATCCCGAAGATCACATCCGCGACGATGCAGAAGGGGGCGGTGGCCACGGGCAGGGAGAACCGTCTCAGGGGCCGGGAGGAGAACGACCGCTCAAGGAGGGCGTGAACCCCCACGCACGCCGCCGCGCCCATTACGGTCAGCAGCACCGAGAGCACCGTGTAACCGGTGTGCAGGCCCGCGGCCGCCCCGACCAGGGCGCCGTTGTAACCCATCAAACCGTGGCGGACGTCCTCACGCCGGCCGGCAGCCCACCCGGTGGCGGACTGGATGGCCGAGCCGAGCAGCACCAGGGCGGCGAAGCGGGCGTCGACAAGCGTCAGCCCGAGAAGGATGAGCACCCCGGAAACGGCGTGCTCGATGAAGAGGATCTGGGAGACCCCGCGCAGGACGGAGCGGGCGGGGATGATCAGCCTGGTCGACATGGCCGGCCACCTCCTGTCCGTCCGCCGGCTGGGCCACGGATCGCTCAACCCCCGAGACTACGGGGCACGCGCAGGAACCGCGGGTGGGCCCGGAAGACCACCACCGCCCCGGTGCCGTCCGTGGAAGGAGGCGCCGGGGCGGGGGAGAGCGTCAGGCAGTACCTAGCAGTCGAAGTACATCTCGAACTCCAGCGGTGTGGGCCGCAGGCGGTTCGGGGAGATCTCGTTGTCGTACTTGAGCTTGATGTAGGTGTCCAACAGGTCGTCGGTGAACACGTCACCCTCGGTGAGGAACTCGTTGTCCTCCTGCAGGGCCTTCAGCGAGGCCTCCAGCGAGGTGGGCGCCTGCGGAATGGAGGCGGCCTCCTCCGGCGGGAGCTCGTAGAGGTCCTTGTCCACCGGAGCGTGCGGCTCGATGCGGTTCTTGATGCCGTCGAGACCGGCGAGCATCATCGCGGCCAGGCCGAAGTAGGGGTTGCCGGAAGGGTCCGGGGCGCGGAACTCGATGCGCTTGGCCTTCGGGTTGTTGCCGGTGATCGGGATGCGCACGGCGGCCGAGCGGTTGCGCTGGGAGTACACCAGGTTGATGGGGGCCTCGAAGCCCGGCACCAGGCGGTGGTAGGAGTTCAGGGTCGGGTTGGTGAAGGCCAGCACCGCGCCGGCGTGGTGGAGGATGCCGCCGATGTAGTAGCGGGCGATGTCGGACAGGCCGGCGTACCCGGACTCGTCGTGGAACAGCGGCTTGCCGTCCTTCCACAGCGACTGGTGGGCGT
>CAYSIP010000191.1:0-5276 GCA_964431055.1 uncultured Corynebacterium sp. | reverse complement strand
GCCTGGTGCGCATCAGCCCCTTCGACAACCAGGGCCGCCGCCAGACCTCCTTCGCAGAGGTCGAGGTGCTGCCCGTGGTGGAGAAGGTCGACTCGATCGACATCCCGGACAACGACGTCCGCGTCGACGTCTACCGATCCTCCGGTCCGGGCGGCCAGTCGGTCAACACCACCGACTCCGCCGTGCGCCTGACCCACATCCCCACCGGCATCGTGGTCACCTGCCAGAATGAGAAGTCCCAGATCCAGAACAAGGCGTCGGCGATGCGCGTGCTGCAGGCCAAGCTGCTGGAGAAGCAGCGCCAGGAGGAGCGCGCCGAGATGGACGCCCTGGGTGCCGGCGGCAACGCGTCCTGGGGCAACCAGATGCGCTCCTACGTGCTGCACCCGTACCAGATGGTCAAGGACCTGCGCACCAACTTCGAGGTCAACGACCCGTCCAAGGTCCTCGACGGGGGCATCGACGGTTTCCTCGAGGCCGGCGTCCGCTGGCGCATGGCACAGCAGCAGGAGAATGCGGGATAAAACCCCTCACTACGGGGGCGGTGACGCTGGACAAGTCCGCCCGGTTGGGTGGCAACGGCCTGTGCATCTCGGGCAAAGGCCCCCGGGGACGGCCCTCCGCCGACGCCTCTGGCTCACAGTTACCGCGATCATAGCTGGCAGGGACCTTTTCTCGCGGTCTCACAGCCTTCAGACAGCCATTCGGCGCACCTTCCCCGCATCCCTCGGTGTTTGGGTACGGTGTGACAGGTGATCACGTTTGACTCCGTCACGAAGGTCTATAAGACCTCGACGCGGCCGGCCCTGGACAACATCTCCCTGACCATTGAGAAGGGCGAGTTCGTCTTCCTGATCGGTCCTTCCGGGTCCGGCAAATCGACCTTCCTGCAGCTGCTCATCCGCGAGGAGAACGTCAGCGGCGGTGACATCCACTTCGCGGACTTCCACGTCAACCGGCTGCGCGGTCGGCAGGTCAACGAGTTGCGCCAGCGCATCGGCTACGTCTTCCAGGATTTCCGCCTGCTGCCCAAGCTCAACGTCCACGACAACGTGGCGTTCGCGCTCGAGGTGATCGGCAAGAAGAAGCCGCAGATCGCCAAGGCCGTTCCCGACGCCCTCGAGCTGGTGGGCCTGGCCGCGAAGGCCGACCGCATGCCCGGGGAGCTGTCCGGTGGTGAGCAGCAGCGCGTGGCCATCGCCCGCGCCTTCGTCAACCGTCCGCTGCTGCTGCTCGCCGACGAGCCGACGGGCAACCTCGACCCCGACACCGCGGATGAGATCATGGCGCTGCTCAGCCAGATCAACCGGACCGGCACGACCGTCATCATGTCCACCCACAACGCCCGCGCCGTCGACGACATGCGCCGACGCGTTATCGAACTCAACCTGGGCGCGCTCGTGCGCGACGACGCCCACGGCGTCTACGGCGAATCCCGCTAGGAAGAGAGGAATTCCATGAAACTCGGATTCGTCCTGCGCGAGGCCGTGCGAGGCCTGGGCCGCAACATCACCATGACGGTCGCGCTCGTGATCACCACGGCGATTTCCCTGGCGCTGCTGGCCGCCGGTTTCCTGGTGACCGGCATGGCCGCCGACACCCGCGACATCTACCTCGACCGCACGGAGGTGATGATCCAGTTCGATGAGGAGACCTCGGCCAACGACCCGGACTGCTCCTCCGAGGCGTGCCTGGAGGTCCGTGAGGTCATCGACGGGGCGGACGGCATCGATTCGGTGATCTACCGTTCGCGGGAGGAGTCCTATGACCGCTTCGTCGAGGTCTTCGAGGACTCGGATCCGCGGCTGGTGGAAGAGACCTCCCCGAACGCGTTGCCCGCGGCTCTCCACGTGCGTCTGAGCGATCCGCTCGACGCCTCGCCGTTGGACCCGGTGCGTGACCTGCCGCAGGTGGACGCGGTCATCGACCAGATCGACGACGTGCGTGGGGCCACCGACAATCTCGACGCGGTGCGCAACGCCACCTTCCTGCTGGCCGCCGTGCAGACGGTCGCGGCGATCTTCCTGATCGCCAACATGGTGCAGATCGCGGCCTACAACCGTCGCGACGAGATCGCGGTCATGCGCATGGTGGGAGCCTCCCGCTGGTTCACGCAGGCCCCCTTCGTGCTGGAGGCGGTGCTCTCGACCCTGATCGGTGCGGCGCTGGCCACGATCGGCCTGTTCCTGGGCAAGCGGTACGTCCTCGACGAGGCGTTGGGAAACCTCTACGCCTCCCGCGTGCTGGCCCCGGTGACGAACAACGACATCTGGGTGGTCGCCCCGGTCGTGTCCGTCCTGGGCATCGTCTTCGCCGCGCTCACCGCGCAGGTGGCCCTGCGACTTCACGTCCGGAAGTAGCGTGCCGTGGGGTGGGCGTTGGGGTTGTCGGTGGGGCCCGGGGGAGTGGGGTCCGCGATGTCGCTGTACCCCGGTGAGCCCGGCGCCTCCCACCTGATGGGGGTCTTCCCCACGATGACGCGTGCGGTCTCCGCCGCCTCGGCCGCGGCCCCCGATGAGCCACCTGAGGCGGTCGTCCTCGTCCATCCCTCCGGTGTGACGGTGGGGGAACTGGGGCACCACCTCGGTGACCTCGCGGCGGCCGGCGTCACCGGGGACGACATCGTGTTGCGTAGCGACGTCGAGGTGCTCACCGCCACACTCGGCGGACGGATCCTGCTCATCGACGCCGACCGTGACCTGATCGTGGGACACCCCGGAAAGTCCGCGGCCTTCACGGTCGATCGGCTCGTCGAACTGGTCGCCCGCGACCCCTTCTCCACCCGGGTGGCGTTGACCGGCCACCCGGAGATGCGTGACGCCTACCATGTGGCCGCCCGTGACTACGCGCCCCTGTTCGTCGAACGCCCCGCACTGGCCGCCCTGGCCCTGGACAATCCGACGACCTCCGCGCTGGTGTCCACCCCGCGGACCTCGGGCGCCTTGACCGGCAGCGACCGTCGGGTTGTGCCGTTCCTGGCGGTGATTGTCTCGATGTTGATCGCCTTCGTCGTCCTGTACGCGTGGTTGGGGTGATCGGCCCGGTAGCATGGGAAGGGATATGGCCAAGAAGAAAAAGAAGACGGGCAGCGACGTCATTGCGACGAATCGCAAGGCCCGCCACGACTACAAGATCCTGGAGACCTACGAGTGCGGCGTCGTTCTCGTCGGCACGGAGATCAAGTCGCTGCGTGAGGGCAAGGCCTCGTTGGCCGATGCCTTCGCCACGATCGACGAGGGCGAGGTGTGGTTACGTAACCTCCACATCCCCGAGTACTCCCACGGCTCCTGGACCAACCACGCCCCGCGTCGGGTACGCAAGCTGCTGCTGCACCGCCGGGAGATCGACTCCCTGATGGGCAAGGTGCGCGATGGCCGGAGGACACTCATCCCGCTGTCCCTCTACCTCAAGGACGGCAGGCTCAAGGTCGAACTCGGCCTCGCCGAGGGCAAGCAGGACTACGACAAGCGACAGGACATCAAGCGACGCACCGAGGAACGCGAGGTCGTCAGTGAGCTCGGCCGCAGGATCAAGGGCATCAAGGCATGAGTCTGCGCCGGGTGAAGGTCCACGATCTGCTCTCCGGTGAGGACGACGCGTCCGGCATGGTGGTCCTCGTGGACAGGTTGTGGCCGCGCGGCGTGAAGAAGACCGACCTTGACCTCGACGAGTGGCTCAGGGACGCCGCCCCCTCCCCGCAGCTGCGGAAGTGGTTCGACCATGACGCGGAGAAATTCGGGGAATTTTCCCGCCGTTACCGAAACGAGCTCGAGGAAGGCAATGACGACGTCGAGAAGCTCGAGCGACTCGCCGCCGAAGGGGACCTCACCCTGCTGTATGCCGCGAAGGACCGGGACATCAACCACGCCGTTGTCCTCGCCGAATGGTTGAAGGAGAAAACCACGTGAAGACCGCACTGATCACCGGCGCCAGCCGTGGCATCGGGGCCGCCATCGCCCGCGACCTCGGCCGCGACCATCGCGTCCTCGTCGGGGCGACCAGTGCGGAAGGGGCACGTACGGTCGTCGCCTCGCTCGCTGATGCCGCGCCCTTCGTCGTTGACCTGACCGACCCGGCCGCGCTGGTCGAGGCTGTCGACGGCATCGAACGGCTCGACGTCCTCGTCCATTCCGCAGGTGTCGCCCCCTACCTGCCCGTCGAGCAGGCCGGTCCGCAACAGTGGCGGGAGGCTTTCGACCTCAACGTCTTCGCGGTCGCCGAGCTGACCCGTCTGCTGCTGCCTGCCCTGCGGGCCACCCGCGGAACGGTGGTCACGATCAATTCGGGTTCCGGCCACCATTCGGGTGCCAACAACGCCATCTACTCCGGCACTAAATTCGCTCTGCGCGCCTTCACGGACGCACTCCGTGAGGAGGAACTCGGCCGACTCCGGGTCACCTCCGTCCATCCGGGGCGGGTGGACACCGACATGCAGCGTGTGCTGCAGGCCGACATGGGCAACGACGGTTACGACGGTTCCCGTTATCTGCGTCCCGAGTCCATCGCGGCGGCCGTGCGATTGGCGGTCGACGCCACCGAGGACGCCACCGTCCAGGAGATCACCGTCCGTCCCAGTGGGTTGGGTGGAGCGCGGGGCTGACCCGCTCGAAGGTGAAATGCCCGGTGGTCAGGGAGAACGACGCCGGGAGTGGCGGAGATCCGACGTGACGCAGTCTTTTCCACCGTGCGTGAGCCCCCTGGCATGGGAGGGGGTGTGCATGCCCGCCGCATCCCAGGAACGCTGGTCGGATGGTTCACCGAGTGCCACCGCACCACCGTGGGGGGGACGTGGGCGAGGCGTCAGGAATCGGTGGACACCGGAACACCCGGTGGGAGGTGGGCCTGAACGATGCGCACCGAAAATCGGGTGGGGGCCGCCCAGAGGAACATCGTCCACCGTTCATTGAGATGATGGACATCGGGATCGCTGACACCGAGAAGACCGTGTCCCGGCCGCGGATCACCCGACATGCTGAAGATGGGGCGGGCTTCTTTCAGAACCCATCCGCCCGAGGTCATGATCTAAGGGCAAAACTCCGGGTCAGTGAAACCCAGGGTTCGGCGGGAATGAATTCCTCCCGGTGGTCGTTGAACCCGATGTAGGATTCAGCAGCTGACCTTCCGGAAGGGTATTGCGCCTTGAGGGATGGCTGTTGTAAGATGAGTCCTCCGCCGGGAAAAGGTACGCACCCGTCCGGCGGGCGAATGAGGGGCTGATTATGGTTTCGACTTCGTATATTGAGCCAGGGGAAGCGTGCCGGTGCAGGCTGAGGACC
>CAYSIP010000190.1:0-5295 GCA_964431055.1 uncultured Corynebacterium sp. | reverse complement strand
TCATGGCCAGTGTTGTAACGCTCAGCGTTCTCTCCCGTGTTAGGGCCGGGCGGATTGTCAGGTCCGCACGGTGCGATGGACGTCTTCAAACTCTCTGCACCACCACGGACTCCGTCGCACATCAGCGAGGCGGTGACAGGGGATGCACGACAGGCAGACTCCTGCAGCGCATACGCAACTGTCGCACGGACGCAGGGGACTTGCCGGGCTAACCCGGAGCACAGCCTATCAGCAGCTGTCCCCTTTCCCCCCAGCGAGGTGGGGTAAGTCCACCTCCCCCGGTGGACGAGCCTGGAAATCGCCGGTATACGCCCTATTCCCCCAGGTGTAAGGTATGTCACACACGTATTTTGGTTACCCCGTCGGGGGTGATTTTCGGGGATATTTCACATAACGATCACGAACCTGGACCAGGGCCGGGCCAGGTGATCCCGGTCTTCTCCACCCCCGCGGGATCCGCCCCCTGAAAACGCGGGGACCGGGCGGGAACGTGTCCTCGTTCCCGCCCGGTCCCATCACGCCGCGGCGTCAGCTGGTGTAGGTCACCCGCGCGGTGATCACGCCCCACACCTCGGTCGTCAGGACGACGATGAGCGCCAGCACGGTCGTCACCATCAGGGCCGCCTCGTTGTAGAAGGTCAGGTCGCGGATCAACGCGAGCACGAGGACCAGGATGACGATCTTCAGCAGCCAGCTGCCCAACACCACCGCACCCGTCGTCGACGGGTTGGAGTTTGCGGTCAACAGGACGCTCAGAGCCGTCAACAGCACCATGCCGCCACCGATCGCGGCGCCGATGACCACCCCCCAGATGCCGGGCAGGTCCCGCCAGGCGCCCCAGGCGATGAGGGAGAGGACGGTGATGATGACCAACGCGACCGACCCGAAGCGCAGGGCGCGTACCAGGGGGCGACGGGGGTCGTCGTACTGGGAGATCTCGGTGGGCTCGTCGTGCCCGGAAGGCTCAGTGGTGTTGTTCTGCGGGGTGCTCACGAGGGGGAATCCTACCTGCAGAAGCCACCGGACCCTATTCCGGTTCCGCGTGGTCCACGATCCGCGGTGCGCGGGCGCGGCGCCCCAGTTTTCCGGCGCGGGCGGGGACGAGGGTGACCAGGAAGGCCACCGCGACGGCCACGACGAACGCGGTCAACGCCCAGGCGGCGGGCACGACCGAGAAACTCACCGCCCCGAAGGCCACGACGGACACCCACAGGTAGAGCACCAGGACGGTGCGCCGGTGGGTGTGGCCGAGGGAGAGCAGCCGGTGGTGCAGGTGCATCTTGTCCGCCGAGAACGGCGAGGTGCCGCGCGCCAACCGTCGGACGACGGCGAGCACGAGGTCGAGGACGGGGACGAACACCGCGGCCACCACGACGATGACCGGGCTCATCAGGGCGACGATGTCGGCCGTGCCGTAGAGGCTCATGTTGATCTTGCCCGATGCGGAGGTCGACGCCGCGGCCAGCAACAGGCCGATGAGCATGGATCCGGAGTCCCCCATGAAGATGCGCGAGGGCTCGAAGTTGTGGGGCAGGAAACCCAGGCACACCCCCACCAGTCCGGCGGCGATGATCGCCGGCGGGTAGGCGGAGACGGCCCCGCCCTGGTCGTGGAGCACCGTGAGGGAGAAGAGCAGGATGGCGCCGCCGGCGATCATGCCGAGGCCGGCCGCCAATCCGTCCAGGCCGTCGACGAAGTTGATGGCGTTGATCAGCGCGACGGTGAAGATGGTGGTCACGATGGTGGCCTGGACCTGGTCGAGCACGACGGTGGTGCCGTCGCCGACGGGCAGGTAGAGCAGCGTCCACGACAACCCGAGGACACTCATGACGATCGCGGAGAGCAACTGGCCGATGAGCTTGGTGATCGCATCGAGCTCGTAGAGGTCGTCGATGACTCCGACGACGACGATGGCGAACGCCGCCCAGACCACCGCGTTCATCTCCGGGGTGATGGGCATGAAACCGCGTGTGAGTGCCGGGAGCTGCGCCGCCAGGTAGACCGCGGCGAGGAAACCGGAGAACATGGCCACCCCGCCGAGCCGTGGGGTGGGCTGGGTGTGGACGTCGCGGGTGCGGATCTCCGCGACTTTGCCGGAGCGCACCATCACCGAACGGATCACCCCGGTGGCCAGGAAGGTGATGCCCGCCGCCACCAGGATGACCAGCCCCAGTTCCCGCAGCGGGACGCCGGCAGCGGCCGTCATCTAGGCGCCGCCCCGCAGGGTCTCCGGGGCCACGCCGATGACCTCGCCGATGCGCTCGGCGCTGATCGCCCCCTCCCGCAGCAGACGCGGGGTGGGGCCGGACAAGTCGATGATGCTCGACGGCTTGCCGACGGGCGTCTCACCACCGTCGAGGTAGACGGACACGGCCGTGCCGAGCTGCTGTTTGGCGGCCACCGCGGTCGTCGGCGGCTGCTTGCCGGAGATGTTCGCGGAGGACACGGCCATGGGGCCGCACTCCCGCAGGAGCTCAATGGCCACCGGGTGCAGCGGCATGCGCAGCATCACGGTGCCGCGGGTGTCACCGAGGTTCCAGGGCAGGCTGGGGGCCTGCGGGACGACGATGGACAACCCGCCCGGCCAGAACGCCTTCACCAGCGTCTCGGCCTGGGCGGTGTACTCGCGCACCAGCCCCTGGACGGTGTCCCAGGAGCCGATGAGCACGGGGACGGGCATGTCCGGACCGCGGTGCTTGGTGGCCAGCAGGTTGGCGACGGCGTTGTTGTCGAAGGCGTCGCAACCGAGTCCGTAGAGGGTATCCGTGGGCAGGACCACCAGGCGCCCGCTCTTGACGGCGTCGACGGCCGCCCGCATTCCCTCGGCGCGGCTGGCCTCGTCGGCGCAGGAGTAGATTCTGCTCACTGGGTTTCCCCCTCGGAAGATCGGTGGCTGGTCAGTCAGACAGCTTACTCGCCGTGACAAACCGGGCCCGACCGGTCAGGTCATGCAGGACCTGCGGTCCGGTGAAGCCCCCGTGCGCACGCACGGCCGCCAGCACCTGTTCGGAGGTGGTGTCGTCGTGCTCGATGCCCACCGCTCCCCCGGGTGCGAGCAGGGAATGGATGACCGGCAGCAGGGCCGGGATGACGTCCATCCCGGTGACGCCGGCGAAGACCGCCTCCGGCGGGTCGGCGTAGACCTCCGGGTCGAGGTCACCGGTCTCCGGGACGTACGGCGGGTTGGTGAGCACCAGGTCGCAGGTGCCGTGCCAGTCGGCCAGCAGGCCCGGGTCCGTCGCGTCACCGCGCAGCAGGCGCACCCGCGGGGCGATCGCGGCGGCGTTACGCCGCGCCCACTCCCACGCGTCCGGATGCTTCTCGACGGCCGCGACCTCGGCGTCGGCACGCGCGTGGGCGACGTAGAGGGCCAGGGCCCCGGTGCCGGTGCACAGGTCGACCACCCGAGGGGCGCGGACGCCGGCCAGGCGGCGCACGCCCCAGTCGGCGAGGACCTCTGTCTCGGGACGCGGGATGAACACCCCGGGTCCCACCGCCAGGTCAAGCGGGCCGAAGGGGGCCACGCCCAGGATGTGCTGGAGCGGTTCCCGCCCTGCCCGCCGGGTGACGGCGGCGTCGAACCCCTCGGGCACGGGACCGTCACCGTGTCGGAGCACCTCCATCGGCCCGACGTCGAGCAGATGGGCGGCGATCAGGCGGGCGTCGACGGCCGGGGACGGCACGCCGGCAGCCGCCAATCTGCGGGCGGCGTCCCGGAGTGCCTGTCCCAGCATGTCCCCTACTCCGCCTCGAGCCGCTCGGCCCGCTCGGCGTCGCGCAGTGCCTTGAACAGGTCATCGAGGTTGCCGTCGAGGACCTGGTCGAGGTTGTTGGCCTTGAAACCGATGCGGTGGTCGGAAATGCGGTTCTCCGGCCAGTTGTAGGTGCGGATGCGCTCGGAGCGGTCCATGGTGCGCACCTGGGCGGCGCGCCCCTCGGCGGCCTCCGCGTCGGCCTTCTCCTTCTCCAGCTGCTCCAGGCGGGCGGCGAGCACCTGCATGGCGCGTGCCCGGTTCTGGATCTGGGAGCGCTCGTTCTGACAGGTGACCACGATGCCTGTGGGAAGGTGGGTGATGCGCACCGCCGAATCGGTGGTGTTCACGCCCTGACCACCCTTGCCCGAGGAGCGGTAGACGTCGACGCGCAGGTCCTTCTCGTCGATCTCCACGGCCTCGACCTCGTCGGGCTCAGGGAAGACGAGCACTCCGGCGGCCGAGGTCTGGATCCGCCCCTGCGATTCGGTCACGGGCACACGCTGGACGCGATGGACGCCGCCCTCGAACTTGAAAATCGACCAGGCACCGTCGCGGGACGGCTGCTTCGACTTGATCGACAAGGTCATGTCCTTGATTCCGCCGAGATCGGACTCGGACAGGCCGAGCACCTCCCAGGAGAAACCGTGCTTGTCGGCGTAGCGCTCGTACATGCGGGCGAGATCGCCGGCGAACAGGGCGGCTTCCTCGCCACCGGCGCCCGCCTTGATCTCCATGATGATGTCGTCGCCGTCGTGCTCGTCACGCGGGGCCAGCAGGTCGGCGAGCTGTTCCTCGAGCTCCTCCGCCCGCTTGGCCAGCCCTTCGGCCTCCGCCGCGAACTCGGCGTCCTCGGAAGCCATCTCGCTGGCGGCCTCCAGGTCGTCGCGGACCTGGGTGAGCTGGTTGTGGACGTTGATGATCGGCTGCAGCTCCGAGTATCGCTTGGACACCCGGCGGTAAGCCGCGGGATCCTCGTGCAGCGTCGGGTCCGACAGCTGCGCCTCGAGTCCCTGGTACTCGGAGACGATGTCGTCGACCGCGGAAACCTGTCCTGCCATTTAGGAATAGACCTCCTCGTCCTTGTCTGCGACCATCGGGGCGGAGGCGGCGACCTGCATCAGGAACTCGCCGTTCGACTTCGTCTTCTTCAGCTGCTTGATCAGCAGGTCGATCGCCTGCTGCGGGTCCAGTGCGGAGAGGATGCGGCGCAGCTTGTGCATGATGCGCGCCTCCTCGGGGACGAGCAGCAGCTCGTCCTTGCGGGTGCCGGACGGGTTGACGTCCACGGCCGGGAACACACGGCGCTCGGAAATCTTGCGGTCCAGCTTGAGCTCCGCGTTGCCGGTGCCCTTGAACTCCTCGAAGATCACGGTGTCACCGGCGGAACCGGTCTCCACCATGGCGGTGGCCACGATGGTCAGGGAACCGCCGTTCTCGATGTTGCGGGCGGCACCCAGGAAACGCTTCGGCGGGTACAGGGCGTTCGAGTCCACACCACCGGAGAGGATGCGGCCCGAGGCCGGCGAGGAGTTGTTGTAGG
>CAYSIP010000189.1:0-5303 GCA_964431055.1 uncultured Corynebacterium sp. | reverse complement strand
CAGGACTACGTCAACGAGAACAAGGACGACTGGCTGACCACCGCGCAGAACACGGCCGGCACCGCCCGTCAGAACGTGGTCAAGGCGGCAGCCCTGGCGCAGAAGCAGGCTGACGAGGCGCTCGAGACCGCCGACAAGAAGTCCGGTCGTACCGCGAAGAAGGCCCGCAAGAACGCGGACAAGATGCAGGAGAAGGCCGACAAGGCACTGGGCAAGGCCAAGAAGAAGGTGGGCAAGCAGCTCGCCGCCTAACCACTTCCCTGCATCACCGATCACCCTCGGAGCCAGCCGCCAGAACGCGGATCATGGGCCGGGGGTGTTCTCGTCGGTCCTTTCCGGGGGCGGCGCCGTGTAGGCTGATACATCTGCTTTTCTAGACATGGAGGTGACATCCGCGGTGAGTGACGATGTGCAGCGGGAGGTCGCCGCCGAGCAGGTCTACGTCGACGGCCTGTTCGCGCGACTCGACGCCGAGGTCGAGCAGGCAAATGAACGTCTCCGTGAGGTCATGCTCGAGGTCGACCCCGCCAACCCGGACGCCGACGCCCTCGTGCGGCGGGAGACCGAATACCACGGGTTGAATGCGAAGCTCGACCGTCTGAACCTGGCCCAGTTGGGCCTGGTGTTCGGGCGCATCGACATCGAGGCCGAGGGGGACAATCCCGTGCCGGGGAGCCCGGAGCTTGATCGCCGTTATATCGGCCGCATGGGTCTCGACGCCCGTGAGGAGGGGTACCGCACGCTCCTGTTGGACTGGCGCGCACCCATGGCCCGGCCCTTCTATCTGGCCACCACCGCCCAGCCGGAGGGGGTGACGGTCCGCCGCCACATCCGGACGAAGGGCCGGAAGGTCACCGGCATCGACGACGAGTTGCTCTCCGGCGAGCAGGCCGCGGCGGGCCGGGAGGGCGTCGGTGGTGAGACGGCGCTCTACCACGCGATCCAGGCGGCGCGCACGGGGCACATGCGCAGCATCGTGGAGACGATCCAGCGGGAGCAGGACGAGATCATCCGCGACAGCACCCGCGGCGTCATGGTGGTCGAGGGCGGGCCCGGCACCGGTAAGACTGCGGTGGCGCTGCACCGCGTGGCCTACCTGATGTACACGTGGCGTGACCTGCTCTCCTCCACCGGCGTGTTGATCATCGGCCCCAACCCCACCTTCCTGGACTACATCTCGCAGGTCCTCCCGGAGCTGGGCGAGACCGGCGTGGTGCTCTCCACCATCGGTGAGCTCTACCCCGGGGTGCGCGGCGCCGCCCCCGAATCCCTGCTGACCCGGGAGATCAAGGGTTCGGAGGAGATGGTCACCATCCTCACGGAGGCCGTGCGCGCCCACCAGTCCCTGCCCGGTGAACCGGTGGAGTTGACCATCGAGGCGCTGCCATTGATCGTCGACGACGCGATGGTCAAGGCCTCGCGCACCCGGGCCCGACGCTCACGACGTCCGCACAACGACGCCCGTGCTCTCTTCGCCGAGCACTTCATCGGACAGCTGGCCCGGCAGCTGGCCCGACGCATCGGCGCCGACCCTCTCGGCGGGGAGAATCTCCTGTCGCGGGCGGATGTCGATCAACTGCATGATGACCTGGCCGCTGAGCCGAAGGTGGCGACGCTGATCGACCGGTTCTGGCCGGAATTGGAACCGCGGTCCGTGCTGCGGGGGCTGCTGGAGGACGAGGGCATGATCGGGGTGGCCGCCGCCGACTACGACGACGAGACCCGGGCGGCCCTGTGGCGTCCGGCGGGCAGTGACTGGGCGTCGTCCGACGCCGCGTTGCTCGACGAACTCGCCGTCCTGATCGGCATGCCTGATCCGGACGAGACCCGGGCACGCGAGGACAAGGCATGGCATGAGCAGGTTTCCGACGCCCAGGACGCCCTCGACATCCTCTCGGGTTCGCGGTCGACGGACAACGACGATGATCTTTTTGAGGCGGAGATCCTCTCCGCCCATGACGTCATCGACGCCGAGACGCTGGCCCGGCGCCAGGAGGTCCGGGACATCCGTTCCACCGCAGAACGGGCTCGCGCGGACCACACCTGGGCCTACGGGCACGTGATCGTGGATGAAGCACAGGAGCTCTCCCCCATGGAATGGCGGATGATCTTCCGCCGCAGCCCCTCGCGATGGATGACCCTGGTCGGCGACACCGCCCAGACCGGATCTCCGGCGGGTGTGGACACCTGGGGTGACGCCCTGTCGCCGTTCATCTCGGGGCGTTTCCGCCACCACCGCCTGACGGTCAACTACCGCACGCCGGCAGAGGTCATGGCGGTGGCCAACCGGATCCTGGCGCGCATCGACCCCACAGCGACCCCGGCGACGGCGATCCGGGAGTCAGGCCACGAAGTGCGTTATCTTCCTGCCGGCACCGACCCCGGCACCCTGGACTTCGCGGGGGGCGGTGACGGGGGTGGCGAGCGCACGGTGGCGGTCATCGACGCCGGAAACGTCCGCGAGATCAAGGGGCTCGAATTCGACCACGTGGTCGTGGTGGAGCCGGCCTGCATCGTGGACGCCTCCCCCCAGGGCTGGCAGGATCTCTACGTGGCGGTCACCCGCGCCACGCAGACCCTGACCGTGATCGGCGCACTGCCGGAGTGATCCCGGGAACGGGAAAAGGGGCCCCGTAGGGCCCCCTTTGCTCCGCACGCCCCCTGTTCTAGGCGACGGTGTGGACGATCATGACGTCACAGTGGGATTGGCGGGCGACGTCGGCCGGCACGGAACCGAGCAGCCGACCGGTGAGCGAGTTGATGCCCCGGTTGCCGACCACAAGCAGGTCAGCCTGGTTGTCGTTGACGATCTCCATGAGGGCCTCTACCGGGGCCCCTGCGCGGATGCCCGTCTCGATCTTCGTGGCCCCGGCCTTGCGGGCGTGCTCGCTGGCGGCCTCCAGGTTCTTCTGGGCGGTGTCGTCACCGAGGATGGTGACCGAGTCCTGGCGCAGGGTCTGGGAGGCCTCATCCTTGCTCTCGTAGTAGGCGCAACCGATGATGAGGGTCGCGTCGAAAGCGGCGGCGATCTTCGCGGCGCGCTCGACTGCGAGCAGGGAGGACTTTGAGCCGTCTGTGCCGACGACGATCTTGGTGTAGTTCTCGCTCATGGGACCGTACGGACCTTTCCTCGGAAGTGGACGATTGGTGTCAGTTTAACAACGTTCTGGTGTCAGGCACGTGGGTTGTCGGTATTGACGATCATCACGTCCACCGTCGACCGGCGAGCCACATCCGTCGGGATGTTCCCGAAGAGGCGGCCGGTCAGGGAATTGATGCCCTTGTTGCCCACCACCAACAGGTCGATGTCGGCGTCATCGACGGCGGTCGTGAGCACGTTGGCCGGGGCGCCGGGGACCTTCCGGGTCTCGATGCTGGTGGCCCCCTCATCCTCTGCCGCGGCGCGGGCGTCGGCCAGGTATTCGTCAGCGAGTGCCTCACTGACCACCGGGAGGACGGAGGTCTCGCTGCTCGGGGAGTTCAGCAGCGAGCCGGTGTTGCTGTACCAGGCGCAGATGATCACCAGCTTGGCGTCATAGACATGGGCGAGGCTTGCGGCGGTACGGACCGCCTGCAGTGAGGAGTCGGAGCCGTCCGTGCCGACGGCGACCGCAGAATAACTGACCATGTGCTCACAGTCCTTTCTCGCCTGTACAGGCGTAACTACATTCCGACCTCCTTTATACCCCGCAACTCTTTCTTCAGGTCCACGATCTCGTCACGCAGGCGGCCGGCGAGCTCGAATTTGAGTTCGCGGGCGGCGGCACCCATCTGCGCGGTGAGGTCGTTGATGAGCTTCTGCACCTGTTCGGCCGGCATGTTCTCCGTGTCGGGGCGTTCCACCACGGCGGCTTCACCGTCGAACCGCCCACCCCCGGCCGCGACCTCGTTGTTCTCGTACACCTGGTCGAGGATGTCGGCGATCTTCTTGCGCAGCGGCTGCGGGTCGACGCCGTGCTCGGTGTTGTAGGCGATCTGCTTCTCCCGGCGGCGATCCGTCTCATCGATGGCCCAGGCCATGGAATCGGTGACCTTGTCGGCGTACATGATCACCTCACCGGAGACGTTTCGGGCGGCGCGGCCAATGGTCTGGACGAGTGACGTCGTGGAGCGCAGGAAGCCCTCCTTGTCGGCGTCGAGGATCGCCACCAGGGAAACCTCCGGCAGGTCGAGGCCCTCACGTAGAAGGTTGATGCCGACAAGCACGTCGTATTCACCCAGGCGCAGCTGACGCAGCAGTTCGACGCGCTGGAGGGTGTCGACGTCCGAGTGGAGGTAGCGTACCCGGATGCCATTTTCCAGCAGATACTCGGTGAGGTCCTCCGCCATCTTCTTGGTCAGGGTGGTCACCAGGACGCGTTCGTCCTTCTCGGTGCGCTGGCGGATCTCCTCGATCAGGTCGTCGATCTGGCCCTTGGTCGGCTTGACGGTCACCTTCGGGTCGATCAGGCCGGTCGGGCGGATGACCTGCTCCACGAACTCACCACCGGCGGCGGCCATCTCGTAGTTGCCCGGCGTGGCGGACAGGTACACGGTCTGCCCCACCCGCTCCTCGAACTCCTCCCAGGTCAGCGGGCGGTTGTCGACGGCCGAGGGGAGCCGGAAACCGAACTCGACGAGGTTGCGCTTGCGCGACATGTCACCCTCGTACATGCCACCGATCTGCGGCACGGTGACGTGCGACTCATCGATGATCGTGAGGAAGTCCTCGGGGAAATAGTCGATGAGGGTGGCGGGCGCCGTGCCGGGGCCGCGGTCGTCGATGTGACGGGAGTAGTTTTCGATACCGGAGCAGAAACCAACCTGTTCGATCATCTCCAGGTCGTATTCAGTACGCATGCGCAAACGCTGAGCCTCGAGCAGCTTGCCACGGTTCTCCAGATCGGCCAGCCGCTCGGCCAGCTCGGCCTTGATTCCGGCGACCGCTTTCTCCATGCGCTCAGGTCCCGCGACGTAGTGGGTGGCCGGGACGATGCGGATGTCCTCGACCTGCCGGATGACGTCGCCGGTCAGCGGGTGGATGTAGTAGAGGGCGTCGATCTCGTCACCGAAGAACTCGACCCGGACAGCCAGCTCCTCGTAGGCGGGGATGATGTCCACCGTGTCGCCCTTGACCCGGAAGGCCCCGCGGGTGAAGGAGATGTCGTTGCGGTCGTACTGGATGTCCACGAGCAGGCGCAGGAAACGGTCACGTTCGACCTCCTCCCCCACCTTCAGCACGATGGAGCGGTCCAGGTAGGACTGCGGGGTGCCCAGGCCGTAGATGCAGGACACCGAGGCGACCACGACGACGTCGCGCCGGG
>CAYSIP010000188.1:0-5309 GCA_964431055.1 uncultured Corynebacterium sp. | reverse complement strand
GCCGGTTCCTTGCCGGAGGCGATCATGTCCGTGACCATCGCCGCCGAATCCACGGAGGTGGTGAAGAAGATGATGACGATGAGGATGGAGAAACCCGAGACGAATGTCGCGGCCGGGTAGTTCGACAGGAACTCGAACAGCGCGCCGGGGATGTCACCGTCGACGGCCACCCGCTGGACGAGTCCGCCCGGGCCGTTGTTCTCGATGTTGAAGGCGGCGGTGCCGAATGCGCCGAACCAGATCAGGGAGAAGGTCACCGGCAGCCCGAGGACACCCACGACGAACTGGCGGATGGTGCGCCCCCGGCTGATGCGGGCGATGAAGATGCCCACGAAGGGTGACCACGTGATGGTCCACGCCCAGTAGAAGACCGTCCAGGTGTTCTGCCAGGTTGCGTTGTCCGGGGAATTCGGGACCGTGTTGTTCCAGAACGCCAGCTCGGGCAGCCAGCTGAGGTAGATGCCCACGGACTCAATGGTGCCCTTGAGGATCAGCACGGTCGGCCCCGCCAGGATGACGAAGACCAACAGGCCGATGGCCATCCAGATATTGACGTTCGACAGGATCTTGATGCCGCGGTCCAGTCCGAGCGCCACCGAGATCGACGCGATGACGGTGACGACCGCGATCACGATCACCTGCACCAGGGGCGAGAATTCGACGCCGAACAGCTCCGCCAGACCCGCGTTGATCTGCAGGGTTCCCAGGCCGACGGAGGTGGCCACGCCGAAGACGGTGCCGATCAGGGCCACGACGTCGATGGTCTTGCCGATGGGGCCGTAGACCCTGGCCCCCAGCAGCGGGGAGAAGATGGAGCTCACCCGCGGCGGCATCTTGCGTTTGTAGATGAAGTAGGCGAAACACAGCGCGGGCAGCGTGAAGATCGTCCACGTGTGCAGGCCGAAGTGGTAGTGGGTCAACGCGATCGCCTGCTCCGCCGCCGCGGTGGTCTCGGGGGCGGCGTCACCGATCGGCGGGTTCGCGAAATGCGAGATCGGTTCCGCCACGCCCCAGAACATCAGGATCGTGCCGATGCCGGCGGCGAAGAGCATGGCGAACCATGTCAGCGTGGAATACTCGGGGCGCTCGTCGTCCCCGCCCAACCGGGCGTGACCATACCTGCTCAGGGCGACGAAGATCAGGAAGATCAGGAACACGGTCACCCCCAGGACGTAGAACCAGCCGAGGTTCGACAGGATCCAATCCGAGGCGGTGCCGAACACGTCACCGACCCAGCCTCCGAAGAAGATGGTGACGAGCACGAAGGCCACGATGAGGCCGACCGCCCAGAAGTACACCGGCGGGTCGGTCTTCAGTCTCAGGAATCTCGCCAGCCGCTCCAGCATGGGATTTCTCCTCCAGGGGGTGAATGAAGACAGTCCGATCCAGCGTAACGCGGATCACGGGCCCCGGTCGCCGTTGTTTCCGCCCCTTCCGGGTCATCCCGTCAGCCGAAACCGCCTCTGGCCAGCCCCGTCCTCACCAAGTCACGATTGCCTAACGGGGGAACCGATCGGGGCGTAACGGCGTTCCTACAGGATTCCCGCCACCCTGGCGATGTCCCCGTACGCCTCCGCCAGGTCGGGAATCTGCGCGTGGGCGTTCAATCCGCTGGGGTTCGGGGCGACGAGCAACTCCACACCCTCCCACGGGGATTCCTGTCTGCCGACCTTCGCCTTGGGCCGGGAGAACGCCGTGCGGTAGGCGGTGATGCCCAGGATCGCGACCACGCGGGGTTTCCGCTCGGCCACGAGCCGGTCCAGCCGCCGCAACCCGTCGCGCAGTTCCTGCGGGTCGAGTTCGTCGGCGCGTGCGGTCGCCCGCGGGGAGATGTTGGTGATGCCGATACCCCGTGAGGTCAGTTGGGCGAGATCGGATTCGCTGAAACCCTCCGAGGCGTCAATGAGCGTGTCGGTGATGCCCGCCCGGTGCAACGCCGGATAGAAACGGTTGCCACGTTTGGCGAAGTGCGCCCCCGCCGCCGCGCTCGTCAGGCCAGGGTTGATGCCCACGAACAGCAGCTTGAGTGGATCGGGAAGCAGATCCGGAACGGTGCGCCCGCGGAAGGAATCGAGTTCTTCTCTGGTGTATCCCATGTCATCCCACGATAACCCGGTTGCCGGCGTCCACGCGACGGGTCAGGCCGAGGCTGTCCAGGTGCTCGAGCAGTGGAATGGCGATGCGCCTGCTGGTGTCCAGCGCCTTGCGCGCCTGGCTGGTCGTGAACGGCTGCTCGAGCCGCCGCAACTGCGCCAGGGCCGTGCGTGGGGCGTCGGGAAGCAGCACCACTCCTTCACCCAGGCGCAGCAGCCGCCCGGCGCGTTCCGCTGCGGCCAGCTGTTTCGGGCCCAGCTTGAGATCTGCGAGCTCGTTGGCGTCGGGGGCCGCGAAGGGCTCGTCGGCCAGCCAACCCTCGAGGGTGGCCACGGCCTTCTCCGCCGGGCCCAGATCTACCCTCGCACCCGGTCGGCGGATGTGCCCGCCCTCCTGCTCGAGCCCCGCGGCGGCGACCACGGCGTCCAGCAACGCGTCATCGGGGGCGGAGATCAGGCCCCGGGCGGCGCCCCGGGACAGGCCCGGGGAGAGCGGATCGAGCTTGTCGACGGCCGCGCACAACCGCTCGCGCCATGTCTCCACCAGGGCTGCGTCCACCCACCAGGGGCCGAAGGCGGTGACGCCGGCGGGTGGGGCGTCCGGCAGGGCCATGCCCATCCGCTTCAGCTTTCCGGCGTGCACCACCCCGCGCCGGGTGACCTCCACTACCGGGTCCCCGGCCGGGCTCATGCCCGCCAGCGCCTCTCCCCGGCGACGGCCGTCGCCGCGCCGGGTGAGCGTGGGCGGGTCGATGTCGAGGACCTGCACCCCGGCCAGCACGGAACGCGCTCCGGAGCCGCGCACGACGAAGCGGTCCCCCAGTTGCAGCGGGAGAGGACGGGTGAAGATGAGGCGGGCGTGGTCGTCGTCGAAGGGACGCAGCTGGGCCTCCACCGCGACGGTCCCGGTGTGGACAACGACGGTCTGCGGTCCATCGGTCAACTCCTGCCCCATGGTGCGGCGCACGTCGACCGTGTCGATGACCTCCCACTCCCCCGGGCTGACGAGTACGTCCCCGCGGTGGATGTCGTCAACCGTCTCACCGCGCAGGTTGACGGCGACCCGGTTGACGGGGCCGATGCTCTGTTGCGCGCGGTTGCGGCTGTGCAGGGCGCGGACCGCGACCTGACGGGTGCCCTGTGCGCCCACCAGGTCAAGCCGGTCCCCCTCCGCCAGGGTGCCGGCGGCCAGGGTGCCGGTGACCACGGTGCCGGCGCCCTTGATGGTGAAGGCGCGGTCGATCCACAACCTCGTCCGTTCCTGCGGGTCGGGGACGGGGGCGGCGGCGAGCACCTCGTCGAGGGTGTCGCGCAGCTCGTCGAGCCCCTCCCCCGTCACGGCGGAGACGGCCACCACGGGGGCGTCCGCCAGCGGAGTCCCGGCGAGTTCGTGACGGACCTGGGCGTGGACCTCGTCGCGGCGGGCCTGCTCCGCCCGGTCGGCGCGGGTGAGCACCACCAGGCCGTGTTCGACCCCGAGGGCGGAGACGGCGTCGCGGTGATCGGTGGACTGGGCCTGCCAGCCCTCGTCGGCGGCGACGATGAAGCAGACCACCGGGGCGGGGCCGAGGCCGGCGAGCATGTTGCCCAGGAAGCGTTCATGACCGGGCACGTCCACGAAGGCGACCTCGCGGCCGGACGGCAGCTGCGTCCACACGAAACCGAGGTCGATGGTCAGGCCGCGGTCACGTTCCTCCTCCCACCGATCGGGCTCCATGCCGGTCAGGGCCTTGACCAGGGTGGACTTGCCGTGGTCGACATGCCCGGCGGTGGCGACGACGAACACCATCTACTCCTTCTCGGATGCGGTCAGGGTGGCGAGGGCCTCCGTCACGGCACGGGTCAACCGCTCGTCCTCATGGGGTGGCACGCACCGCAGGTCGAGCAGGCACACGCCGGCGTGGACGCGGCCGAGAACGACCGGCTCACCGCCCCGCAGGGCGGGCGCCAGGGCCTGGGGAAGCTCGACGGCGACGCCGGGCAGTGGGTGGCCGGGGGCTCCCCCGCCGCCCACGCGGCCGTCATGGTCGACGACACGGCCGCCGACGGCTTCCGCGAGAACCTCGGTGCGGTGGCGCAGTTCCCGCGGACCGGTGTGGAGCGCCTGTTGTACGGGGGTCTCTCCCCCGGCGACGGTCGCCTCGAGGGCCGCCAGAGTGAGCTTGTCGACGCGCAGCGCCCGGGCCAGGGGGTGGTGCTTGAGGCGGGCGATGACGCTGGCACGGCCGAGCAGGATGCCGGCCTGGGGACCGCCGAGCAGCTTGTCACCGCTGGCGATCACGACGTCCGCTCCTGCGCGCAGGGCGGTGTCGATGTCGGGCTCGTCGGGGATCACCGGATCCGGGGTCAGCAGCCCGGAGCCGAGGTCGACGATCAGTGCCAGGTCATGCTCGTCGGCGATGCGGCGCAGCTCGGGGACCTCGACGGAGGAGGTGAAACCCTCGACGCGGAAATTGCTGGGATGGACCTTGAGGATGGCGCGCGTCCGATCGGTGACGGCGTTGTCGTAGTCGTGGCCGTGGGTGCGGTTGGTGGCCCCGATCTCATGCAGGCGCGCACCGGTGGTCTCAATCAGTTCGGGCAGTCGGAATCCGGCTCCGATCTCGACGAGTTCACCGCGGCTGATGATGATCTCACCGTCGCCCGCGAGCCCCGTGGTGGCCAGCAGCAGGGCGGCCGCGCCGTTGTTGACCACCAGCGCATCCTCCGCGGCCGGGCAGGCCGCCAGCAGCGCGGCGCGGGCCCCGGCGCCACGGTTGCGGGCGCGCAGACCGGTGGCCAGGTCGAGTTCCACGTCCACGTAGCCGGCGGCGTCAGCGAGCGCCTGTCGTGCCGCTTCCGACAGCGGGGCGCGCCCCAGGTTCGTGTGCACGATGACTCCGGTGGCGTTGAGCACCGGGGTCAGGGTGGTGGGCGAGGTCGACGCGAGCGTCGCGACGACCGCGTCGGTGACCTGCTCGGGCGGGATAGCACCGCGGCGGGCCGCGTCCTGGGCGTCGCGGATGACGCCCCGGATCGTCGTCTCGCTCAGGCGCGTGCGGGCCGAGTCCACCTCGGGCAGCGCGAGGAGCTGATCCGTGCGCGGGATGCCGCGGCGGGGATCGTTACCGTGGCCCACTGGCAACCTCCTGGCCTGGCGTGTCACTGAGTCTTGGCGGAGACGGACGGGAATCGAACCCGCCAGACCGAGATGCTCGGCCTCACCGGTGTTGAAGA
>CAYSIP010000187.1:0-5312 GCA_964431055.1 uncultured Corynebacterium sp. | reverse complement strand
GGTCCTGCAGCCACTCGCGCTCGTCGCGGTCGAGGATGTGGGTGTACTCGGTGCCGACCTTGAGGGTGTAGGCGGCGCGCAGGCGGGAGAGCACCTCGCGCAGGGTCATGACCTCCTTGCCACCGAAGCCACCGACGTGGAAGGTGCGGTCGAGGTCCCAGATGGTCAGGCCGTGGGTCTCGATGTCCAGGTCACGGTGGTCCGGGACCGGCATGCCCGGCTGGTGCCACTGCAGGGGGTTGGTGTCGGCGATGAGGTGGCCGCGGGAGCGGTAGGCCTCGATCAGCTGCATGACGCGGGTGTTCTTGTCCAGGCCGATGTTCGGCACGTCCTGGGCCCAGCGCATCGGGGTGTAGGGCACGCCCATGCACTCGAAGATGTCGTCCCAGAACTTGTCGTCGACGAGCAGCTGGGAGATGGTCCGCAGGAACTCGCCGGACTCCGCACCCTGGATGACGCGGTGGTCGTAGGTGGAGGTCAGCGTGACGAGCTTGCCCACGCCCAGGTCCGCGAGGCGGTCCTCGGAGGCGCCGGCGAACTCGGCGGGGTAGTCCATCGCACCGACGCCGATGATGGAGCCGGCGCCCTTGGTCAGGCGCGCGATGGAGTGGCGGGTGCCGATGCCACCGGGGTTGGTGAGGTTGATGGTCACACCCTGGTAGTCGTCCATCGTCAGCTTGCCGATGCGGGAACGCTCGACGATGTCCTCGTAGGCGGCGACGAACTCCTTGAAGTCCTTCTTCTGCGTCTCCTTGATCGCGGCGACGACCAGGGCGCGGGAGCCGTCCTTCTGCGGGAGATCGATGGCCAGGCCCAGGTTGATGTTGTCCGGGGTGACCACGCTCGGCTTGCCGTCGATGATCTCGTAGCGGACGTTCATGTCCGGGTGGGCCATGACGGCCTTGATGATGGCGTAGCCGATGATGTGGGTGAAGGAGATCTTGCCGCCACTGGTGCGCTTGAGATGGTCGTTGACCATGGCGCGGTTCTCGAACATCAGCTTGACCGGCATGTCGCGCACGGTGGTGGCGGTGGGGATCTCGAGGGAGGCGTCCATGTTCTTGGCGATGGCCCTGAACATGCCCTTGAGTGCCTTGCTGCCCGGCTCCGGCTGTTCCGTGCCGGCGGCGCGGTCCATCGGGGAGACGGGCTGCCTGCGACCGCCCGGCTTGGTCGGCTTGGCCTTCTTCGTCTCAGCCTTGGCGGCTGCGGCGGACTCGGTCACCACGGTCTCGCGCTTGGCGGGGCTGGACGAACCGATCGGGCCGTGATTCGGGACCGAGATGGGTTCGTCCGTCTTGGTCGCGGCGTCCGCGGTGGCCGTGCGCGGCGCAGCAGTCGACTGAGCAGCCGCGGAGTTCGGGGCCCCGTTCTTCTCGAAAAGGTCCCGCCATTCCTGGTCCACCGACTTGGGGTCCTTCTGGAACTGCTGGAACATTTCGTCTACCAGCCACTCATTCTGGCCGAAAGTACTAGCGCTGCTCACGGCAGGTACTCGCCTCATTTCCTTGCTCAATTACGGGTCGTCTACCCGACTGTAGTCGTCCCCGTACAGGGTAGCGTGTCAAAGCCCCGCTTCCTTCACTGCGGTGTGGCCCGTGGGTCACCCCCGTCAGCGGTGCACCCGCCACATGGCGGCGTACACCCCGTTTCGGGCCAGCAGTTCGGAGTGGGTTCCGTCTTCGATGATACGTCCTCTGTCTACCACGACTATCCGGTCGGCCCGCGCGGCCGTCGCCAGTCGGTGGGCGACGATCACGGAGGTGCGCCCCACGGTGACGCGATCGGTGGCGTCCAGGACAGCGGCCTCGGTGGCGGGGTCCAGGGTGGCGGTCGCCTCGTCGAGGAGCATGACGTCCGGGCGCAGGAGTTCCGCCCGGGCGAGGGCGATGAGCTGACGCTGGCCGGAGGAGAGCCCACGGCCGCGTTCGCCGACGGGGTGGCGGAAGCCGCCGGGGATGGCGGCGATGACGTCGAGGGCCCCGATGCGCCGCACGGCGTCGGTGATCTCATCCTCGTCGACCCCGGGCGCGCCGTAGGCGATGTTGTCGGCGACGGTGCCGATGAACAGGTGCGCCTCCTGCGGCACCTGGGACACGGCCCGGCGCCACTGCGGGAGGGGAAACTCGCGGATGTCGGCGCCGGCGGCGGTGACCACGCCCTCGACCGGGTCGTAGAAGCGAGCCAGCAGTTTGATCACGGTCGACTTGCCGGCGCCGGTCGACCCGACGAGCGCCACGGTGCTGCCGGGGGCGATCGCCAGGTCCAACCCCTCGGCGACGGTCGCGCCCTCCTCGCTGTAGGCGAAGGAGACGTCGTCGAGGACCAGTTCACCGCGGGCGGCCTGGGCGGCGTTGTCACGCGTGCCGGCGTCGACCACGTTGGGCCGCTCCGCCAGCAGGTCGGTGATGCGGCGGAAGCCGACGGTGGCCTGTTGCCAGGAGTCGAAGATCTGGCCGAGTTGCTGGATGGGCCCGTAGAGCTGGGCCAGGTACATCACGAAGGCGACGAGCACGCCGGCGGAGAGGTCCCCGTCGGCCACCCGGGTCGCGCCGACGCCCAGGACGACGGCCGTGGTGATCTGGGAGATGGCGTTGACACCGGGGAAGTACAGGGCCACGGCCGTCTGGGAGCGCACCCGCAGGCGGCGGTAGCGCTCGGACTCGGCGGTGAACTCACGTAGGGCGATCGGGGTGCGTCCGTGCATCTGGGCGGTGCGCAGGCCGTTGACATTCTCCTGGAAGGCGGCGTTGACGGTCGAGACCTGCTCCCGGGCCTGGGTGTACAGGCGGGAGGAGATGCGGCGGAAGATGAGGGTGACCACCACGATCAGCGGGATCGCGGCCACCGCCACGAGCGATAGTCCGGGGTCGGTGTAGGCGAGCATGCCGATGATGCCCACCAGGGTGCCCACCGCGACGATGGCCTGGGCGAGGCCGGTCTGCAGGAAGGAACTGAGGGTGTCGATGTCGGTGGTCATGCGCGTCATGATCCGCCCGGACAGGTTCGTCTCGTAGTAGTTCATGCTCAACCGCTGCAGGTGCGCGAAACTGCGCAGGCGCAGGCCGAACAACAGACGCTCACCCGTGCGTGAGGTCAGCACCACCAGCCAGGTCGCGGCGGCCCAGGACACCGCGACGACCACCACGCCGGCCGCGGCGATCTGCCACAGCGTCTCCGTCGAGTCCCGACCCACGCCGAGGTCGATCGCCCAGCGCATCAGGGTGGGGAAGGCGAGGTCGGCGACCACGCCGACGATCAGCAGGACGACGACGGCCACCATCAGCCCCCGCACCGCCCGGAACAGGTCGCTGACGCGGAAGTCGGCGCGGTCGGCGCGCAGCCGTTCGGTCGCGATGTGGGGTTGCTCGGTGGCGGGGGGAAGCTTCTTCACCCGTTCGAGCAGTTCCGGGGTGGCGGTGATCGCGCCCCGGATGCCGCCCCCGCCCCCGCGGCCACCGATGTTGCCCGACTGGTCGGCCACGTGCTCCGTGCCGCCGGTCTCGACGCGGGCGGGCCACAGCTTGGCGTGGTCGGGTTCGGGGATCTCGCGGCGGGGGACCGGGGCCGGGTTCAGCTCCGGGTTCATCAGGCGCTGGAAACGGGGGTCCTCGCGCACCTCGCCGACGGGCCCGGCGACGACGATCCGGCCGGCGTCGGCGATGGCCACCCGCTCGGCCAGGTCCAGGGTGGACTGCCGGTGGGCGATGGCCAGGACGGTGACGTCGCGCAGTTCCTCGCGCAGGCCGGCGAGGATACGGGCCTCGGTGGTGGCGTCGATGGCGGAGGTCGCGTCGTCGAGGACGAGCACCCGTGGGCGGGAGAACAGGGCGCGCGCCAGGGCGATGCGCTGGCGCTGCCCGCCGGAGAGGGTGAGTCCGCGCTCACCGACGACCGTGTCATAGCCCTCGGGCAGCTCCCCGATGAAGCCGTCGGCCTGGGCGATCTGGGCGGCGCGACGGACCTGCTCGTCGGTCCCCTCCAGGCCCATGGTGATGTTGTCGCGGATGGAGGATGAGTAGAGGAACGCCTCGTCGAAGACGCAGGTCACCGCGGAGCGTAGGGCGGCGTCGGTGAGCCGCCGGTAATCCACGGCGTCACCGCACGGGGTGGTGAGCTCGAAGCGGCCGGCGCCGGGCAGGTAGAAACCGCCGGCCAGCTGCACGGCCATGGACTTGCCGGAACCGGGCGGGCCGATCAGCGCGACCGTCTCACCCGGCGCGACGTCGAGGTCCAACCCGTTGAGGACGCGGTGATCCCCGTTGTCGAAGTGGACGTCGGTCAGGCGCAGGCCCAGCGGACCGTCGGGCAGGGGCTCGGGGTCCGCCGGATCGTGGTGGTCGGGTTCCAGCTCCAGGATCTCGCCGATGCGGTCCAGGGAGGCCAGGCCCATCTGGAAGGTGACCACCAGCCCGGCGAGCATGCCCACGATCTGGGTCATGGAGGTCAGATAGACGGAGAAGGCGAAGAAGACGCCGACGGTGATCTCACCGCGCAACACCAGCCAGCCACCGAGGAGGATGTTGACCACCAGGGCCAGGCGGGGCAGGTTCTGCAGCAGCGGTTGGAAACGCGACGTGATCTTCGCCGCCCGCATCTTCGCGGAGTACAGGGTGCGCCCGAGGGATTCGAGCTGGTCGACCACCCGGTTCTCCTGGGCGAAGGCCTTGACCACGCGCACTCCGGTGACGGTCTGCTCGACGTGGGTGGCCAGGTCGGCCGTCGACTGCTGGGAGACCCAGGTGGCGGCGTAGAGGGAGCGCCGGGAGACCACCGCCACACCGACGATCACGGGCATGAACGCCAGGGCGATGACCGTGAGCAGCGGGGAGACGGTGAGCATGATCCCGACGGTGAGGACCAGTTGGATGACCATGCCGAGCGCCCACGGGCCCATCGCCACCAGTCCCTGCGTGGCGTTGAGGTCCGAGATCGAGCGGGAGACGACCTGGCCGGTGACGATCCGGTCCTGGCCGGGTCCGTCGAGTCGCTGAAGGGCGTCCAGGATGCGGGTGCGCAGCACGTGCTGGGTGTCGATGGACAACCGGCCCGAGGCGTATCGACGCGCGAACTGGCAGGCGTAGCGGGCCAGGGCCACGCCGATGAGGACGACGATGATCGCGGTCAGCGGCTCGACCCACGGCACGAGGCTGGTGGCGGGGGAGTCGGCCACCGCGCCGGTGGCGACGTCGACGGCGGAACCGGTGAGCAGTGGGATGGCGACCTCGAAGAGGACGGCGCCCAGGGTGGCCAGCACGGCCGCCACGGTGACGCCCCATCTCGACTTCAGTGCCGCGAACAGTTCCCGGGTT
>CAYSIP010000186.1:1782-5331 GCA_964431055.1 uncultured Corynebacterium sp. | reverse complement strand
ACCTTGACCGACTCGACGAGGAATATGGCACCGATATTTCCTGCCTGGTGTCTGACCCGAGCCGGAAGGAATCGCAGTGGGCGATGGCGCGGTAACACAAAATCACCCGGAATTCGGACACTGGCCAGTGACCGGACGGAGGAATGACACCTTGAGTCCAGAGGGGGTATGGGGATAGCTATACCGCGTCACCGCTGGTGTTGCTCAGTCTCCCCCGCTCCATAAACAAGAAAGACCATTCACACATAATGAATACGAAGACGAAAATCAGGAATTCCCGGGTGACCCACGACAAGATTTACCTCTCGTCCCCGGATGTGACCCAGCTCGAGGAAGACGCCCTCGTTCGGGCGGTGCGTTCCGGGTGGATTGCGCCTCTCGGGCCGGAGGTGAACGCCTTCGAGGAGGAACTGGCCGAGTACTGCGGGCGCAAACACGCCGCCGCGCTGTCATCAGGGACCGCCGCGCTGCATCTGGCTCTGCTCACCATGGGGGTGGGTCCAGGCGATCTGGTGCTCACATCGTCACTGACGTTCGCGGCCACCGCGAACGCCATCATCTACACCGGTGCGCAACCCGTGTTCGTCGACGCGGATGAGTCCGGAAACATGAATCCGGACCTACTGGAGGAGGCCTTCGCCACACTGGAAAGTGAAGGCCAGTCGGTCAAGGCGGTCGTGCCGGTGGACCTGCTGGGCAAGGTGGTCGACCACGATCGGATCGGTGAGATCGCTTCCCGGTATGGTGCGGCCGTGCTCTCCGACGCCGCGGAGTCCCTCGGTGCCACCCTGAACGGCAAATCCGCCGGCGCCTTCGGGGTAGCGGCAGCGGTCTCGTTCAACGGCAACAAGATCATGACGACCTCGGGCGGCGGGGCGCTTCTCACGGATGACGAAGAGTTCGCCAAGCACGTCCGCTACCTCGCCACCCAGGCTCGACAACCCGTCGTCCATTACGAGCACGTCGACATCGGTTACAACTACCGGATGTCCAACATCCTCGCCGCGCTGGGACGTGCTCAGCTTTCTCGGCTCGATGGCATGATCGAGGCCCGGCGTCTGCACCGGTCCCGCTACCGGGAGATCTTCCAGGACGTCCCGGGAGTCACCATGTTCGGCGAACCCTCCGGAGTCGATGGCGGAGACACCCGCGACAACTTCTGGCTCTCGTCGATCATCGTGGACCCCGAGGAGGCCGGATTCACTTCGGCTGATCTCCAGGGTGCCCTCTCCGAGGCGAATATCGAGGCCCGCCCGTTGTGGAAGCCAATGCATCTGCAGCCGGTGCACCAGTACCGGCGCGCATTCGTCGACGGAACGGGCGAGCGACTGTTCCTGACAGGGCTGTCCCTGCCGAGCGGGTCCGCACTCACCCACCAGCAGCAAGAGCGGACCGCTGGCGCGCTCGAGCACTTCCTGGCGGATAAGCGATGAACATACTCCTGTCATCCGTCGGTCGCCGGCCGTACCTGGTGCGGTGGTTCCAGGACGCCCTGACCGCCAACAATCACGACGGCCTGGTCATCGCCGCCGACCTGGACCCATTGTCACCCTCTCGGGCGGTCGCCGACGAGTTCGTGCAGGCGCCGCGGGTGACGGACCCCGGATACCGGCGCTGGATGGAGGAGCTGCTGGTCGGCCGCGACATCGGCGTGGCCGTGTCCATCAATGACTTTGAACTGTCGGAGTGGGCACAACTGCCGGTGACACAACAATGGAACTCCCTCGTCCGTCTCACCGCCCAGAGCCAGTCACTGGTGGAAGACAAATACGCCATGAGCAGAGCCTTCGGCGACCTCGGCCTCCGGACACCCGAGACCTGGCTCGGCAGTGAGGCCCCCGCGGCGGTGAACGGCGACGGACGCTTCGTGATCAAGGGCCGCTTCGGAAGCGCCTCCCGGGGCCTCCGGTTCACCGACGCCGCAGGCATGGAGGACGCCATCTCCGCAGCGACCCACGAAGTGACCACCCGGCAGGGCCACCCTGCACTGGGGCAGGATGAGACGCCACCCGAGGATCTGGTGATCGTGCAGGAGTGCATCGACGGTCCGGAATTCGGCCTCGATGTCATCTGCGACCTGGATGGTGATTTCGCCGGCGTGCTCGCCCGTCGCAAGATCGCGATGCGCGCCGGGGAGACCGACCGCGCCGAATCCGTCGATCCCGGACGGTTCCGGGACCTCGCCCGTGATATCGCGGAGGCCGTGCCGCACACCGGGACGATCGATGTCGACGTGATGGTCGACTCCCAGGACAATGCCTTTGTCATCGACGTCAACCCCCGGTTCGGGGGCGGATACCCGTTCTCCCACCTGGCGGGCGCCCGGGTTCCGAACGCATACGTCGCATGGGCCGCGGGGTTGCCTGTCGCGGACGACTGGCTGCGCGACGAGGTCGGCGTGATCAGCGGGAAATGCGTCGAGACGGTGCGTGTCACCTGAAACCACGCCTCCTCCTGACCTTCCTTCCCAGCCCCGCCGCCTGACCAGCCGCAAATTGAAAGTGACACCAGAAGATGAAGATCCTGCTTGTTACCCAGTACTACCCGCCTGAAGGCGCCTCGATCCCCTCCACTCTCGCCTGGGGCCTGGCGCAGAAGGGCCACGACGTCCGCGTCCTGACCGGTTTCCCCAATTACCCGCAGGGGAAGATCTACGATGGTTACCGGCAGCAATGGCGGCAACGTGAAGCCGATGGTCCCATTGAGGTGCTCCGGGTCCCGCTGTACGCGGATCACTCCATGAACGCGCTGGCGCGCACCGCCAACTACGCCTCCTTCGCGGCATCGTCGGCGACCGCCCGGAACTTCGCCCGTGATGCGGACGTCGTCTACGTCTACGCGACCCAGATGACTCCGGCGTTCGGCCCCTGGCTCTGGCGTCTGCTGGGGGGCGCTCCGTACGTTCTGCACGTCCAGGATCTGTGGCCGGATTCAATCGTGGGTTCGTCGATCGTCTCGGGCTCGGCGTCGTCGGGGATCATCGACTCCGTGTTGACACCGTGGTTGCGGAACGCTTATCGCAGGGCCGACGCCGTCCTCGGCATCGCCCCGACGATGGTCGAGACCCTGATCGAGCGAGGATCACCCGCCGAGCGAACCAAGTTGGTCTACAACTGGTCCGAGGAATCCGGGACCGAGACACTGCCGGCCCACACACCGCAGGAGGGGCAGACCAGGTTCATCTTTGCCGGGAATGTCGGCGACATGCAGGATCTGGAGACGGTCGTGCGGGCCGCGAAGATCGTCGAGGATCGGTCGATCAGTGTCATCATTGTCGGTGACGGTGTCGCGTTGGACGGGATCAAGGACCTGGTGGAGAACCTCGATGCAACCAACGTCGAGTTCCTCGGCCGGGTCCCCCAGGAGGAAATGCCGGGCCTGTACGCACAGTCGGAATATGCCCTTGTGACGCTGAAAGACCTTCCGGTTTTCCGGGGCACCATTCCGTCGAAATTCCAGGGCGCGCTCGCCCAGGGACTTCCCGTGGTCACGACTGTGCAGGGAGACCTGCGTGACCTGGTGGACAGCCTCGGCGTCGGGTTCACGGCG
>CAYSIP010000186.1:0-1682 GCA_964431055.1 uncultured Corynebacterium sp. | reverse complement strand
ATGGACTTTCTCCGGATGTTCGACTCCGCCGCCGGCTCCGCCATCCGCGCCATGGTGTCGACCTCGGCGTGGTCGGTGATTTCCCTGGGCGTCAGTGCAACCTCGCTGGTTCTCCCCCTGGATTCAGTGGTGGTCTTCGCGGCGTGGGCCATCACCGGTGCCCTGCTCGGTTACGTGACATTGCTGGTCATCGGAATGCCCAGACTGCCCGGTTGGCAGCGGGAACGCACCGACTCGCGGGCAGCCGCCATATTCTCGGCGGACTACCTGGTGGGGCAGGGAGGCATCCACCTGACCACCGGTCTGCTCGGTCTGCTTGACGACGCCCGCGTGTTGGGCGCGGTACGCGGTGCCGGCACCCTGCTGGGGCCGATGAACCTCATCGCCACCACGGCGAGTTCCCTCATGCTGCCTTATCTCGCGCGGGATCAGCAGGACCCCAACCGTCAACTGCGGTCGGCGGTCGCAGCCGTTGCCGTACAGGTGGCCGTGCTGGCACCGCTTCTCATTCTGCTCCAGTTCATTCCGGATTCGGTGGGAGAGCAGCTCCTCGGAGACACATGGCAGTACGCCGCGCTGGCTATCCTCCCATTGAGCCTGGACTCCATCTTCTCCGTGGGTACCGGAGTGGCCATCTCGGGACACCGCGTGAACTTCGCCGGGCGGCGGACTCTACTCCTCCGGATCGGGCTCGGGATTCCACGACCGCTGGTGATTCTGTTCTCCGCGTACACCTGGGGAATCGGAGGAGCGGCATGGTCGATGGCCATCTTCGCCCTGGTCAGCGCGGTGGGTTGGTGGTGGAGCTACTACGACCTGAGCCATCGTGCGGCAAAACAACTCTCATATGTGAAATGAACAGGGGGATGTCGATGAACCCCATGGATGTCCGATGGGGTCGCGACCATACGGCCCCGGATCCTCCAGGCCAGACGGGTTCGGCTACTCAACCCGGTTATTTTCAGTTCGTTCCTTAGGAAGGTGAGAGTGTTGTTCAGGTATCCGAAGAATCTCGTTCGGCGCACCGTCGGCAAGTCCAGGTATCAGCTGGGGTTGCGGGACAAATCCCTATTCGCCGATCCGCCGGCGCCGGAGATGGTCGCTGAGCTGCAGGTCGAGAAGTTCAACCAGACCTGGGCACATGCGCTCACGCTGCCGTTCTACCGGAAGATGGCCGCGGATCACCGCCTCCCGGCGGTGATCGGGCAGGTGGACGAGCTCGCCCAGTGGCCGGTGCTGACCAAAGACGTCCTCCGTGAGCACGAGAACCTCATGTGGCAGGGGATGGACAGGACGCAGGCATACACGACCTCGGGTTCCACGTCGACGCCGTTCAGTTTCCCCGCCGGTGAGGAAGATTTCGGTCCCTGGTATTCCGCCATGTGGTCCTACCGGGCAGCCGCCGGACTGGCGCCCTTCGACAGTTTCGGAGCCTTCCACGACATCCACCCCGGCACGGTGACGGGCAGGGCCGGTTTGGCGCTCAGCTTCATTCAACGGCGGACCAAGGACATCCTCAACAATTCCTGGATGTTCGAACCCCTCCCGAAGGAAGAGATGGAGCTGGACAAGCAGCTCATGAGGTTGGCCCGGACGCGACCTGACTACCTGGTCGGTCGTACATTCTCCCTCATGCGGCTGGCACAGCACGCGGACAGGACGGGAGTGTTACGGGAGGCCGG
>CAYSIP010000185.1:0-5379 GCA_964431055.1 uncultured Corynebacterium sp. | reverse complement strand
GCCTCCCTGGAGGAGCCCACTGAACTGCAGGCCGCCAACGTCACCTTCGCCGCCGGCGCCCGCACCAACTGGCACACCCACCAGGTCGGCCAGCTCATCGTCGTCGTCGACGGCGTGGGAATCTTCCAGGAGGAGGGCCAGCCCGCCCGCCTCATCTCCGCCGGCGACACCGCCTGGGCGGGGCCCGGCGTCAACCACTGGCACGGCGCCGTGGAGGGTGGGGCCATGACCCACGTGGTGGCCAACCTCAAGGACGCGGAGGGCGGCTTCGTCGATTGGGGCCGCCCCGTCACCGACGAGGAGTACACGCAGGCCAACGGGGACATCCGCATCCGCTAGCCTGCGGGACGCTCAGCCGAAGGGCGCGCCTATCCAGGACAGCAGCGAAACCGTGTCGAGGATGACGGCCAGGTCGCCCACGTCGACGATCACCGTGTCGATGTTGACGACGACCGTCTCGATCAGCGACGAACCCAGATGGTTGAAATCCGCGGTCACGCCCTGGCCGTGGGTCTGGGTGGTCACCTGGACCGAATCGTCCGCCGGTGGCTGCGTGGCTGAGGCGGCCGGGGCGAGCACGATCATTCCCGCCGCCGTCACCACGGCGAGAGACCCCGCGAACAGGCGCTCATGTCTGAACATCATTCTCCTCCAGGGGAGTGGGAGCCATTCCCGTCAGGATAAGGCCGCCACGTGAGTCCCTGCGGGGCTTCCCGGAGACAGTTACCCCATCGTTAATTCCGCGGGGTTGCCGCGTCCTGACGGATCAGGGGTCCGGGATATTCGGCTGGAACTCCAGCCCGTCGTCCGCGGCGATCCGCATCTCTCCGGGGGACTGGGCGTCCGGCCCACTGAGCGTGACGACGCCCTCGTCACGCAGGCTCACGGCGATCTCCCTCACCGCCGGCACGGTCCCGCGCCACTGTTCCCCGCCGACCGCCCGGGCGACCTCGTCGGGGGAGAACGATCCTTCTCCCCGGGCGCGCGCGAGGGTTCTGATCGTCGCCGCGATGCGCTGCCGACGTCCCTCCCCGGTGGGTTCCCACCAGGGGTCACCGCGCTCACCGAGCGCCACCTTCGCGTCATGGACCATCACGCGGGCGGCGTCCTTGTGCGTGCGCACCATGCGCCGTCCGGTCATCAGCGCGGAAACCAGCTCGGATCGCAGGGGCTCGGGGATCGAGGGATCCGAGGCTCGCCACCGTCGCCCGTTGACCACGATGTAGCGACCATCCTCCGTGCGTTCCACGTTTTCGCTGGACATGCGGCCATTCTACTGATCCGGCCACTCGGCCCGCGGGCCCCAGATCGTGCCGGAGTCCAGGTGCGTGCTGCGAAACGGCGCCCAATCGCCGTGGAGCGAGCGGTGCAGGTCGGCGGGGGAGTCCACGAAGCAGACGATCTCCAGCCACGGCGGCGCGGATTCATCGTGCACGTCCTCCGGTTCGTGCGTGCGCCCGCACACCACCAGGTGCGGTGGGCCGCCGTCGGGTGCGAGCAGCAGGTTGCCCCGGGTGACCAGCTCGTAGATCAGGGCGCACTGTGCCGTGTTCAGTGGCGCGTTGTAGATCTGCCCGTAGAAGGAACGGGCCCCCTCGCCCAGCCAGGACGTCTCGAAGGCCAGCGGTTGCCCACCCACCGACGGTCGCTCGCCGGCGGCGTCGACGAGCAGGGCGGTGCGCGTGTCCGGTCTCAGTCCGTGGTCGGCGAGGATGCGCCGGATGGCAGGCAGATCCGGGTCCTCCTCGAGCGGCACCAGCGACAGTGAACGTCCCATGACCTGGGACCCTACATGCGGACGTAGCGGGCCCGGGCGATGGAGTAGACGCCGTAGAGAACCAGCCCGACGCCGACGACGACGAGCGCGACGGCCCCGGCCGGTTGCTGACCGAGGGTGCGCAGCGCGACGTCGAGACCGGCCGCCTTCTCCGGGTCATTGGTCCAGGCGCCCCACACGATCAGCACACCCAGGATGGAGAACGCGACGCCGCGGGCGATGTACCCCGCCATGCCCGCGCCGACGATCGCGGAACCGACGTTGCCTGACCCGGCGCCGGCCTCGAGCTCCTTCTGGAAGCCCCGGGTGGCGCCGTGGTAGATGCTGTAGAGACCGACCCCCAGGACCACCAGGCCGGCGATGACGACCAGGATCATGCCCGCGGGCTGGGCGAGCACCGTGGCGGTGACGTCGGAGGCGGTCTCACCGTCGGAGGAGGAACCGCCGCGGGCGAAGGTCGAGGCGGTGAAGGAGAGGGAGAAGTAGACCACGGCCATGACCGCACCCTTGGCCTTGTCCTTCCCCTCCTCACCGGTGAACACCTGTGTCAACCGCCACAGGCCGAGGGCCGCCAGCGCCACGACCGCGAACCACAGCATCACCCGGCCACCGGGCGCCTCGGCGATGGTCTGCAGGGCACCTGAATTGGAGGCCTCTTCACCGCCTCCGCCGGTGGCGATGCGGATCGCGATCCAGCCGATGAGGATGTGGAGGACACCCAGGACGACGAAACCGATCCGGGCGAGCGCCACCACCGCGGGATGATCCGCGGCCCGGTCGGCGGAGCGGTTGACCTTGTTCTTCGCCTGTCGTGGGTCCATGTCTTCATTAAACCCCGCCGACGGGATCGCGGCCATGGGAGGGCGTCGATAAGCGGGGCGCTCAGGCGGTGTCCGGCCGGTCCGCGGCGATCCAGTGTGTGCGGAGGAGGGGAATGAGCTCGTCCCAGTACGCCGGGGGCGGGAAACCGTGGCCCATTCCGTCGACCACGTGCAGGCGGGCCCCGGGGATCTCGGCCTGCAGCGCGTGGGCGTGCTCCAGGGGAAATACCGGGTCCCGGTCCCCGTGGATGATGAGCGTGGGCACCCACATCTCACCGAGGCGCTGCCGCCACGGCGGCCCCATGTCGATCCGGAAGTGGTTGACGACGGTGGCGTGCACGTCACGGCCGCGCTCGACGGTCTCTGCGGAGAGGACCCGTTGAAAGTCTTCGTCGAAGGCCGGCCCCTGGAAAGGACGCTCGATCTCGGTGAGATAGTCGATGACGGCCGCGCGGTCGGACCAGTCGGGTTCGACCACATCACCGAACAGTGACCCGGCCGTCTCTGCGTTCATCCCTGGCAGGTCACCGGCCTCAACCCCCGGGCCACCGGGAGTTCCGCTGACGATCGTCAACGACCGGACGGTGGACGGATGGCCGAGCGCGAGCAGCTGCGCCACCGCACCTCCCATGGACACGCCGACGACATGGGCCATGTGGTGGCCGGCGGCCTCGAGCACGGCATGGGCGTCCAGAACGAGATCCGGCAGGGCGTAACCGGGTTCCCCGACGGGCCAGGTGCTCGATCGACCAGCGTCCCTGGCGTCGCAACGGATCACCGGGCGGTCCCGGGCAAGCACGGCGCACAACTCGGGGGCCCACGCCGCGGCGGAATTCGCGGCCCCGTGCAGCAGCAGCACCGGGGTGGAACCACCCACCCCGAATTGATCCGCCGCCAGTTCGACGTCGCCCCGGTGGGTTGTCATGGCGCGGGGCTCGTGGTGGATCATGGCCTTCCCTTTCGTCGCCCGGTTGATCAGGTGCAGGGGGACCGGTCGCGGGCCACGGGTTGACCGGAGCCGGGAACAGTCACCTCATGACCAAGATTTTTCCACGACGGAGGGCCCGGGTACAGGCCCCGGATGCGGGGGGAAGGGCGGTCCCGATCATTGGACGTTATTTACGCCGTGTTGGGCCTGCTCGGGGGTGAATCCCTCATAGATGAGCTGGTCATAAAGACCGGAAGCAGAAAACGCCGAGTAGTCCATGTAGCTCTGCGCCGACTCGGCAGCTTCCGCGTACCAGTCGGCATTCACATTATCGAGGGCATATTGGGCCTGAGCCGGAGTGAATTCCTCATAGATGAGCTGCTCGTAGAGACCTGTCGCCGAGAAGCCTGAGTAGTCCAGGTAGTCTCCGGCGGAGCCGAGCGCCTGTTCATTCCAGTCGGCCGCGACATTGTCGACACCGTACTGGGCCTCCCCCGGGGTGAAACCTTCGTAGATGAGTTGGTCGTAGAGACCGGTCGCCGAGAAGTTCGAGTAGTCGAGGTAGCTCTCCGCCTGCCGCAGGGCATTCCGGTTGCCGAAGGAGACATCGTCAGCCGCCGGCTGTTCTGCGGTGGATCGCTCAGTAGGGGCGACAGCCTGGGGAGTCGTCCTCGGCGTGGTGGTTGGGGCGGTCGTTGCATCCGGAGTGGGGGAGGAACGATCGGTCGCTTCCTGGCTGGTTGTTGTTCTGCTCTCGCTGACGGTCACGGTGGTCGTTGCCGGAGCCTGGACGGCGGATGTGTCCGTGGTTTCTGAGTCGCCCGAATTGCAGCCACCCAGGAGTCCAATGAGGAGGATCACGGCGATGATGGCGCCGATGACTTTTCCCCTCTTGTACCAGGGCTGTTTCGGGGACTGCGATTCCGTGGCCCACGTGTGGAACGGTCCCGGGTTCATTCCGCCAGGCTGGGGGGAACCTCCGCCGAAGGGTTCCTGCGGGTTGCTTTTTCTGCCCATCAGCTTCACTTTCTCTCAAAATCAGCTAAATAATCCCTGTAGGTTAGCAGAGTTCGATAAATGAAAGTGCATTCATGGGGTGCGCTACTTAGCGAACATCCTGGGTGGTGGCGAAGACGCGGAAGTCCCGCGTTCTCCGAAACCGGTGGCGGTCGGACCATCGGGGCTCGGGGGTAGATGCAAAACAAAATCCCCGCACCAGGGCGGGGATTTCTCGTGCCGGGGGGTTATCCGGTCCTCTCCGGAACGGTCAGCAGTCGTAGTACAGCTCGAACTCCTGCGTGGTGGGGCGGAGGCGGGAGGGGATGATCTCCTCGTCGAACTTGTACCTGATGTGGGCCTCGATGAGGTCCTCGGTGAAGACATTGCCCTCGGTGAGGAAGTCATGGTCATCGGCCAGGGCGTTGAGCGCCGCCTCGAGCGACGTCGGCACGTTGGCGACGTCCTTGATCTCCTCCGGCGGGAGTTCGTAGAGGTCCTTGTCCATCGGCTCGCCGGGTTCGATGCGGTTGCGCACGCCGTCCAGGCCCGCCATCATCATCGCCGCGAAGGCGAAGTACGGGTTACCGGAAGGGTCCGGGGCGCGGAACTCGATGCGCTTGGCCTTCGGGTTGCTGCCCGTGATCGGGATGCGGATGGCCGCGGACCGGTTCTGCTGCGAGTACACCAGGTTGACCGGCGCCTCGAAACCCGGCACCAGACGGTGGTAGGAGTTCAGCGTCGGGTTGGTGAAGGCCAGCACCGCGCCGGCGTGCTTCAGGATGCCGCCGATGTAGTGGCGGGCCATGTCGGACAGGCCCGCGTACCCGGTCTCGTCGTAGAACAGGGGCTTGCCG
>CAYSIP010000184.1:0-5484 GCA_964431055.1 uncultured Corynebacterium sp. | reverse complement strand
TGATCGCGGCGTTGATCGTCTCTGACGAGGTGCAGTTGATCGCGGGGTAGGCGAAACCGCCCTCCTTCGCACGATCCAGCATCTCGTTGTAGACATCGGGAGTTGCGATGGGCATGTGGTTGATCCTCCAGATTGGCGGTAAGTCGAACAGTCGCTTCACCGGCTGTTTTGCACGGCTACGCCGTGGCCGGTGCCGTCCCCCAGTATGCCTGTGTTCGTCCCTGAACGCTTGCGGTATGACCAATCAGGCACCTTTTGGGTGGGTCTACCGGGGGGTCCACCCGTCACCCCCGGTAAAAACATCCGGGGGCGCCGGTTCTTTCCGGGCCGGGGTCCTACTTCCGGTCAGTCGTCCGCTTCGCCTCGTTGGCGGCGGCTATCCGGGCGGCGGCCTCCAGCAGCATCCACCCGGACAACTGAACCGACAGGTCACGCTCGGCGATGCGGATGACCCCGACCGCCTCTGACAGGGAGGACGGGCCGAGGCTGTAGTTGTGCGGCAACCGGGCGTCCGTGGTCCAGTCGGTGGCGAAGACCGGCAGGCCGTCGACCTCCAGGCGGTGGTTCCACACCGACTCTGCCGAGGAGTGGACCAGGCGGGCGGCGATCTTCTTGGCCGCCCGGTTGGCCGGGCTGTCAGAGGGCAGACGTACCGCGACGTCGGCCAGGTAGCGGACGAGGATGCCCTTGAACAACCCGCCGTCGCCTTCCCCGGTCTCCCAGTCGATCACGCCGGCCGGGGTGGCCATGTGGGAGGCGATGGCCTGCACCAGGCTGCGGATGCGGATGAGATAGGTCATGGACTCATCGGCGCGCACCGCGTCGTGGTAACCCTCGATCTTCTCGTTGTGGTCGAAACCGGCGCGCTCGCGCAGCTGCAGGGCGATCTCCAGGCAAGCGCCCAGGGCCACGCCCTGGCAGTAGGGGTGGATCTCCCGCACGAGTTCGGGCCCGTGCATGCGCATGCGCAGGCCGTCCATGATCAACCCGTCGTCATTGAGCAGGTTGTCGAAGATCCAGTCGACGATCCCGATGGCCTGCTCCAGGCGTCCGGTGCGCGCCATCATGATCGCGGCCGGGCCGTTGGAGGGGACGTTGTAGAACGTCTCCCCTGACCGCCAGGGCAGCACACCGGTCAACCCGTCGATGCCGGAGACGATGTCCCTCTCCAGCGGCTCGAGCATCTTCGGGACCTTGACCTTGGTCAGTTTCCCCGCCCGGGCGAAGGCCAGGGCCAACCACGCCTTGTCGTCGTAGTACGGGTTGGTGGTCAGCTTGCCGGGGTTGCGCAACCGGATGCCCGCGATCGTCTCACGGATGCGGTCGCGGCGGCCCTGGGTCGCGCGGCGCTCAGCCGCGTCCACGAGACAGTCAAGATAATGGGCCTGCCACCAGTAATGCCAGCGGAAGAAGAGCTTCTCCCTCGAGGTGGGTGGCCAACTGACGACCGCCAGATTGGTGCGCGGCAGCCCCCACAGTCGGCTGGCATGGCGGTCATTGATGGCGGATTCCGCCAGGTCAGCCCGGTGGGCCCATTTTTCTAGCACAGCGGCTGTATCACTCCCGACCTCGAATGTGTTATCCCCCTGTGATATTAGCTCACCAGGAGTGGTCGGGACTGGCGTGCTGACGAATCCAGGTGTGCATGGCGATCCCCGCCGCCACCCCCGCGTTGATGGAACGGGTCGAACCGAACTGCGCGATGGAGCAGGTCATCAGGGCCCCCTCCGCCGCCTCCGGGCTGACGCCGGGACCTTCCTGTCCGAAGAGCAGCAGGCATTCGCGGGGCAGTTCGACGGTCTCCAGCGGGACCGCGCCCGGGGTGTTGTCGATGGCGACGACCGTGAGGTCGTTGCGGATGGCCCACACCAGCAACGAATGGACGTCCGGGTGATGCATCAGATGCTGGTAGCGGTCGGTGACCATCGCCCCCCGCCGGTTCCACCGGCGCCGGCCGACGATGTGGACGGTGTCCACCGCGAAGGCGTTGGCGGTGCGCACCACCGTGCCGATGTTGGCGTCGTTCTCGAAATTCTCGATGGCGATGTGCAGCGGGTGGCGGCGGGTGTCGATGTCCGCGACGATCGCCTCGCGCGTCCAGTAGCGATAAGCGTCGACGACGTTGCGGCGGTCACCCTCTGCGAGCAGCGCGTCGTCGTAGCGCGGGTCGGTGGGCAGCGGCTCCCCCGGGTGTTCCTGCTCCCAGGGGCCGACGCCATGGCGGCCCTCACCCCACTCCGTGGGGCCCTTGAGGGAGTCGGACGGGTCAGGCGAGCCCAAGGTCATCGAGTCCCAGCAGGTAGCGGTATTCCAGACCCTCGGCGCGGATGACCTCGTCGGCCCCGGTCGCGCGGTCAACGACCGTGGCCACGCCCACGACCTCCGCACCGGCCTCGCGCAGCGCGGCGACGGCCGTGAGTGGGGAGTTGCCCGTGGTGGTGGTGTCCTCCACGACCAGCACACGCTCGCCCACGAGGTCTGGTCCTTCCACGCGGCGCTGCATGCCGTGCTTCTTGGCCTCCTTGCGGACGACGAACGCGTTGATCCCACGACCGTCGGCGTGCATGACGGCGGCGGCCACCGGGTCGGCGCCCAGGGTCAGTCCGCCCACTGCCACGAAGTCCCAGTCCCCGGTCAGCTGGCGCAGCAGCGTGCCGATCAGGCGGGAGGCGCGGTGGTGCAGGGTCGCGCGCCGCAGGTCGACGTAGTAGTCGGCCTCCCTGCCCGAGGAGAGGGTGACCCGGCCGTGGACCACGGCGAGCTCCTTGACCAGTTTCGCCAGTTCGGCGAGTTGGGTGGCATCGACTTCAGGCACATCGGCGCGGCTCATGGGGACTCCTTGGTCGTGAAGTGGTTCGACTCCCAGACTAGCGCTCGGGTTCATCATCGAAGATCGACGGCCCCCTGCTCAGATCACGCCGCATGCGGGTGCCGTTAAATCTCTCCGGCCACTCCGGTTCCTCCCCGTCCGCGATGGCCTCGACCTCGTCGCCACCGATCGCCCGGGGTTCGACCACCCCTCGGGTCTCCGCACGCACCCGGGTCGGCATCTCCAGAGGCTCCTCCGGACGCACGACCAGGGGGTGGGTCAGCAGCTCGTGCTCCTGGGATCCGCCGCGCTCCACGATGACGAGATCGGCGGGCGGCTCCATCTGACGGGTCGGATCCATCTCCTCCAGGGACAGGGTCTGGGCGACGGACGGCCGCGGGGGCAGGACCCGCGCCGCGTCGGCGAGCAGCGCCAGGGGGGCGAGCATCTCCTCCCAGTCCCCGGAATGGGACCCCCTGCCGGTCTGCGCCAGCACCCAGTCGGATTCCATCCACACAGCGGTGACCACCTCCGGCATCGCCGTCAACGCGGTGGTCACCCGCTTGTCGATGATGCGCTCCGCCGGGCCGGTCTCCGTGGCGAAGACCTGGAAATCCCCGATCGCACGTACCGCGAGAAGATCTTCGGAGGGCTGCTGGTCCTCGAAGGAGGCACGGCGGAAATCCACCACCACCTCCGACGCCGCGCCCCGGCGCACCGCCATCACGTTGACTCCGCCGAGATCCATGAGCACCATCTCGTGGCCGAAGGCGTGGCCCCGGACGATATCGCGCGCGGCGGAGCCGCTGGCTGCGGCGCCCCGCGCCCACTCATCGTTCAGGTACTCGTCCGAGCGGATGAAGTCGAAGCCCTTCTCCCCCGCCCACGCCCGACGCTCGCGGCGCAGCGAACCCGGCAGCAGACCCGAGGCCCGGTTCGGCTTTCCCGAACGTGCCGGACGGGAAGGCTGCTCATCGTCCTCCGGACGGGGTTCATCCTCGGATGTCTCAGCAGGCTGGGACGTCTCGGGCCGCGGTTCCGGTTCTGATTTCGGTTTCACGTCGTCCACCGGCTCCCGGGGTTCCGGCTCCGGGGTGGCGCGGGGTTCGGAGGGACGTCCCACCTGCTGCGCAGGTTCCGGTTTCGGCTCCGGGGCTGATTCCGGCGCCTGTCGCCGGACGGGCTCGGCGGCGGCCTCTGACTCAAGTTCCGGCGCCCGGATCGGTTCCTCCGTCAGCTCCGGTTTCGGTCCCGGTTCCGGTTCCGGCGCCTGTTCCCGTTCCGGGACTGATTCCGCGGCCGGGGCGTCGGGAACAGGCTCCGGAGGCTGCGGGACCTGCATGACCGATTCGCTCACCGGCTCCGGAACCGCCTGCGACTTGTGCTCCGCCCCGGCGTCAACGGTGTCGGGTTCCGCGGGGACGTGCGTGAGCGTCTCACCGGCGGGCACCGCACGGGACTCTGGTGAAGGCCCCCGTTCCGGTTCCGTGGCCGGTGGTTCGACCCGGGGTTGTTCCACGGCGGCTGGTTGGGCGGCTCGACGCCGTTGCCGGGCGTCGAGAAACCACAGCAGAGCGGCCGCCAGGGCGGCGAGCGCGGCGAGGACGAATGCGAAAGTGGCCATCAGGAAAGACATTAGTGCGCCAACCCGCGCATTTCGCCCCGGAGGTGCCGTCGGCTGCTACTCGCCGTGTTCGACGGGGTTGGAACGGTCCGCGCTCCACTGCGACCAGCCGCCCACGTAATGAGCCGCGCCCCTCAACCCGGCCTGCTCCATGGCCAGCAGGGCGAACGCGGAATGGTTTCCGGAACCGGAATAGACGATGACATTTTCACCCGAGGTCACCCCCGCCCGGGCGAACCTGTCCCGGATCTCCTCCGGGCTGCGCAACATGTGGCCGTCCCGGTGCAGGTCCCCGACCGGGACGTTGACCGCGCCCGGGATATGGCCTGCCTTCAGGTCGAGGATTTCCCGGTGGCCGGCGTACCGTCGGGGCTCACGGGCGTCGATGAGGATCCCGTCGTGGGCGCGGACGTCCTCGATGGTGGCGACCGGCACCGTTCCGGGGGTCACCTCCGCCGTGCCTGGCGCGGTGATGTTGCCGGGTCCGCCGACCACGGGGTGACCTGCCTCCTCCCAGGCGGCCAGGCCACCGTCGAGCAGGGAGACATTGTCGATGCCCGCCCACCGGAGAACCCACCAGGCCCGGGAGGCGAACAACCCGCGGCCATCGTCGTAGACGACCACGTGGCTGTCCTGGTCGATGCCCCACTTCCGGAACCACCGCTGCAGATGGGCCGCGGACGGCACGGGGTTGCGGCCGGCATGGGAACCGGGGATACCTGCCAGGGCCGTCGACGGATCGCAGTACAGCGCGGTGGGGATGTGCTGGGACTCAAAATAGCGGTAGCCCGCCCCCTCCCCCGGGGCCCAGTGGGAGGCGAGGAGAGTCAGCTTTTTACCGTGGTAGACAGCTTCTCGGAGGTCGGGAACGGACACGAGGTTGCTCATGTCAGCGATCTTAGGTGTCCCCCATAAATCACGCAGAAGGCGTGGACAGGGGCGGCCTTGACCTGCTGCCGTCGAATGACACCGGTGATGTGACCGGGTATCGATGCGCTAGATCCAGCCGCGCTCCCGCGCCAGGGTGTAGGCCTCGAAACGGTTCTGTGCT
>CAYSIP010000183.1:0-5494 GCA_964431055.1 uncultured Corynebacterium sp. | reverse complement strand
ACCGAGATGATGGGCACCGGCGCCGCCCACATCTTCGCCGCCATCGACCAGGACGACACCAACTTCATCCTGCGCCTGTGGGACGTGGCCCCGAACGGCAAGCGCCAGCTGATCACCACCGGCTACCTGAAGGCCTCCCAGAACGAGTTGGACGAGGAACGCTCCTCCGAGGGCGACCCGGTGCACCCGCACACCTCGAAGACCCCGGTCACCCCCGGCGAGATCAACGAGTACGTCATCCGCATCTACCCGTTCGCCAACACCTTCCAGCCGGGCCACAAGCTCGTCGCCGAGCTGTCGAACAACGAACCGATGTCGGACGAGCACAACGCGCTGCTGCCCCCGGACGCCTTCCACCTGCCGATCGGCCGCAAGACCACCACCACGGTCTACCGCGACGCGCAGCACCAGTCCCGCCTCGTGCTGCCGTACACGGTGGAATAACCGGCCCTCGGCCCAGATGACCCCGGCCGTGACGTCCTCCCTGGAGCCTGGACGTCACGGCTGGTTTTTCTTCTCGGTTGCCGACGCGCGCAGGTCACCGTGGGCCGCCGACCTTCCCGGTACGGCCCCATCATGTTCCTGAAGCGGACACAATGGGACCCATGAAGATCACCCGCCACATCCACGCCTGTGTCCGCCTCGAGCACGAGGGCACCCGTGTCATCATCGACCCCGGATCGTTCGGCGCCCCCGACGACCTCGCGGAGGTGGACGCCGTCCTGATCACCCACGTCCACCCCGACCATGTCGACCCCGGGGCCCTGCAGCGGGCCCGGCGCGAGAACCCGGGACTCCCCGTCCACGCCCCGGCCTCGGTGGCCACCGAGGTGGGTGGCGACGTCACCGTGGTCGCTGCGGGCGAGCGCTTCCGGATCGGCGACCTTGAGATCGAGGTCGTCGGCGTCGAACACGCGGTGGTCGCCCGCTGCTCTCCCGTCGCGGAGAACGTCGGGTACCTGTTCAACGGGCGCGTGTTGCACCCCGGCGACGCCTTCCACCCGGTCGGGGGCCTGGACACCGTCCTCCTGCCGGTCAACGGTCCGTGGGTGAAGATGCTCGACGTGGAGGAGTTCCTGAGCACGTATCCGCCGAAGCGGTTTATCGCCATCCACGACGGCATCGTCAACGAGCACGGCCTGGCCATCAACCGTAAGCAGCTGACCACGCTCGCCCGGGAATACGGCAGTCAGTACGTCGCCCTGTCCCCCGGCGAGGCCGCGGAACTCGACTGACCGTGGATCATTCCCCGCGACGGACGACGGAGCGTTCTCATCGACGCCGCGCTATACCTACCGCAACCAGCAGGGCCATCACCGTCACAGTCCCACGCAGGGGCGCAACCGGGAGCGCACGCCCACCGGCGGGACGCGCGCACGCCCGCCGCAACCCCCGCTGCCCCGCCGCCATCACCAGGTCATGGGCGTGGCCGGCGACGGGGCGGGCCACCCTGAGCAGGGGACTCCGGGTGACTACACACCACAGGATCGTCATCCGGGTTCCGGCTCCGTCCGGCTCCGCCCGGAAGTCACCGAGACCGCGCAGGTCCCCTGTCGCGGAAAATTCTGCGGTGTGAGGCGGGCGGGAGTCCTCCAGCGACAGGGTGAAGTTCAACCGGTACCCGAACGGAGCCTGCACGACCATGTCGGCCCGCCGGCCGTCCTCGTGCATCCGGGCGCTGCGCATGCCGGGCCACCAGTCGGGCCAGGAGGACAGGTCCGAGAGGACCTCCCACACCTGTCGCGGGTCCGCGTCCACCCGCCAGGTGGTCTCGAAATGGAAGGGCTGGGATTCCTCTTCCGCCGGCGCGGTGTGACGGTGGGTCATGGGGGGCCTTTCGGGATGGTTCAGCCGGCGGTCCAGCCACCGTCGACGGGGTCGGCATTCACCGGCGGCAGCGGGCCCTGCGGGAGCAGACCGCCCTGCCCCGGTGATGGTCCGGGGCAGGGCGGTCTGGGGAGGAAGCTGGGGCGTTAGAAGTCCCAGTCGTCGTCGGTGGTCTCCTCCGCCTTGCCGATGATGTAGGAGGAGCCGGAACCGGAGAAGAAGTCGTGGTTCTCGTTCGAGGACGGGTCGAGCGAGGTGCGCACGCCGGTGTTGAACTGGCAGTCGTCGGCCGGGAAGATGCCCTCGTAACCGAGGTTGTTGAGCGCCTTGTTCGCGTTGTAGCGCAGGAAGCCCTTGACGTCCTCGGTCCAGCCGATGGCGTCGTAGACCTCCTCGGTGTACTTCGCCTCGTTGTCGTAGAGATCCAGCAGCAGTTCCACGGTGTCCTCTTGGAGCTGCTGCTTCTGCTCGGCCGGCAGGCCCTCGAGCTGGCGCTGGTACTTGTAGCCGATGTAGTAGCCGTGGATCGCCTCGTCGCGGATGATCAGACGGATGATGTCGGCGGTGTTGGTCAGCTTGGAGTGCGCGGCCCAGCGCAGCGGCAGGTAGAAACCGGAGTAGAACAGGAAGGACTCGAGCATCACGGAAGCGATCTTCCTGCGCAGCGGGTCCTCGCCGTTGTAGAAGTCCAGGATGCGGCGGGCCTTGTACTGCAGGTGCTCGTTCTCACGCGACCAGCGGAAGGCCTGCTCGATCTCCGGGGTGGAGGCGAGCGTCATGAAGATATTGGAGTAGCTCTTGGCGTGGACGGCCTCCATGAAGACGATGTTGGACAGCACCGCCTCCTCATGCATGGTGCTCGCGTCCGGGATCAGCGAAACCGCGCCGACGGTGCCCTGGAGGGTGTCGAGCATGGTCAGGCCGGTGAACACACGCATGGTGGAGAGCTTCTCGTCCTCGCTCATCGTCGCCCAGGACTTGAGGTCATTGGACACCGGAATCTTTTCCGGCAGCCAGAAGTTCGTGGTCAGCCGGTTCCAGATGTCCAGATCCATCTGGTCGGGAATCTCGTTCCAGTTGATCGAGTCGACCACCTCACCAGAGGTGTACTTGGCGGGGGAAACAACAGGTTGCAAAGTGTTCTCCTAGATCAGTCTTCTTCGTGCGTGGCAGCGGTCGAACCGGGCCGACAGCTTGCCGACGCCACGGTGCTCGTCCACGCACCGCCGGAGGGGACCCCGGATCGGGACGACGATTCTCACGCCCACAAGGATCGCCCGCAGGGGCCATGCCCGTTCACCACCACGGTCGCGGCAGGGACGAATGACCCTACCTTACCCTTCCGCCCCCGTGAGCCGACATCCCCGACAGTGACGTTCATAGACCCAGGCCAGGGGCCCTTTCCTGGCCCCACCATGGGTTTGGTGACCGGCCCCACAGGGGAGGGACGTGCCAGACTGGACCCATGGACATCACCCACTCCTCCGACATCCTCCACCTCGCCGCAGCACACGGCCTTGACCTCGACGCGGGGTCACTGCGCGGCAATGAGATGGGCCTGGACTTCCGGGTCGTGCTCGCCCGCACCACCACCGGCGAGGACTGGGTGCTGAGGATTCCCCGGCGGCCCGACGTGCTGGCCCGTGCCGCCGTCGAGGGCAGGGTACTGCGGCTCATCACCCCGCGTCTGAGCGTCGCCGTGCCCGACTGGCGCATCCACACCGAGGAACTCATCGCCTATCCCCAACTGCCGGGTGAACCCGGCCTGGAGCTTGAGATGGACGGGACGCCGGTCTGGCGGGTGGACGTGTCCTCGCAGCCGTTCGCACAGTCCCTCGGTGACCTGTTGGCCGAACTCCACGCCGTGGACCGCGACGAGGCCGCGGCCGCGGGCGTCGAGGCGCACACCCCGGATGAGCTCCGCCGCATGTGGCGGGACGACATCCAGCGGGTGACGCAGGGATTCACCGTGGCGGGGCGCCTGCTGGACCGGTGGGAAGCCTGGCTGGATGACCAAAGCTACTGGCCGGGGCACACCGTGTTCACCCACGGTGAGATCTACCCCGCGCACACCCTGATCAGGGCAGGGCGCATCAGCGCCGTCCTGGACTGGACGACGGCGGCTGTGAGTGATCCCGCCCGGGACTTCCTCTTCCACCAGCACTCCGCCACCCCCGGCGCCTTCCGCGCCACGGTGGACCGCTACGTCGAGGGTGGTGGGCGGTCGTGGCCACGGCTGGCGGAGCACTGCGCGGAAATGTTCTCCGCCTCCCCCGTCGCCTACGGATTGTTCGCGTTGGACACCGGCGACGAATCCCACCTGGAGGCGGCGGCCGCCCAGTTGAATCCGCCGGAGGGATGATCCCACGTCGCCGCGCCGGAGGCGGGCACTGCTCAACTCAGGTCCTCATACGATCGGATGGTCATCTCCGGTACATCCCCGTGTGGGTCTTTCCAGGGGCCGCCCCTACCACCATCGAAGTGGTTGTGACCCCTTCGGCGTGAAAGGTGGGGTCCGGAAAGTGAGAGAGCGCCCGCGCACGGAAATCGCACCAAAATCCCCCCTCCGACACCAGTGACGCATGATGCTGCAGTTGCACGCCGGGCCTCAGGGGGCGCATCATTTGCGCTCCCACCTCGTGACACGCAGAGGAACCACCCGGTAGGTGCTCCGGGTGGTTCCTGGGTGAGTCAGGGAGGGGTTCTGCCGAGTTCCATCTCCCGGACCGTCACGCCCGCATCACACTGCGTTGACCATGGAGGGGGTCTTCGGGGTGATGCTCTCCGTGGTGAGGAAGCCCTCGTATCCGGAGGCCGCCACCTTGTCACAGATGTCGCGGTAGGTGTTGAGGCCCCCGGCGTAGGGCATGAAGACCCGGGGCTTGCCGGGGATGTTCGCCCCCATGTACCAGGAACCCGTCTCCGGGTAGAGCGTCTGATGCGCGATCTCGTTGACGTCGGCGACCCACCTTTCCTGCGCCTGGGCGGAAGCCTCAATGCGCTCGGTGCCCTCCTCTTCCATGGTGAATAGAAGATCGGAGATCCATTCCACGTGCTGTTCGATGGAGGCGATCATGTTGGTCAGAACGGAGGGACTGCCCGGCCCGGTCACGGTGAACAGATTGGGGAATCCCGCCACCGCGAGTCCGAGATAGGACTTCCCGCCCTCGGCCCACGCCTCGTTCAGGGACAGGCCGTCGCGGCCCTGGATTCCCAACCGCAGCAAGGGGCCGGTGATGGCGTCGAAACCGGTGGCCAGCACCAGAATGTCACAGGAGCGCTCCTCGCCGTCGACCACGGGGCCACCGGCGCCGATGCGCTCGATCGGGTGGGTCCGGACGTCCACCAGGTCCACGTTGTCCCGGTTATAGGTGGCGTAGTAGCCCGTGTCGACGCAGATGCGCTTGGTCCCGATCGCATGGGCCTTCGGTGTGAGCAACTCAGCCCGGCCCGGGTCGGTGACCGTCTCGCGGATCTTCTCGCGGACATATTCCGCCGTGATCTCGTTGGCTGCCCGGTCGGCCATCGTGTCCGTGAAGGCGTTGAGGACGGTGGGGCCGCCCTGTGCCCAGCGACGGTCCAGCTCCGCGCGCACCTCCTCCGGGGGCAGCTCCACGATCACCGGGGCGTCCGGACCGGCGGGCGAGTCCCCGCGCACGACGACGAC
>CAYSIP010000182.1:0-5513 GCA_964431055.1 uncultured Corynebacterium sp. | reverse complement strand
GCCGACTTCCAGGCCGACGGGGGGCCCCAGGCGATGATCCTGTCGCTGAAGGCCGGCGGCACCGGGCTCAACCTCACCGCCGCCAGCATGGTCGTGCACATGGACCGCTGGTGGAACCCGGCCGTGGAGAACCAGGCCACCGACCGCGCCTTCCGCATCGGCCAGCTCAAGAACGTGAACGTGTACAAGATGATCACCGCGGGCACGATGGAGGAATCCATCCAGGACATCCTCGACGGCAAGACCGAACTCGCCGGCGCCGTCGTCGGCGAGGGCGAGGGCTGGATCACCGAACTCGACCCCGAGCAGCTCGCCCAGCTGATGAGCTACCGCGTAAGGGACAAATAAATGACCGAGCAGAAAAAACAGCGTCCCCGCGACGACAACGTCATCTACGCCAACTTCGGCAACCGCACGAAGGTGACCACCCCGGACGACGCGCCCGCCTCCCCGCGACGCAGCCGGTCGACCTTCGCGCCGGGTGCGATGCGGCTGATCGACGCCGTCGGACGCCTCACCGACCAGGGGCGGATCACCCGGGGGCGGCAGTACGCCACCGGCGGGCACGTCGTCGCACTGACCGTGGCCAACGGACGCGTCCACGGCCGGGTCGCCGGCTCCCAGAACGAGCCCTTCACCGTCACCATCCAGTTTCCCTACCGCTCCACCGACGACGTCGCGGAGGTCACCGGGCAACTTGCGCGCACCACCAACGGGCTGCGGCAGGCCCGCAAGGGTGATATCTCGGATGACCTGCTCGACATCCTCATCGCCGAGGACGCCTCCGACCTCCGCTTCCACTGCGACTGCCCGGACCCCTCGGCGGTGTGCAAGCACGCCGTCGCGGTGGCGGAGAAACTCGCCGGCAAGATGGACGCCGACCCGTCCATCCTCTTCCAGCTGCGCGGGTTCGATCTCGTGCGCCTCGAGCAGGCCGTCACGGAACAGGCCAAGGCCGTCGGCCGGGAATCCGAGGACGACGCCGAGCTGTTCTGGACCGGGCGCGACCTGCCCGACCTGCCCGACCCGAAGGTCTCGCCCGCCCTCAACGACTCCGACCTGGACCTGCTGCACAAGGCCATGCGCACGGTGTCCTACACCAACGTCGACCAGCTGCGCGCCGTCTCTGACATCGAGGACATCTACGATCACCTGACGCGCGGGTAGGTGGGCGCGGATCGGTCGGCCCAGGGATATGGCCAGATGTCCCGGATGGGGCGGTTTGTCGCGTCTGGGGCTGGTTCCCGACGGTTTTCACCCATCCGTCGCCCCTTTTCGGACACGCCGGCCCGGCCACAACTCCGATCCCCGGTGTTCGAATCACCGCCGGTCGACCGCACCTCGTGTCCAACCCCTCTGATACACCTGTAGCCATGACCTCCACCCGCTTTCTCCACACCTCTGACCTGCAGCTGGGGATGACCCGTTGGTTCCTCGAGGGCGAGGCCCAGGCCCGTTTCGACGAGGCCCGCATCCAGGCCATCGACCGGCTGGGGGAGATCGCCACCGAATACTCCTGCGCGTTCATCGTCGTCGCGGGGGACGTGTTCGAACACAATTCCCTGAACCAGCGCACCACTGGCCGGGCCCTCGAGGCACTGCGCCGTCTGCCGGTGCCCGTGTACCTGCTGCCCGGCAACCACGACCCCCTGGTGGCCGACTCCATCTTCTACCGCACGGAAGGCGAGGGCATCCACGTCATCGCCGACTCGCAACCCGTCACCGTGGCGGACGGGGTGGAACTGGTCGGGGCCCCGTTGACGGCGAAGCGGGCCACCACCGACCTCGTCCGCCGGGCCCTCGAACCGCTGGAACCCACCGACGGGATCCGGATCGCGGTCGGCCACGGCCAGGCGGAATCCCGGGCCAACGACGCCGCCCCCGACCAGATCGACCTGGCCTTCGTCCAGCAGCGCCTGACGGACGGGACCATCGACTACCTCGCGCTGGGGGACACCCACTCCACCCGCCCGGTGGGTTCCACGCAGCGGGTGTGGTTCTCCGGGGCGCCGGAGACCACGGATTTCCACGACCTGACCGAGGGGGTGGAGGGCGGCGAGACCGATTCCGGCAACGCCCTCGTGGTCACCGTCGACAAGCCCTCGACCACCGGGGCGAGCGTCGACGTCGAGAAGGTGCCGGTGGGGAAGTGGACCTTCGAAGCACTCACCCACGAGGTCTCCTCCCTCGCGGACGTCGAGGGTTTCCTCGCCACCCTGCGCGCTTACGAACACAAAGCCACCACAGTCATCAAGTACGCCCTGCGCGGCACCCTCGACATGACCGCCACCCGGCGGTTGGAGACTGGGTTGGAGGAACTGGAACCGGTCTTCGCGTCCCTGCGACCCCGCGAGCGGCTCATGGACCTGCACCTGGAACCGGGCGCGGATGAGCTCGCAGCCCTGGACATCTCCGGTTTCGCGGCCTCCGCCCTGGAGGAGCTCATCGGTCAGGCGGAGGCCGAGCCGGCCGCCCGTGACGCCGTCAACCTCATGTTCCGGCTCACCAAGGAGGCCTGACCCGGCATGCTCATCCATTCGCTGACCATCGACAACGTCCGCGGCGTCGAACACCTCGAGCTGGCGGATCTGCCGGAGACCGGTGTCATCGTCATCGCCGGCGACAACGAACAAGGCAAGTCCACCATCCTGGACGCCCTGCACGCCGTGCTCAATGAGAAGCACACGTCGAAAAAGGCCGGCCTGCGCGCCCTGCAGCCCGTCGACCGCGACGCCTCCCCGTCCGTCACCCTCACCGCCACGCTCGGCCCACACACCTTCACGCTGAGCAAGACGTGGTTCCGGGGCAGGGAGGCGGTGTTGACGATCACCACGCCCACGCGCGAGAACCACACCGGTGACCGTGCCGAGGAAAAACTCGACCAGCTCAAGTCCGAGTACCTCGACGACGATCTGATCCGCGCGCTCTTCCTCCGCCAGGGGGACCTGGCCGCCACCGTCAGCGCCGCCGGCATCCCCTCGCTCACCCGGGCTCTCGACGGGGCGGAGGGCGCCGACGCCGGTTCCGGCGGGGAGGACTCCGCCCTCATCGGCGCCGTCGACGCCGAATACGCCCGCTATTTCACCGCACGCACGGGCGCGGAGGCCGGGACGCTCAAGTCCGCCCGCGCGGCGCATGAGGAGGCCGCCACAGAGCTCGCGGAGGCGCGTGCCGCCGTCGCCGAGCTCGACGGTTTCGTCACCCGGGTGGAGAACGTCACCCGCGCCCGTGATGAGGCGAACGCACAGCTTCCCGACGCCCGCGCCGAGGTCACCACACTGGGGGAGCGGGCGCGACAGGCCGCCGCCGCCCAGGAGAAGGTCACCAGGTTGGGCGAGGAGCGCGGCCGTGCCGAAGAATCCCTCGCCCGAGCGCAGGTCGCCGTGGGCACCCGCGTGCAGCAGCAGTCGGAGACCGCCGAACTGGCGGCCGGGCTCACCGAGCGCAGCAAGGGACTGGAGGTGGCCCAGGAAAAGGCCGCCCAGGAAGAAGAACAGTTGACCACTCTGGGCGCCCAGCTCGAGGAGGCCAGGCAGCACGAGGTGAACGCCCGCGAGGCACTCAAACAGGCGCGGACCCGCCACCGGCTGCTGGGGGACGCCGCCCGCCGCGACGCCCTGCTGGCCCAGCTCGCCGACGTCGACACCCTCGACGCCGACATCCGGACCCTGCAGGAGAAGGCGGTCGGCCGTCAGGTCACCGCACAGGACCTGCACCGCGTGGAGGAGGCAGCCACCGAGGCCACCCTCCAGCGCCGCCTGCGGGAATCCGCCGCCGCCAAGCTGCACCTGAGCGCGGCGGAGTCGACCACCGTCACAGTCGACGGCGCCGAGATCGAGCTCGACGCCGACGGACGCCAGATCCAGCTGGCGGAGGGCACCACCCTGACCATCGGCGCCGTCACGGCCGTCTACTCCGCCGGTCACACGGACACCCGCTCAGACGGTGACGCCGTCGCCGCGGCCGAGCGACACCTGACCGAGCTGCTCGAGGAGATGGACTGCGCAGATTTGGCGGCCGCACGCACGGCACACGAGTCCTCCCGTCGCGTCGGCGAGGATCTCGAGGCACTCCGCGCCCAGCGCGCCGGGTTGGTCCGGGGCGCGGACGTCGAGCAGCTACGCGCCGAGCTCGCCCGCCTGCACGCCGGGCTCACCGGCGTCGAGCTCCCGGCGGACGTCGATCTGGCCCGGGCCGAACGCGAGGTCGAGCAGGCCAACGACGCCCTGGATGAGGCCACCGGTCAGGTCGCCCGGCTTGACGCGGCACTCGTTCCCTGGCGTGAGCGGCATGCCGCCACCGCGCTGGCCAGGCTGAGCGCCCAGATCGAAGGCGACCAGGCCGCGGTCGACCGGGCCCGCCGCGCCCTGGAGGCCGCGGAGCGGGAACACCCCATGGAGGAACTGGCGGGCGCGGTCGAAACCGCCCGGCGGGCTCGCGACGAGGCCGTCGCGCAGGTGACCGAGGCTGAACGGGGACTCGCCCAGGAGGATCCGGTCCTGGCCGAGAAAATGTGGGAGGGCGCCCAGGCGCACCTGGCCTCGCTGGAGAAGACGGTCACTGAGGCGGAGCATAAACTCGCCGAGCTGACCGGGCGCATCGAGCAGGCGACCGGCGCCGCCGAACGCCTGGAGAAGGCGGACGCCGCCGAGCAGGCCGCCGCCAACCGGCTCGCGTCGGTGGAGCGACGGGCCGCGGCGGCGAGGGTGTTGCGCGAGGCGCTGCACCGGCACCGGGACGAGGCGCGGCGTCGATACGCGCAGCCCTTCGCCGAGCAGTTGACGAGGCTCGCCCGCACCGTCTTCGGCCCCGATGTGGAGTTCACCCTCTCGGATGACCTGGAGGTGGAGGCCCGCAGCATCGGGAACACCTCCGTGCCGCTGGAGGCGCTGTCCGGCGGGGCGAAGGAACAGTTGGCCATCCTCACCCGCTTCGCCATCGCCAAGCTCGTTTCCCGGGAGGGGGAGGGCGGGACGGCGCCGGTGCCCGTCGTCGTCGATGACGCCCTCGGTTCCACCGACCCCTCACGCCTGCAGCTGATGGCCACACTGTTCTCGGACCTGGGTCGGACCAGTCAGGTCATGGTGCTCACCTGTGTGCCGCAGCGTTACTCGCGGGTGACCGGCCGGACCGAGTACCAGATCGAGGACCTGAAGGCCGCGGGCTCCCTGTTCTAGGCCTGCCCTGGGACGGACATGAGAAATCCCCGCCGCGCGACACATCTGGGACGGTGTCGCGCGGCGGGGAAAAGCCCTCATCAGGGGCCTCCGGTTAGAGCAGAGAGACTACTGCTTGATGCCGGATCCGTCGATCTGGATCTTGATCTCCTCGGAGACCAGGACGCCGCCGGAGCCCAGCGGGGCCTGGAAGTCGACGCCGAAGTCCTTGCGGTTGATCCTGGTGGAGGCCTCGAAACCGACGCGGGTGTTGCCGAAGGGGTCCTCCTCGACGCCGAAGATCTCGACGTCCAGGGTGACCGGCTTGGTGGTGCCCTTGAGGGTCAGGTCACCGGT
>CAYSIP010000181.1:0-5564 GCA_964431055.1 uncultured Corynebacterium sp. | reverse complement strand
CCGGCCGCCTCGGCGAACCAGGAGCACACCAGCGCCAGGATGCCCGTGGTCACCAGCATCAGGGCGCTGAACACGTCCGCGGCGAACGGGATGGCGACCCCCGGCACCCACTGGCCGGTGCCGTGGGCGATGGTCGAGCCGTCGGAGAAGTAGGCCACGAGGAAGACCGACGCGGACAGCGACGCGACCTGCACGGCGAACATGACCGTCGACTGGATACGGCGGCGCTCCCCGACCAGGACGAGCAGTCCGGCGGTCAGCAGTGGGACGGCGACGAACAGCTGTAGCAGGGGGGCGAGGGTCTCCGGGGAGATCACGGAGTGGACGGCGTCCATCAGGAAGCCACCTCCTCGTCGAATCGGTCCGCGGTGTCGATGGCCGGATCAACCTCCGGGCGGGTGGCGTCATCCTTCTTACCGACGGCCGCTGTGACCAGCATGAACACCGAGATCGAGAAGGAGATGACGATGGCGGTCAGGACGAAGGCCTGCGGCAGCGGGTCCGCCGCGGTGGCGGTGTCGGTGTGCGCGCCGAAGGGCTCGTCACGCCACGCGGTCCCACCCGCGGCCATGATGATCAGGTTGACCCCGTGGCTGAGCAGCATGAAGCCGACCGAGATGCGGAGCATGTCACGCCGCAACATGAGGTAGACGCCGCCGGCGACGAGGAGACCGGCGGAAAGTGCGAGGGTCATCGGTCATTCCTTTCTGCCCCGGTGGTCTGGGCGGAGTGCAGGTGCTCGCGGGTCTCGCCCAGGTCCGAGCGTTCCGGGTCACCCAGATCGCCGTCCGGGGGGTCATGTCTGGCCCCGGCATCGGTGCCGAGCAGGTTCAGCGCGGCCAGGATCACGCCGACGACCGCGAGGTAGACGCCGATGTCGAAGATCAGCGCACTGGTCAGGCTGATGCCGAAGACCTCGAAGAAGTAGATCGGATCCAGGAAGGAGCCTTCGAGGTAGCCGAACAACCCGGTGGCGGCGCCGACGACGACGCCGGTGCCGATCAGACCCATGAACGACCACTTGATCTTCGCTTCGCGGTCGGTCGGGGCCGCCAGGTAGAGCAGGGCGAACCCGCCGCCGCCGACGAGTGCCGCGACGAAGCCGCCACCGGTCTCATAGTGACCGCGCAACAGCAGCAACAGCGACATCGCGATGATGACGGGACCGACCAGCCTGGTGGCCGCCCGCAGGAACACGGAGTTCTCGCGGGGCCCGATGACCGGCGACTCGAAGTCCAGTGACTTGCTGCGCACCGGCAGCAGGGGCCGGAATCGCAGCAGGGCGGCGACCGAGACGCCGGCGACGCCGAGCACGGTCAGCTCGCCCATGGTGTCCAGGGCACGGAAGTCCACCAGGATCGAGTTGACGATGTTGGTGGCTCCGCTGACCTCCTCGGTCTCCCGGAGGTAGTACTCCGCGATGTCGGATTTCTCCCGACGGCCGGTCAGGGCCAGGACGCCGAGGACCGTGGCCACGCCGGCCGCCAGCCCGAGGACCACGGACCACAGTTCCGAGCGGCGGGTGTCCGGGGTGAACGTGTGCGGCAACCGGTTGAGCACGAGCACGAGCACGACCACGGTGAGGATCTCGACCGTGAGCTGTGTGGTGGCGACGTCGGCCGCGCCGAGGGAGTAGAACCACAGGGTGATCGCGAATCCGATGACGGCGATGACGATCACCACCGTCAACCGTGACTGCGCCCGGATGGCGGCGATCACGCCGAGCAGGATGAACACGACGAAGATCCAGTCGGTGGGTTGGGACCGCTCGCCCACCACCGGGGGCAGGTCGGTGAGCGTGAACACGCCGACCACCGCGATCAGAACGACGCCGACGAGGGGGGCCGCCAGGTGGCGACGCACCGACGTCGTGCCCGTCCACCGGCCGACCACCGCCCCGACGTCGATGATGCCCTGGCGCAGACGCTCCACGATCTCGAGCCCACCGACGGGGGCGCTGAAGCGGGACAGGAAATCCGCCAGCTCCCGGCGCAGGATGACCAGGACGAGCCCCACGACGATGATCAGGCCGGACAACGCCAGCGCGGTGTTGAAGCCGTGCCACAGGGCCAGGCCCGGGGTGACCTGCTCGCCGGAGGCGGCCAGCGCGGCGTCCGCGACCGGGTTCTCGAGCAGGAACGGGGCCACGCCCAGGACGGCGGTGATCGTGGCCAGCAGTGCGGGGACGAACAGGAAGCTCGCCGCCGCCTCCTTCACCGGCTCCGTGCTGTGGAGGGCCGTCGACCCACCGGGTTGCGGTGCGGGCTCGACGCCACCCGTCGATGCACCGCGCCTGCCCCACACGCCGATGATCAGGCGGGCGGAGTAGGCGAAGGTGAACATGGAGGTGAACACGATCATGCCGGTCACGAGAGCGAGCGTGTCGGAGGGCAGATCCGAGGCCAGCGCGGCGTCGATGATCTTCTCCTTGCTCACGAAGCCGAACAGCGGCGGAATTCCGGCCATCGACGCTGCCGCGACGACGACGACCGTCTTGGTCACCGGCATCCGCAGGCGCATCGTCGTCAGCTCGGAGTAGTTGCGCGTGCCGGCCTCGTGCTCGACCACGCCGATCATCATGAACAGACACGCCTTGAAGCAGGCGTGGGCGATGGTGTGCACGATCGCGGCGGTCAGCGCCTCCTCGGTGCCGATGCCGACGGTCGCGATGAGCAGACCCAGCTGGCTCATCGTCGAGTACGCCAGCAGGGCCTTGAGGTCATCCTGCTTGACGGCCGTCACCGCACCGAAGATCGCGGTGATCAGGCCGGCGCTGATCAACAGCACAGTCCACACCCCGTTGTCGGCGAGCATGGGCGAATACCGCAGGACCAGGTAGATACCGGCCTTGACCATGGCGGCGGCGTGCAGGTACGCGGAGACCGGTGCGATGGCCACCATCGAGTCCGGCAGCCAGGCCTGGAAGGGGAACTGGGCCGACTTGGTGAACGCCGCACCGGCGACGAGGACGGCCACCAGGGTCGTCAGACCGGGCCGCTCCGCCCACACCGGGTCGGTGAGGACCTCACTGATCCGGGTGGTGGAGGTCGTCACGATCATCACGACGGTCGCGGTGAGCAGCAGCAGGCCACCCGCGACGGTGACCAGCAGCGTGCGGATGGCGGGTTGGTGGCCCTTCTCCCCGGCGTCGGCGATGAGGAAGAAGGAGCACAGCGTGGTCAGCTCCCAGGCGATGTAGAACACCACCAGGTCATCGGTGAGCACGAGCAGGCCCATCGCGGCCGCGAAGCCGCAGATGAAGAAGTAGAAGGACGAGTGCCTCCCCTTGCCCAGGTAGCGGGTGCTGTAGATGAGCACCCCGGCGCCGATGAACAGGACCAGGAGGAGGAAGACTAAGGACAGTCCGTCGAAGCGGACGGCCAGGTCGACGCCGATGGTCGGCATCCACTCCCACACCTCGGTGTGGATCCCCTCCTCCGAACCGGGACGGGTGTAGGCCATGATCCCGAGCACGGCGCCGACCAACAACGGCAGGGCGAGCAGCCAGCCGGCGTTGCGCCCGAGGACCCGGGTCACGGCCGGCGATAGCGCGACAGTGGCGGCAAGCACCGCCAGAACGGTAAACAGCATTTTTCCAGTTTCAGGCTGGTCATGACGGCCCCGCCCAACCGTCCCCGGACCGGGAGTTACCGGTGCCGGGGGCGTGGGACGGGACGGTCAACGGTCAGGGGCAGATTTACTGTGACTGGTTGACACGCAATTCACACCCCGGGCCCGAACCCGAGAGGTGCTCCCCCCACGTGGAGAGGTAGCCGTTCGTTCCCCCCGAGGGAGGCAGACACCAGAACAGGGGCACGAAGCCCGCGCCGGGGTTCCTGGTGGTCCAATTCATTCCTCAGACGTTATCACGGCCAGATCACCCCGCCCCGGGACAACCGGGGGCCGGAGGATCAACCGAGCAACGCGTCGACGAAGCCCTCGATCTCGAAGGGCGCGAGGTGGTCCGCGCCTTCGCCCAGGCCGACGAGTTTGACGGGGACGCCGAGCTCCTCCTGCACCTGGAAGACGATGCCGCCCTTCGCGGTGCCGTCGAGCTTCGTGAGCACGACGCCGGTGATGTCGACGACGTCGCGGAAGACACGCGCCTGGGTCAGGCCATTCTGTCCGACGGTGGCGTCGAGGACCAGCAGGACCTCGTCCACATCGGTCTTCTTCTCCACGACGCGCTTGACCTTGCCCAGCTGATCCATCAGGCCGGTGGCGGTGTGCAGGCGGCCCGCGGTGTCGATGAGCACGACGTCCGCCTGCTCCTCCACTCCCCTGGCCACGGCGTCGAAGGCGACGGAGGCCGGGTCTGCGCCTTCCTTGCCACGCACGGTGGTGGCGCCGACCCGTCGGCCCCAGGTCTCCAGCTGATCGGCGGCGGCGGCGCGGAAGGTGTCGGCCGCACCCAGCAGCACCTTGTGCCCCATGGACACCAGCACGCGGGCGAGCTTGCCGGTGGTGGTGGTCTTGCCGGTGCCGTTGACACCCACGATGAGCACGACGGCGGGCTTGCCCTCGTACGGCATCGCCTTGATGGAACGGTCAAGCTCGGGGCGGCCGGCCTCGATGAGGGTCTCGCGCAGCATCGCGCGCGCCTCGGCCTCGCTGGACACGCCGCGGGCGGCGATCTTGTCACGCAGCGAATCGACGACCTTCATCGTCACGGCGGTGCCGAGATCCGCCATGATCAGCGTGTCCTCGATCTCCTCCCAGGCGTCCTCATCCAGGTCACCGGCCGAGAGGATGCCGAGCACGCCCTGTCCGATGACGTTCTGGGAACGGGACAGGCGACCGCGCAGGCGTCCGAGGCGGCCGTCCGCGGGGTCGATCTCCTCCAGCGGTGCGGGGGCGGGAGCCGGCGGGGTGTCCGGCACGGGGGTCTGTTCGCGGGCGGCCTCGGCCACCTCGGCGGTGACCTGCGCGGCCTCAGCGGCCTCCTCAGCCTCCTTGACGGCCTCGGTCGGTGCCTCCGGCTCCGGCGCGACTTCCTGATTCTCGACGTCCGCAGCGGACTCCACGTCATCGTCGAGGTCCTCGATCTTCTCGGCGACCTCCTCAGTGACCTCCACCTCCACCTCCGGTTCGGGCTCGGGCTGAGCCTGCGGGACGGCGGGGGCAGACTTCTCCGCCGCCTCGGCCTCCGTCTTCGGCTCGACGACCTGGTCCGGTGTGGCTGCGGGGAGGACTTCGGGGGTTTCGGGGGCTGCACCGACGTCCACGGACGCGGTTTCCTGCGGAAGCGGAGCCGGGGCGACGGTGGGCGGCTGCGCCGGCTGCTCCGGCTTGCGGTCCTCCGGGGCCTTCTCGTCCGGAACCCCCTGCGCGGATGCGGCGGTTGAACCGGACTCCCCGGCTGCCGCGGCCTGCGGCTGGGCGACCACCGGCTCAGCCTTGGGCGCGACCTCAGCCTCAGGTGCGGGCTTGGTCTCCTGCTTCTTCCCCTGCTCGGGCTTAGCCACCGGCTTGGCCTTTACCTCGGATGCGGGTTTCGGCTCGGGCTTAGCCACCGGCTCAGCCTTGGGCGCGACCTCAGCCTCAGGTGCGGGCTTGGTCTCCTG
>CAYSIP010000180.1:0-5581 GCA_964431055.1 uncultured Corynebacterium sp. | reverse complement strand
CCACTGGCCGTAACCGGAGGCCGGGCCGGAGTTGATGACGGTGCCGTCCATGACCGCGAGGATCGGGGTACCGACGGGGGCCGCGATGTCGATGCCGTTATGCATGGTGCCCCAGCGGGGGCCGAAACCGGAGGTGAAGGTGCCCTCGGCGGGCTTGACCACGGAGGCTGCCGGGGCCCAGGGGCCGCCCATGCCGGTGTATTCGGTGGCGGCCTGCTCGATCACCGGGGCGCGCTGGGCCAGGTCGGCCTCCAGGCGCTCGACGCTGTGATCCACGGCCTTGGCCAGCTGCTCCTCGATATTGGCGGCCGGCTTGTACTCGGCGAGTTCCAGGATCTGCGGGGCGGTCTCGGCCAGCGAGGACGAGACGTTGGCGAGCTCGTAATCGACGTTGCTCACCTCAGAAGCGGCCGGGACCTCGGCCTGGTTCTGAAGGGTCGCCGCCGCGGCGCCTCCCATGCCGGCGGTGGAGATGGCCCCGGTGGCCACGGCTACGAGTGCGACACGGCCCTTGGATGCCTGAGTCTTGATACGCATAAAAACTCTCTTTTCGGGGATGTTTCGTTCTGCGGCCACTATTTGTATTGCATTTGCAACGATCTCGTGACCATTCCGTTACATGATGGGAGGTAACAATAACGTCTCATCTTTCGGAGGGCAAACTACCACCGCACGGCCCGAATCCAGCCTCCGCACGGGCCCCCGGCACCCATTCGCACCAACAACTTCCCGGCCACGCCTCACCCCACCCGGGCGTACCGCGCTCCCCTGCCTGAGGCGGGAAACCGGAGGATCGGTGTTGGACCCGGACCTCATGGATGGGCCCTCGTCCCGTGCACCGGGTCGGAACGCAGGGGTCCCTCCAGCCGCAGCAGGACGTCGGCACGCCCACCAGGACTATCGCCCCGTAATTGCCCGCCTCATGCCGCGGGTCGTGGACCACCCCGACGGCCCGGCGTCCTGGCGCGGCTCCAGTCACAGGTCGTCGCGTCCCGGCCCCGGTTCACGTGAAACCATGCTCGGCGATCAGCCTGCGGCTCAGTTCCGCGCGTCAGTGGTTTCCACGGTGTCCCACGGACCGCGTCCCGGCCGGAAGAACTTCACGACACCCCGCCGACCTCCGGGCCATCGGCATCGACCAGGTGCCGGAGGAACCACTCGCGCGCCAATCCGGCGACCTGTTCGAGTGTGCCCGGCTCCTCGAACAGGTGCGTCGCGCCGGGAACGATCTCGAGTTCGTTCTCGCACCGCAGACGGGCCTGTGCCAGACGGTTGAGCTCCAGGACCTGCCGGTCCTCACCCCCGACGATGAGCAGGGTGGGGACGGTGACCGTGGCGAGACGCGGGCCCGCCAGATCCGGTCGACCGCCCCGGGAGACCACCGCGCGGACCCGGGAACCCGGTTCCGCAACGGCCCACAGTGCCGCCCCCGCACCGGTGCTGGCGCCGAACAACCCGACAGGCGAGGTGGTGCTGCCCGGTTGTTCCCGCACCCAGGCCTCCGCCGCCCTCAGGCGCCCGGCGAGCAGTCCGATGTCGAAGACATTCGCCCGGTCCGCCTCCTCCTCGCGGGTGAGCAGGTCCATCAGCAGGGTGCCCAGCCCGGCCTCCTGTAGGACGGAGGCGACGTAGCGGTTGCGCCGGCTGTGCCGGCCGCTACCGCTCCCGTGGGCGAAGATCACCACGGGAGCATTCGGCCCGGGCAGGTACAGATGCCCTTCGAGCAGCACATTCGCCACCGGGATGCGCAACTCTCCCGATGGGGTGAGTCGCGCCCGCCCGCGCCCGCTGCGGGCGGCCTCGTCCAGGAGGGCGACGACCTCCTCGTCGCTGGTCTGTGAGAAATCCCGGTAGTACTGCCCCACCGCCCGAAAGTCCGCGGGCGTGGACAGCACCACCACCTCGTCGGCGTCTGTGAGTTGGGCGACGGCTTCGCGGGTGGCCACCGGGGCCGCCACCACCACGCGGGCCGCCCCCTGCCGCCGGGCGCTCAGGCAGGCGACCCTGGCAGTGGCCCCGGTGGCGATGCCGTCGTCGACGATCACCACGGTGCGCCCGGTCAGATCTACCCGTTCCCGGCCCTCCCGGAAGCGGTGACCCCGGTCCCGGAGCACCGCCTGCTCGCGTTGCTCCACCGCCGCCAGCTCCTCGGACGTGACCCCGAAATATTCGACGATCCGCTCGTCGAGGACGCGGGTGCTCTGCTCACCGATGGCACCCATGGCCAATTCGGGAGAGGCGGGCAGACCGAGCTTGCGCACCATGAGCACGTCGAGCGGGGCGTCCAGGAGGCGGGCGACCGGGTCCGCCACGGGCACCCCGCCGCGGGGCAGGCCCAACACCACGGTGTTCTGGCCACGCAGGGGGCGCAACCGTTCCGCCAGTTGCTGTCCGGCGTCGATCCTGTTCAAAAACTGCGCCATCGCGAACCTTCCCAGCGGCGCCCACGTGCGGCCGGTGCAGGCCCGACCCGGGAGGCCGCCTGTCATCCGAGGACCTCATCGTCAGCATAAGCCGGATGGTCCGAACCGGGGAAGGGCCTGCGGCCGCCTAGTTGTCCAGCACCGGCAGGGAACGACGGGTCTTCTCCACCAGCTCCAGGTCGAGGTCCATGACGATGACCTCCGGGTCATAACCGGCCTCCGCAAGACGTCTGCCGGTGGGGCCGACCACACATGAATGCCCGATGCCCGTCGGCCCGGAGGAGTTGCCGGCCTCCGCCCCGCCACCGGGGCGGGCCTGGCCGGCGGCCACGATATACGACGTGGAGTCCAGAGCCCGGGCCGCGGTCAACAGGCGCCACTGCTCCAGCTTGTCCGGCCCGTCCATCCAGCTGGTGGGCACGACGATGACCTCCGCGCCGCTCTGCGCCAAGGTACGGAACAGCTCAGGGAAGCGGATGTCGTAGCAGATGGCCACGCCCACACCGACCCCGTCGACCTCGAAGATCACGAGGTCCTCTCCCGGGTGCACCGTGTCGGATTCCGCATAGTCGTAGGCGTCGAAGGTGTGGATCTTGTCGTAACCGGTGTGCACGTCCGGTCCGGTCACCACGGCTGTGTTGTAGACGCGGTGGATGGTCTTCCCGTCGCGCTCGACGGTGTCGGCGGGACGGAACATGCCGGCCACCACCGTGACGTCGAACTCCTCGGCCATCGCGCTTAGCGCGGTGGCGAAGTCACCGTCGAGGTCCTGGGCCTGCCTGTCCAACCGGCCCGAGTCGAAGGACTGGCTGGTCGCCTCCGGCAGGACGATGAGCTTCGCCCCCTGCCGGGCGGCCTCCCGCACGCCATCGCGGGCGAGGGCGAGATTGTCGACGATATCTCCGCCGGACTGCAACTGCACGATTCCGATCCGCATGCACCCACGATATGTGGATAACCCCGCTTTCTCCACAGATCGGGTGACCGGCCGCTTGGCGGGTGACCCCGGGTGCCCGACACTGACCGCATGAACCATCTCCATCTGCCGCCCGCCACCCTTGATCTGCTCGCTGACCTGCTCCACCGCTCCAGCACCGATCCGCCCTCCCCCGTCCTGCCACCCGGTTCGCGCACCACCAGCGCCCTCAACCGCGCGGTGCAGGCCTGGCGGGCCACCCGGCGTGACGCCGAGAACGCGCTGCACGCGCACCTCACCGACGTCCGTTCCGTCGCCCTGCGGTCCTTCGCCCACGACGCCGAAACGGCCCGTCGGTTGCGGGAGGTGATGCGGTGATGCTTCCCGACGCCGCCGTCCTGCGCTCCGCCGCCGACCTGTTGGGCACCTCCTCCGCGATCCTCACCGGGGAGGTCGCCGACCGCCACCTGGATTGGGGACGGTTGACCGGTGCCGGATTCAGTGGGGCGGCCGCCACCGCCGCCGTCGACCGCCTGCACGAGCTGACCAGCCCACTGGGGCTGCCGCCGCGACAGATGGGACAGGTCGCCCACGTGCTCGCCGTGACCGCCTCCCTGCGCGCGGAGCTCGACGCCGCGGCCGACCGGGTGCTCGCCGCCGCTGAGCAGGTGACTGGCATGTCTCCCCTGGTCAACGCAGCGCTACAGCAACTTTCCGCCCTGGGTGAGACGTTGGACTGGGCCTGCGCGCGCCAGATCGATGTCCTGTGCACCGAGGCCCACCCCGAGCCACCGCGGCGGTTGTCAGACCTGCCGGATCTGTCCCTCGACGCCGTGCACGAGCTGATGCTTCTCGACGCCGCCCCGGAGGTGGCCGAACTGGCCCGGCAGCACCCGGACCTGCGGCTGCTGGAGACCTCCGGGGGCAGACTCGTGGCCGCCGTCGGGGATCTGGATTCGGCCGACTCCGTGACCACTTTCGTGGCCGGAACCGGTTCCTCCGACCCCGCGGGCTGGTCCACACAGGTCGACCGCACCAGGGCGCTGGCCTCCGCGGCCTCTTCGGCCAGTGGGGCAGGAACCGGAGCCGGGGTGCTGTGGCTGGGCTACGCGGCCCCCGCGCAAGTCCCGGACGCCCTGGCCCGCCACCCCGCCCGTCACGGCGGGGAGGAGCTGGGCCGCTTCCAGGCCGAGCTGGCCCGCCGCCACCCGGAGCAGCGGCGCGTGGTCGTCGGTTACAGCTATGGCTCGGTCGTCACCGGAGTGGCTGCCGAGGCTGACGGCCCCGGCCTGCACGCCGATGAGCTGGTGATCGTCGGCAGTCCCGGGATCGGTGTGTCCCATGCCGGACAACTCAATCTGATCGGGGACGAACCGGGTGTGCACGCCGTGACCAACGGGGCCGATCCGGTCGGATTGATGGCCACCCCGTGGACCGGGGTGCACGGGACGGACCCGACCTCCCGCAGGTTCGGCGCGGAGGTCTGGGAAGGGGACCCGCGCGGGGACCACTCCTCCTACTGGGACGACCCCGCCTTCCTCGACCGGATCGGTGATCTGGCGGGAGAGCGGGGTCGGTGAGGACCGGAGGGATCAGTAGAAGCCGGCCGGAGACTCGCTGTAGGAGACCAGCATGTTCTTCGTCTGTTGGTAGTGCGCCAGCATCATGAGGTGGTTCTCGCGACCGATGCCGGACTCCTTGTACCCGCCGAAAGCGGAGTGCGCCGGGTATGCGTGATAGTGATTGATCCACACCCGGCCGGCCTGGATGTCCCGGCCCGCACGGTAGGCGGTGTTCTGGTTGCGGGTCCACACGCCGGCGCCCAGGCCGTAGTCGGTGTCGTTGGCGATGGAGATGGCCTCCTCGTAGTCCTTGTAGGTGGCCACCGAGAGGACCGGACCGAAGATCTCCTCCTGGAAGATACGCATGGAGTTGTCGCCCCGGAAGACGGTCGGCTCGATGTAGTAGCCGTTCTCCAGGCCCTCGATGGTGTTGACCTTGCCACCCGTCAGGGTCTGCGCACCCTCCTGGGGACCCAGCTCCAGGTAGCTGGTGATCTTGTCCATCTGCTCCCGGGAGGCCTGCGCGCCCATCTGGGTCTCGGTGTCGAGCGGGTTACCGATCTTGATCTGCTGGACGCGCTTGACGGCCAGGTCGAGGAATTCGTCCGCGATGGACTCGTGCACCAGCGCGCGCGAGGGGCAGGTGCAGATCTCACCCTGGTTGAGGGCGAACATGGCGA
>CAYSIP010000179.1:0-5581 GCA_964431055.1 uncultured Corynebacterium sp. | reverse complement strand
CGCCGTGGGGCGTGACCGACCAGGACGACTTCCTCAACGCGGTGCTCATCGTCGACGTCGACTGTTCCCCGCTGGAACTGTTGCGCCGCGGCCAGCGGCTGGAGAACGAGGCCGAGCGCGTGCGGGTGCGCCGCTGGGGTCCGCGCACCCTCGACGTCGACGTCGTGCAGGTGCTTGCCGACGCCGCCGAGCTCACCTCCGACGACCCGGTGCTGACCCTCCCGCACCCGCACGCCCACGAGCGTGCCTTCGTGCTCGTGCCCTGGTTGGCGGCCGACGCGGGCGCCCGGCTGGGTGGGCGCAGCGTCGCCGACCTCGTCGCCGGGTTGGATCCCACCGAGGTGGAGACGGTCCGCCGCGTCGGCACCTTCGAGGGTGGCGAAGAGCGGGAATGAAGAAGACGTCGCTCACCGCGCTCGTCGCCACCGGTGGGTTCGCCGCCGCCGTCCTGGCGATCTTGACCTGGGGTTTCTACGGCTCCATGATGTCGATCCCGGTGACCGTGTCGGTGACCCTGTGGTTGATGGCCATCATCTGCGTCTTCCTCGCCCTGCGCGTGCGCGAACGCAAGGAGGACGGGCGCATCGGGATGGACCGCAGCCAGCTCAATCCCGTCACCGCGGCCCAGTTCCTGGTGGTGGGCAAGGCCTCGGCGTGGACGGGGGCGATCGTCGGCGGTGCGTATGTCGGCGTGGGAACCTACGTCCTGCCCCAGTCCGGGCAGCTGATGGCCGCCGCCGACGACCTGCCCGGGGTCGTCGCCTCCGCGCTCGGGGGAATCGCACTTGCCGCGGCAGGTGTGTTTCTCGAGCGTAACTGTGAGGTGCCGCCGCCCACTGACGGAGAATACGTTGGATAGAGTGGAGCCCATGAGTGCCGAGAATTCACCAGGTGGTGTCGACCGCGGTCAGGTTCTGCTGATCGCGCTCGTCGTGCTCGCCCTCATCGCGAGCCTGATCATGTTGTTCACCGACAGCGCCGGCGCCCTCAAGCTCGCGCTGTTGGCTTCCCTGTGGGCCGCGATCATCGGTTTCTTCCTCGTCACCCAGTACCGCCGCCGCGCGGAGCGCTCCCAGGAGGAACTGGAGCACCGGGAGGAACTGCACCGCACCGAGCTGGAGAAGCTCGCGGCGGAGCGCAGGTCCGAGAAGGCCGGCAAGGAGATCGAGCTGCGCGACAAGCAGCTGGCCCGCGACACCGAGGTGCTTGAGGACATCAAGCGTGAACTCGCCGCCCTGCGCGCCCAGCTCGAAGAGCTCAACGGCCGGGAATTCGGTTATGAGCCGGCCGCTCTGCGCGCCGAGGCACGCCGAATCCAGGAACTCGAGGCGCGCACCTCCGCGGCCCGTTCCTCCGTCACCGGCACCAGCTTCAGTGACCTGGGCGGGTTGGAGGACATGGGGGATCTCGCCGACCTGGACGACGAGTCGGAGGCTCCTGCGCCCGGGGCGCGCCCCTCGTCGTCGACGCCACCGCGTGGCCAGGTGCCCGGCGCGCCCTCCCCGGACGCCATCGTGGGCCGTCTCGGCCAGTACGAGCCGTCGCGCCCGCAGGTCAATCCCCTGTCCCACCTGATCAGCGAGAGCTACCAGCTGGATCGTCAGGAGGAGAAGCCCGCCGGCCGCAAGGACCCGCGCAGCATCTTCGACACCGGCGCCTTCCAGAACGTGCCCTGGGGACAGGGCGGGGCGGAAGAGGCCAAGCATCAGAAGGAATCCCCGGGGGAGACCACGCCCGGGGAGAGCAAGCCGACGGAGCCCAAGCCCGCATCCGGGAAGAAGCCCGCGGAGCAGGTGAAGTCCGCGGAGAAGACCTCCCAGGCTGATCAGGCCACCAAGGCTGACAAGGCCGAGAAACCGGAGCCGAAGCAGACGGAGAAAAAGACGAAGACGGACAAGCCTGAGAAGGCCGAGAAAGCCGAGTCGAAGAAACCGGAGAAGAAACCGGCTGAGCCGAAGCGTGGGGAGAAAGCCGACAAGGCCGCGCCGGTGAAGGAGACCCCGGAGGCCAAGAAGGAGACCAGGACAGAACCCGAGGCAGAGCCGAAGACGGAGACCAAGGAAGGCCCCCGCCCCGCCGCCACCGTCACCCCGGGAACTCCGGGCACGGACGCCACCGGTGCGGATGATGAACCGCGCCGGGGCCGCCGCCGCCGGGACGAGCACACCGAGGGCATCTCCGTCGCCGAGCTGATGGCCAATCTCAAGAAGGACAGTTAATGCAGGCACCCCGACTACGGGTGGGAGTTCTGGGGGAGGATCCGGGAGGCGACCGGCTTGTGCGGAGCCTGGCCGAGGTGGGGCACGACGTCGAGAAGCTCACGGCCCCGGAGGACGCGGCGGACCGGGAGCTGGTCGTCCTCGCCGTCCCCGCGCAGGAGTTGCCCGGCCTGGTGGAGCAGCTCGCCGCCCGGGCACGGCGCGGCCAGATCTACCTGCACACCTGCCTGTCCCTGGGAATTCAGGTTTTCGACCCCCTGGAGACGACCGGGGCGATCGTGATCGCCGCCCACCCGCTGACCCCTGGACTGTGGGCCGTCGGCGCGCTCGATGAGCTGGGGGAGACCATCGTCGAACTGCTGGTGGGGGAGTTCGGCGACACCGCCCTGCTCATCCCCGACACCCAGCGGACCCGGCTGGCGGCCGGCATGGCCTACACCGGGTTCGTGGAGACGGTCCGGCAGGACGCCTTCACCCTGCTGGCGGAGGCGCTCGGCAATGTGGATCGGGTGCGCGAGATCGTCGGCGAACCCGGCCTCACCCGCGAACTGGACGACGTGACCGCGCCAGGTGGTCTCGCCGAACAACAAAAAGTCATCGAGGATCCCGGCCTGGCCCGGTCCTTCCGGGACCTGGCCCGGCGCACGGCGGAGCTCACCCGCCTCGACGACGTGGAACTGTGGGCGATACAGGAGGAGAGATCATGACGTTCACCCCCGGGCAGGCCACCGTCTTCGCGGACGGGGCCCAGATCGCGGTGCTCGCCCGCGCCATGCGCAAGGTGGGTAGACCCGTGGTGTTGGTACCCCTGGGCATCGGCCTGCACGCCGGACACATCGCCCTGATCCGGGCGGCCCGGCGCATCCGCGGCGGCGTCGTGATCGTCGCCTGGGCGGGTGAGGACCTGCCGGAGGCCTTCGCCGCGGAATCCGTCGACGCCGTCTGGCACTACAGCCAGGATGCGCTGTGGCCGCGGGGCCTGCGCACCATGGTCCGTCCCGTTGACCTGGATCTCGAGCCCACCGATGAGGTGGCCGGACAGTTGACCCTCACGCTCACGCTCATCAATGCCGTGGGCCCCACCGAGGTGGTCTGTGGCGAGAAGGACTACGAGCAGCTGCTGGCCCTGCAGCACGCGGTGACCGACCTGCACCTGGGCGTGCGGGTGCTGGGCGTGCCGACGGTGCGCATGCCCGACGGACTGGCGGTCTCCCTGCGCAACACCCACATCAAGGAGGAGGACCGGGAGAAGGCGATCGTGCTCTCCGCCGCGCTGACCGCGGGTGCGCATGTGGCCGAGCACGGCGCCGACATGGTCCTCGACACCGCCCGTGGGGTGTTGTCGGCAGGGGGAGTGACCCCCGACTACCTGGAACTGCGCGGCATCGACCTGGGGGACCCGCCGGAGAAGGGCGACGCCCGCCTGCTGCTGGCCGTGGAGATGGGCGGGGTGCGCCTGACCGACAACGTGGGTCTGCCGCTGGGTATCGGTTTCAAGAACATCGAGGCCGAGCAGCAGGGCTGAGCGGACGGCCTGAATCCGGGGCCTCACAGCCGGGTGGCGAAACGTTCCAGGGCCTCGTGCCCGGTGACGTCCTCGGCCTCCAGGGGGAGCTGCACCACCGGCAGGTCAGGCAGCTGGTCGCGCAGATGGGCGATGAATCCCTCCTCAAGGTCGTGGCGGCGGGCCAGGAACTCACCCTGGTCGGCAGGGGAACGTCGGTTGACCACGCAGCCGCCGACCGTTACCCCGGCGGTTGTGAGCTCGGCGTGGAACTCCACCGTCTCGAGCACGGGCAGCCGCTCGGCGGTCAACACCAGGAAGAACACGCACTGCCCCGGATCGGCCAGGATTTCGCGCAGGCTGGTGAACCGTTCCCGCCGCGCCAGCAGGATCTGGCGCAGCCGCCGGTTACGGCGGTCCACCGGATCCTCCGCACGGCCGATCACCGTGTCCCTGCCGCCCGCGCTCAGGCCGCGTACCGCGGCGCTGAGCTTTTCGGAGCGGGCCCGCCGGTCGAGTAGCCCGTCGGTCCAGGCGGCCATCAGTTCCGGCAGGGCCATCAACCTGGCGGTGTGCCCGGAGGGTGCAGTGTCCACGACGACATGGTCGTAACGGCGGGCGTCGTCAGTGACGATCCCGGCGATGCGCTCGAGCACCGCCGCCTCGTGGGTGCCGGGCGCCTGGGCCGCCAACCGCAGGTGTTTGTCCACCTCGCCGCGCAGGTGCTCGGGCATCATCGCCCGCATCGTCTCCCCGACCTGGGAGAGGTGCTCATCGGTGGTGCGGGCCGGGTCGATCTCCACGACGTCGAGGCGCTCGGCGACGGTGACGGGGACGGCCCGGTCACCGATGCGCCGCCCCCACAGGTGCCCCTGGTTGTGGGCGGGGTCGGTGCTGACCAGCAGCACCCGGCGCCCGGCGGAGGTGAGCGCCAGGGCCGCGGCGGAGGCGACCGTGGTCTTGCCGACGCCGCCCTTGCCGCCGAAGAACACCACCCGGCGGCCGTCGATGAGATCTAGCAACATGACATGTTCTCCAACGGTGAGTGCTCCATGCCCATCCGGCGGTGCCAGGCGTGGAAGTCCTCGTAGATGACGGGCAGCAGCTCCAGGGTGTAGTAGCTGGCGGGGTTGGGCACCCCCAGCGCCTCGGAGAGGACGAGCATCATGAACAGGTCGTCCTCCTGACGCTTCGCCCGGGCGAAACTCGCCCGGTAGGGGGCGGCGTAGAACTCCGTCAGGGCGTCGGAGGCCGAGCGCAGGTGGGCGAGGAATCCGGCCACGTCACACCCTCCGGTCGGCCATGTCGTCATCCGGTGCGCCGTCGTCGTCCCCGACCCCGGTCTCGGCCCCGACCGGTGCCGGGGCGGGTGCGTCGACGTCCTCGTCGGACCAGGTGACGGGCGGTTCGCGGCGGGCCCGGCTCATGGCGGAGAAGGCCTCCACCGTGACCCACAGGGCGGCGATCAGGATGACCACGTCGAGGAAGAGCAGCAGCCAGTTGCCGTCGCTGAAGAACTGGCCGAGCTGGACGACCAGGGCCCACAGACTCATCACCAGCACGAAGACCAGCGGGATGAAGATCATCCAGATGGGGCGGCGCAGGCGGGTGAGGATGACGCAGATGATGGACAGGGTCAGGGCGGCCATCAGCTGGTTGGTGGTGCCGAACAGCGGCCAGATGAGCATGCCGCCGGAGCCGTCCGCGCCCGCACCGAAGGTGAGCGCCAGGCCGACGCCCACCGCGATGACGGTAGCGAGGTTCTTGCGCAACGTCATCCCGGCGATCTCGCCGATCTCCTGGACCACGAACCGCTGCAGGCGCACGCCGGTGTCCATGGTGGTGGCGGCGAAGAGGA
>CAYSIP010000178.1:0-5584 GCA_964431055.1 uncultured Corynebacterium sp. | reverse complement strand
TTCCCGATCGACCTGACCCTCGAGATGGCCGCCGAGGCCGGCCTCGAGGTCGACATGGCCGGTTTCGAGACCGCCATGGCCGAGCAGAAGGCACGTGCCAAGGCCGACAACAAGGCCAAGAAGCACGCGCACGCCGACGAATCACTCTACCGCGACTGGGTGGACAACCACCCCACCGAGTTCACGGGCTTCTCCCAGTTGACCAGCGACGCCACCGTCCTCGGCCTGGTCGCGGGCGGCCAGTCCGTCACCCAGGCCACCGAGGGCGACGAGGTGGAGGTCATCCTCGACACCACCCCCATGTATGCGGAGTCGGGTGGCCAGCTCGGCGACCGCGGCCGCATCCTCGCCGGTGACGCGGTCCTCGACGTCACCGACGTGCAGAAGATCGGCAAGCGGCTCTCGGTCCACAAGGCCGTCGTGCGCGCCGGCGGCATCGACCTGGGCTCCCACGTCCGCGTCGAGGTCGACGGGGACTGGCGCCACGGCGCCCGGCAGGCGCACACCGCCACCCACCTCATCCACGCCGCCCTGCGCCAGGTGCTCGGCCCCACCGCCGTCCAGGCCGGTTCCCTCAACCGCCCCGGTTACCTGCGCTTCGACTTCAACTACACCGAGTCGCTGACCCCCGGGCAGCTGGACGAGATCAGCTTGATCACCAACCAGGCCGTCGACTCCGACTGGGCCGTCAACACCCACGAGACCAGCCTCGACGAGGCGAAGAAGATGGGCGCGATGGCGCTGTTCGGTGAGAACTACGGCGACAAGGTGCGCGTCGTCGAGATCGGCGGGCCCTTCTCCCGGGAGCTGTGCGGCGGCACCCACGTCGAGCACTCCTCCCAGATCGGTCCCGTCTCCCTCCTCGGCGAGTCCTCCGTCGGCTCCGGCGCACGCCGCATCGAGGCCTACTCCGGCCTGAACTCCTTCCAGCACCTGTCGAGGGAGGCCGCCCTGGCCGGTGGCCTGGCCACCGCCCTGAAGTCCCCGACCGAGGAGCTGCCGGAGCGCATCAGCCAGCTGACCGAGAAGCTGAAGGCGGCGGAGAAGGAGATCGAGAATCTCCGCAGGCAGCAGCTGGCCACCCGCACCGGTGAACTGCTCGACCGGGCCACCCGGGTCGGCGAGTTCACCGTCCTGGCCACCCGCCTCTCCGACGGGGTCTCCGCCGGTGACCTGCGCACCATCGCCACGGATCTGCGGGGCCGCCTGGCGGGTTCCCCCGCCGTCGTGGCCCTGGCCGCCGCCGACGGGGACAAGGTGCCGTTCATCGTGGGTGCCACGAAAGAGGCGGTGGCCCAGGGCGTCAAGTCCGGCGACCTGGTCAAGCTGCTGGCCGGCTACATCGACGGCCGCGGTGGCGGCAAGCCCGACATGGCGCAGGGCTCCGGTTCCAAGGTCGACGGCCTGGACGCGGCCTTCACCGCGCTGCGCGACGAGCTCGAAAAGCGGTAATTCCCGGTGTGCCCCATGCCCGGTTGGGTCCGGTCGGGGTACACTGCGGCAACGGCGCGGGTGCGTCGGACCCGCCCGTTCGCTCTTCAGGTTGTTGCGGGTGGGCCACCCGGTGATTCCCCCCGGTCTCACACCCGGGCCAGCGCCGTGCACACCACCAGCGAAGGAAAGGGCCACGTCACCGATGAAGGTCAACCCTGACACTCCGGGCGTCGACGACCCGGGTCCCGGACGACGGCTCGGCATCGACGTCGGAACCGTCCGCATCGGGGTAGCCTCCTCGGACCGCGCCGCGGTGCTCGCCACCCCGGTGGAGACCGTGACCCGCGAAACCGGTTTCAAGGACCGGGACAAGGCCGACATCGACCGCCTCCTCACCCTCATCGAGGAGTACGAGGCGGTGGAGGTCGTGGTGGGACTGCCCCGGGACCTGAAGGGACACGGTTCCCGCAGCGTCAAGCACGCGAAGGAGATCGCCTTCCGTCTGCGCCGCCGCCTGTCCGCCGCCGGCCGGGATGTCCCGGTCCGTATGGCCGACGAGCGCTTGACGACGGTCGCGGCCACCGCCGCGCTGCGCGCCTCCGGGGTCTCCGAGAAGGCGGGCCGGCAGATCATCGATCAGGCCGCCGCCGTGGAGATCCTCCAGTCCTGGCTCGACGCCCGGTCGGCGTCGCTGAACCGGCAGGCCGGCCAGGCATCGCCCAGGGAGAGCCCGGGCATAGACGATTCCGACTCCGACACACAGGAGCAGCACGCATGAGTTCCACGAACCCGACGACCCGGCCGCGGAGCCGTGCCCGGTCGACCGACATCCCCGCTCGGGGCCAGGGCGGCCGCCGCATGGATCCCAAGTACGTCAAACGGCGTCAACGCGGGTTGGCGGTGTTCATCTCCGCCATCGTGCTGATCATCGGCGCGGTCATCTACATCGGCGTGCAGGTGTCCAACGGGGACTCCGAGTCGCAGGCCGTGGACTACGAGGGCACCGGCAACGGGGTCGTCCAGCTCGTGGAGATCCCCGAGGGGTCGTCCATCTCCCAGCTCGGTCCCGAGCTCGAGGAGCGCAACATCGTGCGCACGAACTCCGCCTTCCAGGCCGCGGCCTCCGCCAACCCGGCCGCCTCCTCGGTCCAGCCCGGTTTCTACCGGCTCCAGGAGGAGATGAGCGCCGAGTCCGCCGTCTCCGCGTTGCTGGACCCCGCCAACCAGGTCGAACTCGTCGACATCCACGGTGGTGCGACGATGATGGACGTCACCGTCCTCGGTGGTGACACCCGCCCGGGTGTCTATTCCCAGATCTCCGCTGTGACCTGCGTCGACGGTTCCCCCAACTGCATCTCCGCCGAGGAGCTCCAGCAGGTCGGGGCCACCGCCGACCTCACCGCGCTGGGGGTCCCGGACTGGGCGCTGGAACCCGTCGCCGCCCGCGGCGAGGACCCGAAGCGCCTGGAGGGCCTGATCGTGCCCGGACAGTACGTGGTCAACCCGACCCTCGACGCCCAGGGCATCCTCACCGACCTGATCACCCGGTCGACGACCATCTACAACAACACCGGCATCGTCGAGCGCGCCCAGGCCATCGGTCTGACCCCTTACGAGCTGCTCACCGCGGCGTCGCTGGTGGAGCGCGAGGCCCCGGCGGGTGAGTTCGACAAGGTCGCCCGCGTGATCCTCAACCGCCTGGAGGAGCCCATGCGGCTCGAGTTCGACTCCACCGTCAACTACGGCCTGACCGAGGTGGAGGTCGCGACCACGGACGAGGACCGCGCCCAGGAGACCCCCTGGAACACCTACGCCATGGACGGGCTGCCGGAGACCCCGATCGCCGCGGCCTCCGTCGAGGCGATCGAGGCGATGGAGAACCCCGCCGAGGGCGACTGGCTGTTCTTCGTCACCATCTCCCAGGACGGCACCACCGTGTTCAACAACACCTTCGAGGAGCACCTCGAGGACGTGCAGACCGCCCTCGAATCCGGAGTGCTGGACCAGAACCGATGACCGGACCGACGACACCACAGACCATCGCCCACCGGGTGGCCGTCCTCGGCTCCCCGATCGAGCACTCCCTCTCGCCGGTCCTGCACACCGCCGGTTACCGGGCCCTGGGCATGGACGACTGGGAGTACACCCGCATCGAGTGCCACGCCGAGGACCTGCCCCGGGTCGTGGCCGGGTCGGATGAGAGCTTCACCGGATTCTCCGTCACCATGCCGTGCAAGTTCGCCGCCCTCGACTTCGCGGACGAGGTCACCGACCGGGCGCGCGAGATCGGTTCCGCCAACACCCTGGTGCGCACGGGCCACGGTTGGCGGGCCGACAACACCGACTGCGACGGCGTCACCGGGGCGCTGACCGAGCTCTTCCGTGGCGATCTGGGCGGCGTGCGCCGCGCGCTGGTCATCGGGGGCGGTGGCACCGCCCGCCCGGCCCTCTGGGCCCTGGCCCGGGCCGGGGTGGAGGCGGTCACCGTGGTCAACCGGACCGACCGCAGCGCCAAGCTCGCCCCGCTGGTCGAGCCGCACGGCGTGGATTTTGCCCTGGTCAGCTACGACGCCGACCTGGCGGCGCTCTCCGTCGAGGCCGACGTCGTCGTCTCCACCGTGCCGTCGACGGCCATCGAGGGACGGGAGTCCGAACTCGGACACGCCCGCGTCCTCGACGTCATCTACGATCCGTGGCCCACCCCGCTGACCATCGCGGCGGCCGCCAACGGTTATCCCAGCGTCGGGGGGCACGTCATGCTCGCGAACCAGGCCTTCGGGCAGTTCGAGCAGTTCACCGGACGCACGGCCCCGAGCGAGGAGATGCGCGCCGCGCTCGAGGCCGCCATCGCCGACCCCGCCTGACGCCGACCGGATCCGGTGGAGTCCGGCGGCGTGGGCGAAGCCGGGTTACCCTGCCGGGTATGTGGGGAAGTGTCCTGCTCGGGGGAGCGGTCGTCGTCATCATCGGGTGGGCGCTGGCCTTGTGCCGGCATGACCTGCGCCACCATCGCCTGCCGGATGCCCTGACGCTGCCGGCGGCACTCGGGGCGGGCCTGGGTGCGCTCGTCGCCGCCCCGGCCGTGCTGCTCGGTGGCTTGGCGTGGGCTGCGTTCTACGTGCTCATCGGGCTGTGGCGGGGTGGTGGGGGAATCGGGGGAGGGGACGTGAAGCTGGCGCTGAGCCTGGGGACGTTGGCCGCGGCGGTGAGCGCATCCGCCTGGTTCACGGCGGTACTGGGGGCGTCGATCCTGACCCTGTGCGCCGCTGCGGTGACCCGTTCCCGGGTGGTCGCCCATGGCCCCGCCATGATCGCCGCGACCGCCCTCGGGATGGTCGCGTGGTCGTGATCGGTCACGGGACCGGTGCGGTGGGAAGGTGTTTAGGAGCCTTCATCGCCACCATCGGGGGTGGACATGAGATACTGACCGCATGCTTCGTTGGACTACTGCAGGAGAATCCCACGGTCAGGCACTGATCGCCCTCCTTGAACACATGCCCGCCGGTGTGCCCGTCACCCGCGAGGAGATCTCGTCCCAGCTCGCCCGTCGCCGCCTCGGTTATGGCCGCGGCGCCCGCATGAAGTTCGAGGCCGACGAACTGACGCTGCTCAGCGGGGTGCGCCACGGGCTGAGCCTGGGCAGCCCCATCGCCATCATGATCGGCAACTCGGAGTGGCCGAAGTGGACCACCATCATGTCCGCCGACCCGGTCGACCTCGACGACGAGGAGATCGCCGCCGCCATGACCTCCGGTCGCGGCGCCAAGCTCACCCGCCCGCGCCCGGGCCACGCCGACTTCGCCGGCATGATCAAGTACGACATCGACGAGGCGCGACCCATCCTCGAACGTTCCTCCGCGCGGGAGACCGCCGCCCGGGTGGCCGCGGCCACCGTGGCCCGTAGCTTCCTGCGCGAGGCCCTCGGCGTCGAGGTGCTGTCCCACGTCATCTCCATCGGCGCCTCCGCCCCCTACGAGGGGCCGGACCCGGCCTTTGAGGACCTCGCGGACATCGACTCCTCCCCGGTCCGCGCCTTCGGCGAGGCCGCGGAGGAGTCGATGATCGGGGAGATCGACGCGGCGAAGAAGGCCGGCGACACCCTCGGCGGCGTCGTCGAGGTCATCGTCCACGGACTGCCGATCGGCCTGGG
>CAYSIP010000177.1:0-5654 GCA_964431055.1 uncultured Corynebacterium sp. | reverse complement strand
CACGGGCGTACGGATAGCGGATGCGGGTGGGCGAGTAGGTGTACCAGGAGAAGGATGCGCCGCGGGGGCAACCGCGCGGCTCGTACTCCGGCATGTCCGGTCCGGTCGTGGGGTAGTCGACCGCCTGGGACTCCCAGGTGATCACGCCGTCCTTGACGTAGACCTTCCAGGAGCAGGAACCGGTGCAGTTCACCCCGTGGGTGGAACGCACCACCTTGTCGAAGGACCAGCGGTTGCGGTAGAACACGTCCGCCTGGCGGCCACCCTGCAGGAAGATCTGCTGGCCGCCGGAGCCGGTGTTTCCCTTGCGCAGGAAGCTGCCGAACTTGAACAGTGGATTGGACTGGTCTGCGGTGCTCTGGGATGTGGCTGTCGTCATGTGCTTCTCAACCTCTCGGTCAGACCGGGGATCAGCCCGGGTAGGGGGCGTTGGGGCGGGCGTAGAAGATCCACGCCAGGACGGCGGCGATGATGAAGAAGATCACGCAGCCCCAGAAGAAGATCGTGGGGGCCAGCATCGACAGGAGTACGCCGACGATGAACGGGCCGAACGCGCCCATGGCCCCGGTCCAGCCGATGACGCCGCCAGACTGCCGCTTGGGCAGGATCATCGGCATCTGTTTGAAGGAACCGGCGTTGACCAGTCCGGAGAAGACCGCCATCACCAGCATGGAGATGAAGAAGGGCCAGAAAGCGTCGGGGGAGTCCGGGTCGAGGAACAGGGCGGCCACACCGGTGAAGACCGCCATGCCGATGAGACCGATGAACGTCCAGACGGCGCCGCCGAACCTGTCGCACAGCGGTCCCCACAGGGCGCGGATGCCGGCGCCGATCAGCGGGAAGAGAAACGCCCAGGCGGCGCCGCGCGGCAGGTCGTCGACGGGCATGGTGTCCGCGAACCGGGAGGATGCCCCGTAGGTGTTGTTGATCAGCAACGCGAGCTGGGCGGAGAAGCCGGCGAAGGCGCCGAAACCGGCGACGTAGATCACCGTCATGACCCAGGTGTTGACGTTGCCGAAGATATCGATCTGCTGACGGAAGTTCGCCTTGACGGGAACGTCCTTGAGCACCGTCCAGGCGATGACCGCCATGAGGACGGCCCACGGGGCGAGGAAGATCGACGGATTGTGGACGAAGATCTCACTCCCGCCCTCGGTGCGCTGCGGGGCGACGAAACCGATGCCCAGCAGGGTGAAGCCCATCAGCCACGGGGCGACCAGCTGGATGAAGGACATACCCATGTTGGACAACCCGGCCTGCAGGCCCAGCGCGGTACCGGCCAGGCGCCTGGGGAAGAAATAACCGGTGGAGGGCATGAAACCGGAAAAGACGCCGCCGCCGATGCCGGAGAGGAAGGACAGGGTCATCAGCCACCAGAAGGGGGTGGAGGTGTCCTGGACGGCGAAGAACCAGCCGAGCATCGGGATGACGAACAGCAGCGCGGACATCGACACCAGTCTGCGGGTGCCCATGATCGACGGCAGGAACATGAACACCAGGCGGAAGAGACCGCAGGCCAGACCGGGGAGGGCGGTCAGCCAGTACAACTGGGCCGCAGTGAGGTCGAAACCGATCTGATTCAGCAGCGGCGCAATGGCCGAGACCAGATACCAGGTGGCGAAACCGATGAAAAGGGTGATCGTGGACACCCAGAGGGTCTTCCATGCGACCCCTGAATCCCACCTTTCTTCGTCCTCCGGGTCCCACCCGTGGAGGACCCGCCCTTCCGTGTTGAGAACAGTCATCTCTACCTCACTGTGTGTCGCGAGTAAATCGGCCGCTGCGGCCTACGGAGTACATGGTTTTCGGGATATTCAGTTTGTCCGGAAAGTCCGGCTCTTTCCGCCACGGTATAGTCTGTGACCTGGGTTGTCGACCATTAAAACGGAAAAGCCCGTCAAAATAAGCGCATGTTTTTGTTGCGTAAATCGGGTCGAATCCCGCAACCTGCGGTTTGCGTCGCCGGTGGTGCGGGCGACACGGCATGGGGGGTGGTGTGCCCCGCATCACATACCAGTGAATCATGGAAGGGTTGTCATGGCCAGAGAGATCACGGGTGTGGTCATCGTCGTCTCGGATCGCGTCCTCTCCGGCGAGCGGGAGAATCTGGCCGGACCCATGGCGCGCGACCTGCTCGCCGCCGCCGGGGTGGCGGTCCGCGATGTCGTCGTCGTGCCGGAGGGCATCGACGCCGTCGCTGAGCGGTTGCGTGCGGCCGTGGCGGACGGGATGAGGGTGGTCGTCACCGTCGGCGGCACCGGTGTCGGCCCCCGGAACCAGACTCCGGAGGCGACCGCGCCGCTGCTCTCGGTCCAGTTGACTGGCGTGGCCATGCAGGTCCTCGTCGAGGGGCTCAAGCACTCCGATCATGCGGGGCTCTCCCGTGGGCTGGTGGGATTGACCGGGCGCACGGAGGGGGCCTCGCTGATCGTCAACGCGCCCAGCTCGCGTGGCGGGGTCCGCGACACTCTCCGCGTCATCTGCCCGCTGCTGCCCAGCATCTTCGAGCGCCTCGGCCGCGGTTGACCCGGCATCCGGATGGGGCGGTTCAGCCAAGTTCCAGGTAGGTGAACTCACCACCGCCCACCCATCCGACCTCTGGGGAGATGCCCGAACCTTCCCCGCCGAGCACCCCGCGCAGGCGCCGGAGGGTGATGGTGTCGATGAAATCCATCTTCTCCACCCCCACCCAACGGCGCCCCAGCTTGTGGGCGACGGCGGCGGTGGTGCCCGAACCCAGGTGGTAATCCAGGATCAGGTCACCGGGGGCGGTGAAGAGCTCGACCAGGAAGCGCAGCAGCGCCTCCGGCTTCTTGCCGTTGCGGAAGTCGACCCCGCCCTCGGCGGCGACCCGGTTGTATTCCGTGTGGAAGTCCAGGAAATTCGGGTGCGGCAGTTCCGTGGCATCCGTGGACTGGGGTACACCCTGGAAATAGGAGCCGTTCCTGTTGCCGGCCTGCGGGGTGTGGAAGAACCGGTGCCCCCGCCCGTCGTCGCCGATGCCGGGCACCCGCACCAACGTCAACGGCCCCAGACGGGTGGCCAGGGGCTCGACGTGGGCGACGTAGAAGCGCCCGGAGGAATTCTTCTCCCGCAGGCTGCCCCGGATCGAGTGCGTGCGGAAATTCTCCGTGCCGGGTTCCACCGCGTGCTTGACCCACTCGTCGCGACGATAGACCGTGCAGGCGCGGCCCCCGAGCTTCAGGAGGCGCCCGGGGCCGGTGAGTTCGATCTGCCAGCGGTACTCGTCCAGTAGGCGGGGTCGCCTGCGCCGCGGCATCCGGAAACGCGGGTCACGGGCATAGATGAAGATGTGTTCCATGACGTCGTTGAACTGCTTGTCCGCCGTCAGGGCCCGGTCGGGGTGGCGGACCAGCACATGGAAGACCATCACCTTGTGCAGTCCCTCGACCTGGTCGAGCATGACCTCCAGGTGGGCGGCGTGGTGGAAGCTGCACTGGATGGCCAACACCCCGTCCGGCCTGAGTAACCGGCGAGCCAGTTCCACCCGATCCCGCATGAAGATCAGCCAGGCGGGGCGGCTCATCCGGTCCTCGTAGAGGAAGCTGCCGCTGCCGGTGTTGTAGGGCGGGTCGATGTAGGCCAACTTGACGCGTTCCCGCAATGCCGGCAGCAGGGTGGTCAGAGCCTGCAGATTCTCACCCTTGATGAGGAGGTTGCCCTCAACCAGGCGGTCTTCCCCGATGCTCACGACCTCGACCCTGTCGGCCGTGTGGCGGCGGGCGTTGAACATTCTCACCGGTGTGGGCGGGGCGGATCCCCTGGCGTCGTCCACGGCAGCGTCGTCAAGCAGGTCGGACAGCGCGGCGCGGTCCAGGACCGCCACCCCGCCGACGTCGACGAATACCCGACTTCTCAGCTCCGCCGAGGCCAGCAGCGCCTGAAGTAATGCGGGATCGGAGCGCTCGGCGGCCCGGCGCACGGCTGCCGCGTCCTGGAGGGTGTCGTGGCCGGACAGCGCCTCTCGGAGGATGGTGGGCAGCTGCGGCATCGGGACCTCCCACAGGCGGGGGACTTGAATTCTGAGCCTATCCGGCGGAGGGATCGAGGGGGTCGGAAACGCGAAATGGGCGGGTATTCAGGCACCCCGACCCGGAGGTCTCCTCACGTGCCTCGACCTCCTCCGCCGGCGGGATCGTGCCGTGGCACGGCCTGGGGGATGGAGGAGGCGTTGAGCATCGGGACCTGGCTGAGTCCGCCGGACGCCGGTGAGGTGGGGCCGGATGAGAGGATGGCGGCCATCCAACCGGGGAGTCACTGGTCTACGAGTTCGTCGCCCATCGCGCCGGGACCGGCATGTACAACTGCGCACCGCACCCATGAGTCTGCACATCATCAACGGCATGGCCGGGGCCGTGGTCGTCGACCCGCCCGTGGATTCCGAGGCCACCCTCAGCGAGGTTGACCATGAATACCTGCTCGTCGGACATGAAGTCTTCCTCAGGGAGGGGGTCGACCGGCGCGAACGCGCAGCGGGTCAACGACGGGCTCCACGACCTGACGGCCTTCAACGGCTACCCGAACCAGTACGACCATGAGCAGTTGCGCGTCGCGGTGGGGGAATCAGTCCGCTTCTGCGTGCTTAACACCAGATCGGGCAACCCGATCAACTTCCACGTCGTCGGTGAGGTCTTCGACACCGTGTTCGTGAGAGGAGGCACACCATCCGGGACGGTCGCGAACAGGCCACGGGCACCCAGGCGCCGCCGTTGCTGCCGTTGCTGCCGGCCCGGGGAGGTTTGGTGGAACTGCCCTTCGACGAACCGGGCACCTCCACCTCCGCCAACCACGTGATGACCGACGCGGAGAAGAGACAGCACGGTCAGGTCACGGAGGAGTGACCGGCTCACTCCTCCGGGAGGTCGACCCGCCCGCGTTCAGACAACTCGGCGACGGTGTCGTAGTCCCGTTCGTCGCCGTCACCGTCGAGTTCGATGACCGCGTCCGTGGCGCCCAGCAACCGCTTCGCCGCCACGTCCCGTGGGTTGCCGAGGCGGTCCAGCGCGCGGGCCAGGGCATCCGCCCGCCACGCCGCGCAGAGCGGCTGGAGATGCCCGTCCGGGGCGCGGACCACGGCAACGTCGGAATCCTGCCCCGCAGAAAGCGCGGCCAGCAGACGTCCGGCCACCCGGGGGGAGTCAGGGGCGTCGACGGAGAAGACCAGGACCGTTTCGCACGACCCCAGAGCGGCGAAACCGGCCGCGACGCCGGCGGCGGGCCCGCCGAAAGGCGGATCCTCCGAGACCACGCGGACGCCGTCGGGCACGGGCACGTCATAGGGCGAGACCACGACGACCTCGGTGGGAGCTGGGACCTGCCCGGACACACCGACCAGGACCCGGTCGAGCAGCCGTACCCCGTCCAGTCTGACCTGGGCCTTGTCGATCCCGCCCATGCGGGATCCACGCCCGCCCGCGAGGACAATCACGCCGGTGGTGCTCACGGCCGCGGCAGCTCTCTCGACCAGTCACCGGACCGCCCGCCCGCCTTGGCGGTGATGCCGCAGGTGCGCAGATAAGCGGAGCGGTCCACGCCCTTGACCATGTCGATGACGGCCAGGGCGGCGACGGTGACGGCCGTCAGCGCCTCCATCTCCACCCCGGTGCGGTCGGCGGTGCGCACCGTCGCCTCGA
>CAYSIP010000176.1:0-5721 GCA_964431055.1 uncultured Corynebacterium sp. | reverse complement strand
GCGAAGGAGGTCTGGCGGCGGCCCTGGTTGTCGAAGGGGCTGATGCGCACCAGGCGGTGGGCACCCTGTTCAACGGAGAGCTGGCCGTACATGTAGTCGCCGTGGACGACGAAGGTGGCGGACTTGATGCCCGCCTCCTCCGCATAGGAGATGTCGTAGACGTCGACCTTGTGACCGTGCTGCTCAGCCCAACGGGTGTACATGCGCATGAGCATCTCGGCGAAGTCCGCCGCGTCGACGCCACCGGCCCCGGCGCGGATGTTGATCACGGCCTCGCGCTCGTCGTACTCACCGGAGAGCATCGTCTTCACCTCGAGGGCCTCGATCTCGGAGCGCAGCTCGGCGCGCTCCTCCTCCGCCAGCTCCTCGCCGCCTTCCTCGTCCTCGGCGAGTTCGTACATGATCGGCAGATCGCTCAACCGCTGGCGCAGATCCCGGATCTTGCGCAACCGGCCCTGCACGGAGGACAGCTCGGAGGTGATCTGCTGTGCGTGATCCGGGTTGTCCCACAGGGACGGGTCGGTGGCCTGGGCTTCGAGCTCCCGGACGCGCGCGGCCATCTCCTCGGGGTCCATCACCTTCTCGATGGTGGTGAGGGTGGTGTCGAGGGCGTCGAGATCTGACGAAATTTCCGGTCGCATGTCAGCCGATCTTACCTATTGGCGGCGTCCCCTCCCGCACTGCGGCGGTGACCAGCGCAACCAGCCACAGCAGCAGGCCGACGCCGACGACGATCATGAGCAGTCCCACACCCGATTGTCCGGTCTGATCGGGAAGCACCGCCACCACCCAGAACAGGACGGCCACACCGACGAGACCGCCCAGCGCCGCACTGAGACCACCCGCCCGTGGGTGGCGGGACGGCCAGGTCAGCCCGGCGCAGGCGACGATCCCGCTGATTCCCAGACCGGCCACCTCCCACGCGTACCAGTCATGGCCGGCGAGCAGACCCGCCCCGCGCCATATCCTCCCGCCGCCCGCTCCCCCAGCTTCCCGAATTCCCGGCTCCTGGGCGCCCGCCGGATGGCGACCATCAGCAACAGCGTGGGTAACCCGAGGAAGAGCACGAGCACGAAGAGTGAGTCAAAGTACATGCGCTGAGGGTAGACGCACCTCCACCTGACCGTCCGCCCCTGGGCAGGGCACAATGGATGGCATGACCAATGCAGCCGCCTCCCTGACCGAGATGATCACCGCGATCACGAAGACCTTCGTCATCGCCCACGAGAAGGACTCGGATGAACGCCTCGCCCAGTCCCTGGTCTACAACGCCGGCCGCCTCGCCTGGCGAATGCGTGAGCAGGGCCTGGACACCGACTACAAGACCTCGGTCTCCGACGTGGTCACCGACGCCGACCGGGCGGCCGAGGCATTTATCGCGGGAGCGCTGGGGCAGCTGCGTCCCGACGACGGCGTGGTCGGCGAAGAAGGTGCGGACCGCCCTTCGGCGTCGGGACGCACCTGGATCGTCGACCCCGTGGACGGCACCTACAACTTCACCACCGGTTCCGACTACTGGTGCTCCGCGCTCGCCCTCGTCGAGGGTGCGCCGGCGGATCCGGAGAAGCTGATCCTGGGTGCCGTGCACCGCCCCGCCATGGGTTACACGTGGTTCGGCGGGCCGGAGATCCCCACCACCCGTGACGGTCAGCCGGTGGAACGGCTCACCGACGCCGACACCTCCCGCATCTCTATCGGCACCTATCTGCACCCGAAGTGGATGGCCGTGGAGGAGATCCGCGAGGCCTGGCGTCCGGTCGTGCAGGAATTCGCCACGCTGCGGATGTTCGGCGCGGCGTCGGTGGATCTGGGCTCGGTGGCCGACGGTTCCCTGGGTGTGTGGATGCAGCACTCCGTGGCCGACTGGGACTGGCTGCCGGGCAAGGCGCTGGTGGAGGGTGCCGGGGGGCGCGCGGTCAAGATCGACGCAGGCGGGGTGACCTGGTGCGTGGCCGGAAACGCGCGCGCTGTGGGCCAGGTTGAACAGCTGCTGCGTTGAGCACCGTCCCGCCCGTGTGACGAGTTCCCTAGAATGGGTGCCCATGAGCACTTACGCTGATGACCTTGCCTTCGCCCTCGAGCTCGCCGACCTCGCGGATTCCGTGACTCTCGAGCGGTTTGAGGCCTCCGATCTGCGGGTCAACTCCAAACCGGACATGACCCCCGTCTCCGACGCCGACCTCGCCTGCGAGGAGCTGCTGCGCGAGAAGCTCGCCGACGCCCGCCCCTCCGACGCCATCATCGGTGAGGAGTTCGGCGGCGACGTCATTCATTCCGGACGCCAGTGGGTGATCGACCCCATCGACGGCACCAAGAACTTCGTCCGCGGCGTGCCCGTGTGGGCCACGCTGATCGCCCTGCTGGTCGACGGTGAGCCCGTCGTCGGCGTCGTCTCCGCCCCGGCGATGACCCGCCGCTGGTACGCGGCGCAGGATTCCGGTGCGTGGCGCTCCTTCAACGGTGGCTCACCGAAGCGTCTGACCGTCTCCGAAGTTTCGGAGGTGGCCGACTGCTCCATCTCCTTCAGCTCCCTGACCGGATGGGCCGAACGCGACCTGCGGGAAAAGTTCATCGATCTGACCGATGCGTCCTGGCGTCTGCGCGCCTACGGCGATTTCTTCTCCTACTGCCTCGTCGCCGAGGGAGCCGTCGACGTCGCCGCCGAGCCCGAGGTCTCCCTGTGGGATCTGGCGGCCCTGTCGGTGCTCGTGACCGAGGCCGGCGGCCGCTTCACCTCCCTGGCAGGTGAGGACGGCCCCCACGGCGGGGACGCGGTGGCCACCAACGGGCTGCTGCACGAGCGCGTGTTGGACGCGCTGCGCTAGGAACCGCAGGACGAGACGGGACGGCCCCGGGAGGACATCCTCCCGGGGCCGTCCCGTCTCACCGAGAGTGCTTATCGACGCCCCTCCCAGCTCAGGCTGCTCAACTGGCGAGGACGAAGCCGGAGCCTGGCCCGCCGGTGGCGTTCAGGTGCGCGAGGACGGCGTTCATGCTGGTGGACACCGTGGGCATGAACAGCGCGCCCTGCAGCGGGCTGCGGCAGGTGAGCGCCGGGTTGGGCAGGGAGCCACCGGAGACCAGACCGACGAGCCGGTCACCCACCAGCACCGGGCCACCGGAATCGCCCACGGAGGCGCAGACCTGGGAGAATTGGACGTCTCGGTCGTCGACCCACGTGATGCCGCAGGTGAAGCCGGTGGCCACGCCCTGCTTGCACAGCTGTTGACCGGTGGTCGCCGGGGCCCCGCCCACCTGATTGACGGTGACGCCGTTGTAACTGCGGGTCAGCTCGGTGTTGGAACCGAACTCGATGACGGAGTAGTCATGGTGGGCGTTCGAGGCCACCACAGTTCCGGTCGGGCCGAGCTGCCAGGAATCGGCGGAGGCCACCTGCTCCCCGGGCTCACCACAGTGCCCGGCCGTCAGGCCCACCTTGCGCCCCGCGGCGTCGGTGCCCGCCACACCGAGGGTGCACATCTTCGAGTCACCGATGTAGATGGGGGTGCCCGGACCGTAGAGGGAGTTACCCCGGTTCTGGGCCAGCACGGACTCCTCGGGGATGCGCGGGGCGTCGAACCAGGAGCCGGCGACGCGGTGGAGGACATGATCCGCGGTCGGCTTGCCCGCCAGCACCTTGGAGCTCAGATCGGACTCCCACCGGTAGTTGGGGTCCGCGAACTCGGCGGTGGCGCTGTACGGCTCAGGGGCGGCCGGTTCGACGGTCTCTTCGGTGACGGTGGCCGGAGTGGGAATCACCTCGGTGAGAACCTGATCGACGGCGTCGGTGAGTACGGGGTCGACCGGGGCGGTGTTGATGCCGACGTGGGACAGGTCATCGCGGACCTGCTCGACGAAGGCCCCGACGTCCACCAGGGGGGCGGGCTCCGGGGCTCCCTGGGCTCCGGCCGTGGGTGCGCCGAGGAGAGCCAGCGCCCCCAACAGGCCAGCGAAAAGATACGACCGTAGTCGGAGCTTCCTGTGCATCGGTGGGTACCACTTTCTCTCTACAAAGCACTATCTCGTTCATCATGCCACGCGGATGGGCCCGTGACCCCCGGCAGGCCAAATGAATCGCGTCGGGCTCATCACACGGCCCTGGAGACCTGTCGTCGAAATGGGTCCGGTTATGGGTGCGCCGTAGCCAGCACTGTCCCCGGAAAGGAGAACCTGCCGGGGAATCAATGCCGCGGTTTCTGCGCGGAGACGTCCACCACGGCATCGCGCGGCACTACGGGGACCCATCCGACCCGACCCCGGACATGACGAAAACCCCGGACCAAATGGTCCGGGGCCTTCGTGGAAGTTGGTAGCGGGGGCAGGATTCGAACCTACGACCTCTGGGTTATGAGCCCAGCGAGCTACCGAGCTGCTCCACCCCGCGTCGGGTGATCTTCCATCTTCACCTCGCCGTTCCTGACTGCCAGGCAGTCCCTCTCGGCGACAAGATGAACTATACATAGGTCGCTGATTTAACCCAAATCGCCAGTTCAGGGCGCTTTCCCCCGAGTCACGTGAATGACCCGTTAACCAAAGGTGTCCGCCACCCGGCTCAGGGAGCGGGGTGGCGGACGGTTCAGCGGGAGTCGCGGTGGCGTCTACTCGACGGGCGCGGCCTCTCCGGTGAGGCTCTGGTAGTCCTCGACGGCGCGGTCCAGGGCGTCGAGCGCCCGGCCATACTCCTCGAAGGAACCGTTCTGAGCGGTCTCGAGATCACTCAGCGCTTCGTTGATGCGTTGGATGGCCTCGCCCTCGGAACCCGCCCCGCCGGCCGGCGGGGTCGCCTCGGCGGTGCCCCCGATGTCGTCCGTCTGCTCCTCCTCGGGAGTCTCGGTGGGCGCCTGTTCGGCCCCCTCGTCGACCACCTCGATGTCCTGCGCGGCACGCGGGTCAATGCCCACCTGCGACAGCGCCTGGGAGACCGTCGGTGCGTAACCGACGCGTCCCTTATAGGAGACGAGCACGCGCAGCAGCTTCGGGAAGGCGGAGGCCTGGTTGGAGCGCTGCGAGTAGATCGGCTCGACGTAGAGGATCTCTCCCCCACCGACCGGCAGGGTCAGCAGGTTGCCGTTGTGCAGGTCGTTGGTGCCCTCCCACAGGGTGCGGTCACGCGCAACCTGGTCGGAGGACATCATCGCGTCCTGGGCCTGCTTCGGGCCCTGGGTCTGCGTGTTGGTCGGGAGCACGCGCAGGGTGATCTCGCCGTAGTCCTCCGGATCGGAACTGACGGACATGTGCGCGGCGAGGAACTCACGGTTCAAACCACGGAACGGGGTGATCAGCTGGAAGCTGGGCTCTGCGTCGTCCGGGCCGGAGGCCACGACGTAGTACGGCGGCTGGGCGAGTTCCTGACGGCCCTCCGGGGCGGTCGGATCGCCGGGCACGGACCAGAAGGCGTCGTTGGTGTAGAACACCAGCGGGTCGTCGACGTGGTACTGGGTCAGCAGCTCGCGCTGGACCTTGAACATGTCCTCCGGGTAGCGCAGGTGGTCGCGCAGTTCGTCGGAGATCTCGCTCTCGGGGTTCACCGTGTCAGGGAACACGCCCTGCCACGCCTGGAGGACCGGGTCCTCGGTGTCGAACTCGTAGAGTTCCACGGTGCCGTCGTAAGCGTCGACGGTCGCCTTGACCGAGTTGCGGATATAACCCACGTTGTTCGTGATCAGGCGCTGGGTGGTGCCGTCCGGGTTGAGGGCGTCCTGCGTGGTGTCCGTCAGCGAG
>CAYSIP010000175.1:0-5741 GCA_964431055.1 uncultured Corynebacterium sp. | reverse complement strand
TTGGAGGTCATGGGCACGCCATATGCCTGCTCCACTGTCTGGACGAGCTCGTCAAGGGCCTCAAAAACGCGGTACATAGGCACCAGACTACCCAGCCGGTCGCACGACGGCCGATTCCCACGCGGCTTTTTCCGGCCCCGGACGCAACGGACCCCGCCGCGCCCTCGGACAGAAGGTTCGGCGGGGTCGTGGCCTGGAAGCGGGCGGGAGCCTAGATCACGCCCTGGGCGAGCATGGCGTCGGCGACCTTCCGGAAACCGGCGATGTTCGCGCCGAGGACGTAGTCGCCCTCGTGCCCGTACTCCTTCGCCGTGGCGGCGACGGTGCGGAAGATGTTCGACATGATCTTGTGCAGGCGCTGATCGGTGTACTCGAAGGACCAGGAGTCACGCGAGGCGTTCTGCTGCATCTCGAGGGCGGAGGTGGCCACGCCACCGGCGTTGGCGGCCTTGCCCGGGGCGAAGCGAATGCCCTTGGAACGGAAGAACTCGATGGCCTCCGGGGTGGAGGGCATGTTTGCCCCCTCGGCGACGAAACGCACGCCGTTGGCGGCCAGGGTGCGGGCGTGGTCGCCGTCCAGCTCGTTCTGGGTGGCGCACGGCAGAGCGACGTCGGCCTTGAGGTCCCAGATGGAACCGTCGGTGTGACAGATCGCGCCCTCGACCTCGTCGCAGTAGACGGCGACGCGCTCGCGACGGACCTCCTTGATCTCCCTGAGCTTGGCGATGTCGACACCGTTGGGGGTCTCGATCCAACCGGAGGAATCGGAGAAGCCGACGACGGTGGCGCCCAGTTCCTGCGCCTTCTCGATGGCGTACATGGCCACATTGCCGGAGCCGGAAACGATGACCCGTGCCCCGGCCAGGGATTCACCGTGGGCCTTGAGCATCTCGGCGGTCAGGTAGACCAGGCCGTAACCGGTGGCCTCGGTGCGGACCAGGGAACCACCCCAGGCCAGGCCCTTACCGGTGAGCACACCGGACTCGTGCTGGCCGGCGAGGCGGCGGTACTGGCCGAAGAGGTAGCCGATCTCGCGTGCGCCGACGCCGATGTCACCGGCCGGAACGTCGCGGTACTCACCGATGTGGTTGTGCAGCTCCGTCATGAAGGACTGGCAGAAGCGCATGATTTCGGCGTCGGACCTGCCCTTCGGGTCGAAGTCGGAGCCACCCTTGCCGCCGCCGATGGGCAGGCCGGTCAGGGAGTTCTTGAAGATCTGCTCGAAACCGAGGAACTTGATGATGCCCAGGTTGACCGACGGATGGAAACGCAGGCCGCCCTTGTACGGACCGAGGGCCGAGTTGAACTGCACGCGGAAGCCGCGGTTGACCTGGACCTGTCCCTGGTCGTCGACCCACGGGACGCGGAAGATGAGCTGGCGTTCCGGTTCACATAACCGCTGGATGAGCCCGTAGTCGGCGTAGTGCGGGTCCTTCTCGAGGACGATCTTCAGGGAGTCGAGCACCTCCGCGACGGCCTGGTGAAATTCCGGCTCACCGGCATTGCGCTTGAGAAGCATGTTGTAGTAGGTCGAAACCTGCTCGTCGATCGTCATGTGCGTCCTTTCCGGCCCGCCTCGGGTTGCGGGGCAGCTGCGGTCACCGGGGCCCGGGAGGCCGCCACTGGCGAACCGGGAGCCGCGGTGATATCTAACGGGTAACAGTTTTCACGCGAGACGGCCCCTGCGCAACTCACGGGGGTCAATCGTTCCCTCGGTCACCCTACCGGCAGTCCCCTCCGGATGCGCCCCAAATACACTTGGACGCGCCCCCGGGTTTCCCCCGGCGGGCAATCATCCACCACCTGAAAGGACGCCGATCATGGTTTCCCCCTCCACCGACCACCGGGTCCACATCGTCGTCGCCCCCGACTCTTTCAAGGGCACCGCCACGGCCGAGGAGGCCGCGCAGTATCTGGGCGAGGGCGTCCGCAGCGTCATCCAGAATGCCGACGTCACCCTGGCGCCCATGGCCGACGGCGGGGAGGGCACCGCCGCCACCTTCGTCGGGGAGACGATCACCCTGCCGACCACCGACGCCGCGGGCCGCCTGACGGAAGCCTCCTACGTGCTGGACCGGGAATCCTCCACGGCCTTCATCGACGTCGCGGCCGCCACCGGCCTCCCGGCGGTCCAGGACAAGCCGGTCCCCTTGACCGGGGACACCTACGGCACCGGCGTGCTCATCGCCGACGCCCAGTCCCGCGGCGCGACCCGCATCACCCTGTGCCTGGGTGGCTCGGCCACCGTCGACGGCGGCACCGGCATCCTCGTCGCGCTCGGCGCCACGCCCATGAACAAGGCCGGTTACGCTCTGCGCCCCGGTGGCGGTGGACTGGCGGACCTCGACTTCATCGACACCGCGCAGCTGAACATCCCGGCCGCCTCCGTCGAGTGGGTGCTGCTGACGGACGTCGACGCCCCCGTCACCGGAACGGACGGCGCGGCCCGGGTCTTCGGCCCGCAGAAGGGGGCCACCCCCGAAGAGGTTGATCGGCTCGACGCCGGGCTGGCCCGTCTGTGCGAAGTCACGGGCGTCGATCCGGCCACCCCCGGTTACGGGGCCGCCGGGGCCGTCCCGGTCTCACTGCACTGGGTGTCCACGCTGCTGCACGGCACCGCCGACCACATCGTCGTCGCGCCCGGCGCGCCGGTGGTGGCGCAGGCTCTGGGCCTGGATGAGCTGATCCCGGCCGCCGATCTCGTGATCACGGGTGAGGGTGCGTTCGACGAGCAGTCGATGCGCGGCAAGGTCGTCGGCACGGTCGCCGGTCTGGTGGCGGGCACCTCGGCCACGCTCGCGATCGCTACCGGGCGGGTCGGGGCGGTGCCGCCGCAGGGCTCACTCGTCGCAGAGCTCGCCCCGGACGAGGATGTCGTGACGCAGCTCCGGGAGGCCGGCGCCCGCATCGCCGCAGACTACTTGAAGACCTCGACAGCCCAGGGGTAGATCGCCGGCACCTCGTGCACGAGTTCATTCTCCAGCCGCACGGGGTCGGCGGGCAGGTCCACCGCGGGGGTGAGGAAGCGGGAAAACGCCATGGCCAACCGGTTGACGGAGCCCTGCAGCCCCTCGACCTCGATGAGATAGCGCGCCACGGTCGCGTCGGCGAGGTCCGCCCCCTCATGCTCATCCCGGTAGGTGCTCCGCAACTGGTCCTCGACGCCGTCGGGCAGCTCCGGTTGCGGCTCGAGCGTGACGGATCCGGCGGTGGCGCGACCTGCCGCGACGAGCTTGTCGGCGGCGCGGTGGAACACGTCACGCAACTCGGTGACGCGGTCGACGGGCAGGAGGACATCGAACTGGATGACAGGCATGGATCAAGCCTAATCAATAGGCTTGGTGGCCATGAACATCCCCGTCCACGCACGCCGCCCACCGCTGACCACCATGGCCGACGGGACGATCAAGCAGGTGAATCCCTTCACCGGCACGGAAGTCTGGACCGTCCCGGGCCGCGGCAACCGGCCCCTGTCGCGACTCACCGCCCAGCCGACCCCGCTCGGTGAGCACGACTTCACCCACCGCTGCGCCTTCTGCGAGGCCACTCCCCTGGCGACCCCGCCGGAGAAGTCCCGGATGGTGCGGGAAAGGGATGGGGACTGGCGCACGCTGTCGGGGCTGCTGCCGCACGAGTTGGCCGAACACCGCGCCGAGTTCCGGCGGGTGCCCAACCTCTTCGAGATCGTCTCCTACGACTACTGGGTGAAGAACTACGGCTTCAGGATGGACGCCGGGGCGAGGGGGCGCAGGGCCGCTTACCTCGCCGACGAAGCGGGACGGGCGCATGTGCTGGAGATCGCACGCACCCGCCTGCGGGCGGGCGGCAACGACCCGGACCTGCCCGAGGATGAGCTGATCGACCTGGCGGACGCGTATTTCGGCGGTAGCCACGACGTGATCGTCGCCCGCCGCCACTTCGTCGACGGCGCGACACACGACAACCAACTGGCCGCCTCCGGATCGCTCACCCCGGAGGAGCACCACGCGTTCATCTCCTTCACCATCGACGCGATCGCGGAGCTCTACCGCGGCAACCGCTACGTTCGTTACGTGGTGGCGTTCCAGAACTGGCTGGCCCCGGCCGGCGCGTCCTTCGACCACCTGCACAAACAGGTCGTGGCCATCGACGAACGCGGCGTCCAGGCGGAGACCGAGATCGAGCAGTTGCGCCACAACCCCAACATGTACAACGAGTGGGCCGTCGACTACGCCGGCTACCACAACCTCATCATCGCGGAGAACGAGCACGCCATCTGCTTCGCCGGTTTCGGCCACCGTTTCCCCACCCTGGAGGTGTACTCGAAGTCACGACGGCCCGAGCCGTGGTTGCAGTCGGAGGAGGAGGTGCGCGCCTTCAGCGACCTGCTGCACGCCTGCCACGCCGCCACCGGGCCGGACGTGCCCTGCAACGAGGAGTGGCAGCACAAGCCCGTCGACCTGGACCTGCCCATGCCGTGGCGGGTGCGCATCAAGTGGCGCGTGTCCACGCTCGCGGGTTTCGAGGGTGGCACGAAGATCTACGTCAACACGCTCTCCCCCTACAACATCCGTGACCGGGTGGTCTCCGCCATGTTCCGGCTGCGGGACGAAAAGGCCATCGCAGAAGACATCCGCATCGCCGCCGAATGCCCGGCGGAGCGCAACAGCCTGAAGTACAACCCGCTCGTCTGAGCCCGGGGCCCCGCGTGCGGCGTAGCCGGTGTCCGGTCGGCAACCATGGTAGAAGTGTGTTCTACGTCCCACATCCAGTTTCACGCCCTTCACGAACACGAGGAGATGACCCACACCCTATGAGCGATATCGCTCGTCTGCTGCGGGAGCATGACGCCGACCTGTCCTGGCAGCGCGCCTTCTATGAGGAACTGCATGAACACCCGGAGCTGTCCGGGCACGAACAGGAGACCTCCGCCAGGATCCTGAAGATGCTCCGGCGCTACGACTGTGAGATCGTCTCCCCCATCGGCGGTTTCGGCGTCGTGGCCGTCTTCCGCAACGGGGAGGGCCCCACCGCCCTCTTCCGCGCCGATTTCGACGCCCTGCCCATCCGCGAGGAAACCGGCGTGCCCTTCGCCTCCACCCGGATGCGCGCCGGGGCGGACGGAACCTCCACGGGTGTGATGCACGCCTGCGGGCACGACATGCACACCACCGCGTTGTTGGGCGCCTGCGAGATCCTCGACACCCACCGGGAGGCGTGGCGGGGCACGTTCATCGCCCTGTTCCAGCCGGCCGAGGAGAACGCCACCGGCGCCAACGCCATGGTCGCCGACGGGCTGCTCAACCGCATCCCCCGCCCCGACATCTGCCTCGGCCAGCACGTCATGCCGGGCCGGGCCGGTGAGGTGCAGACCAAGGCCGGCCCGCAGTTCGCGGCCTGCGATTCCATCCGCATCACCATCCACGGACGCAGCGCCCACGCTTCCATGCCGCACAATTCCATCGACCCGACGTACGTCGCGGCGATGGTCGTCATCCGGCTGCAGGGCATCGTGGGCCGCGAGGTCGACCCGGGTGAGTTCGCGGTGGTCTCGGTGGGCACCCTGAAATCGGGCTCGACGAACAACATCATCCCCGCCCGCGCGGAACTGGTGCTCAACTGCCGCTTCTACGACGACACGGTCAAGCGCCGGGTCTACGCCGCCATCAAGCGCGTCATCATCGCCGAATGCCAGGCCTCCGGCTGTGAGCGGGACCCGGAGTTCGAGTTCTTCGCCCACGGGGAGCTCATCGACAACGACG
>CAYSIP010000174.1:0-5743 GCA_964431055.1 uncultured Corynebacterium sp. | reverse complement strand
AGCTTGGTGCGCACGAAGGCTGGACCCTTGCCCGGCTTCACGTGCTGGAACTCGATGATCTGCTGCAGCTTGCCATCAACCTTGAGCACAAGGCCGTTCTTGAAATCGGCGGTGGATGCCACGAAAGTACTCCCTTGGGGTAGTGGACCTGGGTCTTCAACTGCCCCAGATTACACCACGCGCAGCTCCTTGCTGACAGGGGTGATGATCTGGGGCGCGCCCCGGGTGATCAGCAGGGTGTCCTCGATCCTCACCCCTCCGCGCTCCGGAATGTAGATGCCCGGCTCGATCGTCAGGGTCATGTGCTCCGCCAACTCACCGGCTCCGGTCTGGGCGGCCGCGGGTCGTTCATGAACCTCCAGACCGATGCCGTGGCCGGTCGAGTGCACGAAGTACTCGCCGTAACCGGCCTCCTCGATGACGGAACGGGCCGCGAGGTCGACCTTCAGGAGCGGCGTGCCCGCCGTGGCCGCCTCGACGCCGGCGAGTTGGGCGCGCAGGACGACGTCATAGATCTCCCGCACGAAGTCATCGGCCTCCCCCATGACCACGGTGCGGGTCATGTCGGAGTTGAAGCCACGGGAGTGGGCGCCGAAGTCCAGGATCACCGGGTCGCCCTCCTTGATCACCCGGTCACCGGCGCTGTGGTGGGGCTTGGCGGAGTTCGGTCCGGAGGCGACGATCGTGTCGAAGCTGGGACGTTCCGCCCCGAGGCGGCGCATGCGGTATTCGAGGTCGGCGGCGACGTCGCGTTCGGTGCGCCCGACCGCCAGCTCCCCGGCACTGAGCAGTTCCTCGAACGCCTGGGAGGCCAACGCCGCCACCTCCGTGAGCCGTTCGCGCTCCAAGGGGTCTTTGCGCAGGCGGATGTCCTCGATGACGCCGGTGACCGGCACCAGAGTGACGTCCTCCTGGCAGGCCTCCTTCAGCTTCCCGAGCTGGGCGACGCTGACGTAGTCGGCCTCGAAGCCGATGCGCCGCGGTCCCTCCACCCTACTGATGAGCGCCTCGGGGCACGGGCGGGCGATGACCGCCTCGATGTCCGGCACCTCCTCGGCGATCTGGGTGCGGTAACGGCCGTCGGTGGCGATCCCGGCGGTCAGGTCCTTGGCCAGGATGAGCGCGCCGTTGGAACCGGAGAACCCTGAGAGGTAGCGGACGTGAATCATGTTCGTGACCAGCATCTCGTCGATGCGCTGTCCCGCCAGTCGGGCCGACAGGGCGCGACGACGGGTCAGGAAACGAGTGTCCGCATAAGGCATGGAGATCCTCCGGTTGATCGTGGCTGACGTTCCGCTCCCCGCGGTCCCGGGGCTCGGACGGATCGGCGCCGGGAGGCTCGCGGGGAGGGACCTGGTTGCGGCCCAGCCTAACCGCAACCGGACCCTGGGAGGGGCCAATCGCCGCCGAAACGGAGGCGTCGACGGGGGGTCGGCCACCCCCGCCGAGGCTGTTTCCCGTCTACCGGCCGGCGAAGTACTCCAGGGCCAGCAGATAACCGGGCACGCCGAGACCGGCGATGACCCCGCGGGCGATCGGTGAGAGATAACTGTGTCCGCGGAAGGATTCCCGGGCGTGCACGTTGGAGATGTGCACCTCGACGAAACCCGCCCCGTCAGCGACCTCGGCCAGGGCGTCGCGCAGTGCGACGGAGGTGTGGGTGAACCCGCCGGGGTTGATGATCACGGCCCAGCCGTGGTCCGCTGCCTCATGCGCCCAGTCGAGGAGATCCCCCTCGTGGTTGGACTGGCGGCACTCGACCTCGACACCGAGTTCACCGGCGCGGTCGGCGATGAGCTTCTCGACGTCGGCGAGGGTCGTGGACCCGTAGACCTCCGGCTGTCGCCTGCCCAGGCGGTTGAGATTGGGGCCGTTGATGACCAGGACCTTCATGGATCTACTCCCCCTCCGAGATGGCCTCGTAGGCGGCGACGAGCTCCTCGCGGGCGGGTCCCTCCAGGCGGGTGGTCTCCCCCGCCCCGGTCAGCGCCACGAAGCGGATGTTGCCGTCGCGGTTCTTCTTGTCGCGGGTCATGCCGGCGTAGAGCTCCTCGAAGTGGCCGCCCGGGTAGCCGGTGGGCAGGCCGATGGAGTCGAGGATGGCGCGGTGACGCCCGACCAGCGCGGCGTCGATGAGGCCGCGGGCCTCGGCGAGGCGGGCGATGAACATCATGCCGACGGCCACCGCGTTGCCGTGGCGCCAGCGGAAGTTCTCGCGCAGCTCGACGGCGTGGCCGAAGGTGTGCCCGTAATTGAGGATCTCCCGCAGGCCGGACTCCTTGAGGTCCTGGCCGACGACATTGGCCTTGACCGTCACGGAGCGGGCGATGAGTTCGGGCAGGTGGCCTTCGTTACGTAGGCAGGCCGCCGGGTCCTGCTCATAGCGCTCCAGGATGACCGGGTCGGCGATGAAACCGGTCTTGATGATCTCCGCGGAACCCGCGATGATCTCCTCCTGCGGCAGGGTGTCCAGGCGGTCCAGGTCGATGAACACGGCCGTCGGCTCGTGGAAGGCACCGACGAGGTTCTTGCCGGCTGCGGTGTTGATGCCGGTTTTACCGCCCACAGCAGCATCCACCATCGCCAGCAGCGTGGTGGGCACCTGGATGACCTTGATGCCGCGCATCCAGGCCGCGGCCACGAAACCGGCGAGGTCGGTGACGGCACCGCCACCCAGTCCGACGATCGCATCCCGACGACCGAAGGTCTCCGCCCCCAGGCGGTCCCACAGTGCTCCGGCAACCTCGAGGGTCTTGCCCTCCTCGGCGTCAGGCACCGGGGCGAGGACGACCTCCAGGCCGCGGGCGGACAGCGCCGCCCCGAGCTTCTCGGCCGGGGCCACCAGCGTCGGCTGGTGGATGACCATCACCTTGGCGGCACCGGTGGCGGCGGCGCAGTCGGCGACTGCGGCATCGAGGTCGTGGTCGATGGTGACCTGGTACGGGGCGGGTCCGTTGACCGGAATCGTCGTCACGGGAGGGTTCCTTTGCGCGGTTGACTAGAGGGAGTCCAGGAAGCCGAGGATATCGGCCACGGACTGCTGGGGGGTGCGGCCGTCGGTGCGCACCCGGAAACTGGCCACCTCATGGTAGAGCGGGGCACGTCGTTCCATGAGGCTGCGGTAGTGGGCGGCCGGGTCCTCGGCCGCCAGGACGGGCCTGGTGGATTCGCCGGCGGTGCGCCGCACGCCCTCCTCGACGGAGACGTCGATCCACACGACGCAGTGCTGGGTGAGCAGCTGGCGGGTCGAGTCGGTGAGCACCGCTCCCCCGCCGAGACTGACCACGCCACCGCTGGTCAGCGCCGCGGCCACGTGGCGGGCCTCGACCTCACGGAAGGTGGGCTCGCCGAGCTCGCTGAACACCTCGCCGCAGGGCTTCCCGAAGGACTCCTCGATGAGCTGGTCGGAATCAACCAGCGGGAGGGACAGGGCACGGGCCAGGCGGCGGCCGATGGTGGACTTGCCTGCCCCGGGCGGGCCGACGAGGACGACCTTCGGTTGGGTGTGGCAGACCTCCGGGGTGGTCATCTACGCCTCCTCGGAGTCCTGAAACCGCAGTCGCTGGGCGACGTATTCGTTGTAGGCGTCGATGTTGCGGCGGGTCTCGGCGACGGAGTCACCGCCGAACTTCTTCAGCACGGCGCGGGCGAGGACGAGAGTGACCATGGCCTCGGCGACGACACCGGCGGCCGGGACGGCGCAGACGTCGGAACGCTGGTGGATGCCGGTGGCGGCGGAACCATCGGCCATGTCGACGGTCTTGAGTGCGCGCGGCACAGTGGAGATCGGCTTCATCGCGGCGCGGACACGCAGGGTCTGGCCGTTGGTCATGCCGCCTTCGATGCCGCCGGCCCGGTTGCTCAGTCGGTCGACGCCGTCCTCGGCGCGCACCATCTCGTCATGGGCTTCGCTGCCGCGGCGGCGGGCCTCCTCGAAGCCGTCACCGACCTCGACACCCTTGATGGCCTGGATGCCCATGAGGGCGGCGGCGAGCTGGGCGTCAAGACGCTCCTCACCGGAGACGTGGGAACCGAGGCCGATGGGCAGACCCTCCACGACGACCTCGACGACGCCACCGAGGGTGTCGCCGGCCTTCTTGGCGGCCTCGATCTCGGCGATCATGGCGGCCTCGGCGTCCTTGTTGAAGGCGCGCACCGGGGACTCGTCCACGCCCGGCAGGTCCGCGAAAGTGGGCTCGGGGCCCGTGTAGGGCTCGGAACGGCCGATGGAGACGACATGGGAGAGCACTTCGACGCCGAGGGTCTCACGCAGGAAACTCCGGGCGACGGTGGCGGCGGCGACACGGGCAGCGGTCTCGCGGGCGGAGGAACGCTCCAGGATCGGGCGGGCCTCATCGACGTCGTACTTGACCATGCCGGCGAAATCAGCATGGCCCGGGCGCGGGCGGGTGAGCTTGGCGCCGCGGCCGGAACTCATCGCGGCGGCGACCTCCGCATCGCTCATGTCCACCGGATCGGCGGACATGATGGTGGTCCACTTCGGCCACTCGGTGTTGCCGATCATGATGGCGATCGGGCTGCCGAGGGTCTTTCCGTGCCGGATGCCGGTGAGCAGGCTCAGCTCATCGGCCTCGAACTTCATCCGGGCGCCGCGGCCGTAGCCGAGTCGGCGGCGGGCGAGCTGCTCAGAGATTTCTTCCCGGGTCACGCAGACACCGGCGGGCATGTTTTCGAGCAGGGCAATCAGCGCCTGACCGTGGGATTCCCCTGCTGTGGTCCATCGAAGCATGCGGTCATTGTCTCATGCGGACCCGCCCAGGTGCGATAAGGCTCCCTGCCAGGTGTCGAATACGACCACGAGGAGCGCCCCCACCAGCATGGATGGCCCGTGCGGCACCGTCCTCCCCCGCGTGACCACACCCCGCGCAACCGTCACCGCACTTGCCGTCACCGCCGCCGCCAGCACACCGGCCGCTCCGCCCGCTGCGGCGGCGAGCACCCCGAGGCTCAGTGCCAGTTTGACGTCCCCTCCCCCGATGCCCCGGCCGAACAGGTACGCCCCGGCCCACCCCAGGCCACCGAGGACGAGCACCGGGTCGGTGAGCAGGGCACCGGTCATCGCGCCAAGCGCCGCGGGCAGGGTGAGGTGGTCCGGGAGGCGACGCTGCGACTCGTCGACCAGCACGAGCCGGACCGCCCACCAGACGGTGACGATGACTGCTCCCCCGAGCAGCAGGATCCCCCACACACCCGGCAGGCTACCCCAGGGAGGCCTCCAGCGCGCGGCGCATGACCTCCCGCGGGGCCGGCCGGCCGGTGAACTGCTCGAACTGGCCGTAGGCCTGGTGGGCGAGCATGACGTGGCCACCGACAGTGAGGTAACCGTTGGCGGCCGCCGCCACCGTGAGCGGGGTCGGCCAGGGTTCGTAGATGACGTCGAGGACCGGTGCGTGCGCCAGGGCATGCTCGTGGCCCTCGACGGCCGTGGGGGGCACCGTCGAGACGATGACGTCGGCGGCCCGGGAGGCGGCCAGCAGGTCGGAGTCGAAGCCCGCGAAGCGGAACTCGACCCCGAAAGGCTCGAGCAGGGGGGCCAGCTCGGCGCTGCGGTCGGAGCGGTTGATCACGGTGATGTCGGTGACCCCGGCCTGCCCCAGCGCCCACAGGGCGGGACGGGCGGTGCCCCCGCCGCCGATGACCAGGGCGCGGCGGGCCGCGGCGAGCTGGTCGCCGAGCAGCTCACCCAGGGCGCCGGTGATGCCGTCGCAGTCGGTGTTGTCGG
>CAYSIP010000173.1:0-5763 GCA_964431055.1 uncultured Corynebacterium sp. | reverse complement strand
GGTCGGATGACGGGGACCAGGTCGAGTCCGTCGACCAGACCCGCGATCACCCCGAGAGGGCTGGGCCCCGGATCAGGGACGGCGATGACGTTGGCCAGTCGGCCACCGCCGACCACACCTGCGAGCGAGAGTTCGGGCCACCTGACGACCGCGACGTGTCTACCCTGCGCGGTAGCGTGAGAGATGAGCTCGACGACCAAGACGGGGCAATCGCTCAGCCCGGTCACTGCCCGGCGGGCCAGTCCCCCGCCGGGAAGCGCTCTGGCCCGCGCGTCCACGACGCGGATGACCTCCGGGGAATCCCGCGGCAGGGCCGCGACGTCGCCCGCCCCGCCGCCAGGTTCGGCCATGCGGGAGCGCAGGACGCTGACGCGCTCGGCCTGGGGCAGGCTGGCCAGCCCCCCCACTTTTCGTATAGGCGTTCTATCCGTTCCTTCAGTATGCGCCGCGGTTCAGGGCACCGCCAACTGGTAGCGTTGACCGGCATGAACGCCTACTCCACCATGCGCTCGCACGTCACCCCCATCCCCACCCCGCCCATCGTCCGCCTCGGCACCTCCCTGCTCCTGGGGGCGGGCGTGGCCGTGTTGTCGACGGACCTGTCCCGGGGGATCCAGGTGGGCGTGATGGTGGCGGCGATCGGGGCGGGCCTGCTGCTCATGTTCAGCCACCCCTACCGCGCCGAGATGAAGGAGTACCTGGAGCAGCGCAACCTCACCTACCGGCCACGCCTGGCGCAGGTCATCCCCCTGTTCATCGTGTGGCTCGCGCTGATGATCGTGCCCATGTTCGCCCCGCTGCCGGTGTGGGGCACGCTCCTGGTGTGGCTGGGCGTCTTCGGCTGGATGTACTGGGTCTTCCCCCACGTCGACGGTTCCCGCGCGCTGGCCTTCGTCTGACGGCTCAGCGCAGTGGGTCGAAGGGCGCGATCGCGGGGTGGGTCTCCCCCGTGTCGATCAGCTGGGCCAGGTACCTGCCCGTCGCCGGCCCCAGCACCACCCCCCACATGCCGTGGCCCCCGGCGACGTAGACATTCTCCGCGCGCGTCCGACCGACCAGTGGCATGCCGTCCGGGGTGACCGGCCGGGAACCGACCCACTCGTCCCGCCGGTCGTCCAGATCCACCCCGCGCATGAGCCGGCGCGCCTGATTCACGATCGCCTCGATGCGGCGCGGGTACAGCGGCTCGTCGGGGCGGCGGAATTCCATGGTTCCGGCGATGCGGAACCGGCCCTGGTACGGGGTGCAGGCCATGCGATGGTGCGGCAGGTAGAGCGGGTGCTCGGCGGGCTGATCGGTCTCCACCGTGAAGGAGTAACCGCGGCCCGCCTGCACGAGCGTGCGCACCCCGAATTCTCGCGCCAGCCTGGACAGCCAGGCGCCCGTCGCGATCACGATTTTCCCCGCCTCGAGTCGCTCACCGTTCGCGAGGATCACGGCCGGGCCGCCCTGAGTGGCCACGTGCACCACTTCCGCACCCGCGCGGATCACCGCACCCCGCTTCTCGACGGCGCGGCCGAGCGCCGCCACGTAGGGTCCGGGTTCGATGAACCGCTGCCCCTCGAGCCGGTAGGCGACCTTCACCTCGTCGGACAGCATCGGCGCGAGCTCCCGTGGATTGTCCAGCCTCTCCAGCGGAGCCTGCTGCCCGTGCCGCTCCACCCCGGCGATCTCCCACAGGAAGCCCTTCGCCTGCGACTCCTCCTCGAAACCGATGACGAACGGGCCCTTCCGGGTCACCGCCTCCACCCCGCCGAGCTCGAGTTCGTCGAAGGCCTCCAGCGCCACCCGGTCGATCGGGGTCAACCCGGCCATCGTGGTGTCCCACGCCCGCCGCGTGGCCTGCGCCATGAACCGGGCCAGGAAGGCCCACAGCTTCGGGTCGAAGCGGACGGGCATGTGGAGGGCCGCGTCCGGGTCGAACAGCGCCTGCGGCCCGTAGGCCCACAGGTCCGGATTGGACAGGGGGATGGTCTTCGCCGGCGCGAGCCAGCCGGCGTTACCCCAGGAGGAGCCCGCCGCCACCCCTTTCTGATCAAGGACGGTGACCTCGTGGCCACGCTCCTGCAGATGCCAGGCGGTGGCCAGACCGACCATCCCGGCGCCGACGACGATCACGCTGCTCATTGCCCCTCCTCGCGCTGCGGAAAGTTCCCTTCTCCAGTATGGGTAATCGGGGAGGGTTTCGCGGCGAAACGCCCGCGGGACTCATCCCGGAGGCCGGGTGGCCTCCCGGATCTTGATGTTCGCCCAGTTGTAGAAGGCGTGCAGACCCGCGAAGAGAAGGATGAACGCCAGCAGCGCGGGCAGCCACCACACCAGACGGAGGTCGGCCTGCCAGGCCACGATGGCCGTGAAGATCACCGCTGCCACGATCACGCGGCCGGGCTGAAATCTGTACTCGTTCACGCCCTCTCCCCTAATCCAGGTCGCGCGAGTGCGCCCAGCGGGTCAGGGCGTGCCGGTTGGACTGCTGGGTCTTGCGCAGGATATTCGAGGCGTGGGTCTCCACCGTCTTCACCGAGATGAACAGCTCCGCCCCGATCTCCTTGTAGGTGTAGCCGCGGGCCAGCAACCGCAGCACCTCCAGCTCACGGCGGGTCAGGGCGTCGACGACGGGGTCGTCGATCTTCTCCGGCTCCCCGGCCGGATCTTCCGCGACGTCCCCGCCGGCGAAGGCGTCGAGGACGAAACCCGCCAGCCGCGGGGAGAAGTAGGCGTCGCCGGAATGCACCCGCTCGATCGCCTGGGCGAGTTCGGTGCCGGAGATGTTCTTGGTGACGTACCCGCGGGCCCCGGCGCGGATGAGGGAGATGACGTCCTCCGCCGCATCCGAGACGCTCAGCGCCAGGAAGGTGGTCTCCACGCCGACCCCGCGCAGGACGGCCAGTCCCCCGCCGTCGGGCATGTGGACGTCGAGGAGGACGACGTCGGGGGCGGTGGCGTCGATCCCGGTGATCGCCTCCCGCACCGTTCCCGCGTCACCGACGATCTCGACGTCGTTCGTCAACTCGGCACGCACGCCGGAGCGGAACACGGAATGGTCGTCGACCAGGAACACCTTCACCATGGGGTTCAGGATACCGGGGTGGCGTCCTCCCCGCGGGAGGCGGGATCGGCGGGGGCCACCGGCACCGTGACGGTGACCTCCGTGCCCTGGCCCGGCGCGGTGCGCAGGCGGGCGCTGCCACCGGCGCGGTCCATGCGTCCGCGGATGGAGTCGCGGATGCCGTGCCGGTCGGCCGGAATCTTCTCCGGGTCAAAACCGGGGCCGCGGTCGCGGACGAAGATGGACAACTCACCGCCGAGCAGCTCCGCGTAGACGTCGAGCGTGTCGACACCCGCGTGTTTGACCGCGTTGATCATCGCCTCCCGGGCCGCCAGCACCGCCGCCTTCGTGCCCTCGGTCAGCTCAGTGTCGGCGCCCACGGTCACGGGGGCGATGCGGATGCCGAACAGGTCCTCGACCTCCCCGCAGGCGGTCTCCACGGCGGCGAACACGGACGGGGAGGTCTTCTCCTCCGCCTCGAACAGCCACTGGCGCAGCTCCCGCTCCTGCCCGCGGGCCAGGCGCGCCACCTCCACCGGGTCGTCGGCACGCTTCTGGATCAGGGCCAGGGTCTGCAGCACTGAATCGTGCAGGCGGGCGGCTATCTCGGCGCGTTCGTCGGCCGCCGCCTTGGCCGCCCGTTCCCGGGTCACGGTGTCCCACATCCGCACGCCCAGGGGCACCACCAGCACGGCCACCCCGGCCAGGGTCAGCAGGACCGCCACCAGGGCGCCGGCGAAACCACCCTGGGCGTCCCAGAACACCACGGTGACGAAGACGCCCGCGAGCACCAGGCCCGCCCCGCCGGCCAGGGAGAACAGATTGCCCGCACTGCTGGTGCCGCGATCGTAGGACTGCCACGCCAGAAACGCGCCCACCCCGACGATGAGCAGTGGTAGCAGCACCACCCCGGGCATCCCGCTGATCAGCAGGACCGTCAGGGCGGAACCGATGACCCCGATGAAGACCAGCAGGAGGTACAGCGGCCGGGACACCCGGTTGCGTTCCGGTGGGGGCGGGACGTCGTCGGAGGCCTTGGAGAACATCCACAACCCCGCGTACACCCAGATGCCCAGGCCGGAGAGGAACGCCGCGGCGACGAAGACGAGCCGCACCGTGAACACGTCGACCCCCAGGTGGGAAGCCAGGCCGGAGGCCACGCCCGCGACGACCCGCCCGGGACCGGGCCGGACGTACCGCGGATAGGGCCCCGGCCCCGTGCGGCCCACCGCGTACGGGTTCTGGGGGGAGGGGGTGCTCATGGCCCTGATTGTGGCACGCGACCGGGTCGGGGAACATCGGGACCAACCCTGATTTTCCGAAATCAGGGTCAATCCCGATACCGGAATCCGCCGGTGAACAGGACAATCGAAGGCATGAGCACCTTCACCGACACCACCCGACAGATGTGGGACACCCGCCCGCCCCGCATCCCCGCCGACCAGGGCGGCAATTCCCGCATCGCGGGCGTGTCCGAGGGCATCGGCGTCCGCTACCAGATCGACCCCACCATCGTGCGCGTCATCTTCGTCGTCTCGGCCTTCACCCTCGGCGGCGGCCTCGTCGCCTACCTGCTGGCCTGGATGATGATGCCCCGCTACGGCATGAGCACCTCCCCCGCCGAGGCCATCGGCCGCCGGAAGGAAATACTCGACTCCACGGAGTTGAAGGAACGCACCGCCGGCTGGTGGCTGTTGATCTTCATCCTCGTCTTCTCCTTCAGCAGCACCGGCCTGGCTCTGCCCGCCATCGCCCTGCTGCTGGTGGCCTGGTGGCTGCTGCACGCCAAGGAACCCGCCCCGCCCGCCGGCTTGCTGGCGGTGCCGGCGACCGGGCGCACCAACCCGCCCGCGCAGGGGGTGGGTGGCATCCCCTTCGCGCAGACCGCCGAATCCCAGGCCAGTCAGTGGGCGCCCGGGCCGACGATGCAGCAGCCGGTGGACCTGTCCGGTTTTGCCCCGGCCGAGGGCTACCCCACCCCGCCCGGCCGCACCACTCCCCCCTCCTGGGATCCCCTGGGGGCCGCCCCCTTCGCCTGGGACCTCCCGGAACCCGGCCCCGAACCCGCCCCCACGCGTCGTAAGTCCCGGGTGTGGCCGTGGGTGGTGCTCGGCATCGGCGCGGTGTTCGCCTCCTTCATCGCCGCAATCTCCCTGTTCTTCGGGACCTTCACTCCCGTCCACCTCGATGAGGACATCGCCGGTTCCCAGCAGTGGGCGCCCACTACCGGTGAGGAACTGCGGGAGACCTATGACGGTGGGATCGGCGACACGGGTCTCGACCTGCGCGACCTGGCCCCGTTGAGCGAGGACAAGGAGATCACGGTCTCCGGCGGCATCGGTGAACTGGACATCCATCTGCCCGCTAACGTCCCTGTGGAACTCGAGTGCTCCAGCGGTCTCGGTGAATTCGAGTGCCGGGACGGCCGCTACAACGAGGACGCCGAGGGCGGCACCCTGACCCTGACGGTGGACGCCGGCATCGGTCAGACCACCGTCCACAGCGCCGGCTGACCGGCGCGGGGTTCAGGACCCCGGACACCACACGCAGCAGGGCCCCGTCCAGTTCAGTCACTGGTCGGGGCCCTGCTGCGCCTCGGGAGCGGGAGGGCTACTCCCACTCGATGGTTCCCGGCGGCTTGGAGGTGATGTCGAGGACGACGCGGTTGACCTCGTCCACCTCGTTGGTGATGCGGGTGGAGATCCGCTCGAGCA
>CAYSIP010000172.1:0-5809 GCA_964431055.1 uncultured Corynebacterium sp. | reverse complement strand
GAGGACCGTGAGGACCGTGAGGACCGCGAGTTATCCGCGGAGATCAGGCACCTGGAGATCCCGGAACGCCCGGAGCAGCGGATCCCCATCCAGCAGTTTGCGCACACCCCTGCGGCGAATTCCGCCCCGCCATCTGAGCCACGCTCCCCCCTCCCGGATCCCGCGCCCATGCCGCCGCTGCCGGAGTCGCCGGCGGATCCGCCGCGGAACTTCGCGGAGATGCCGGAGCACTGATCGCCGGAGCCCGTCACACGGCTCCGGAGGATATGGTCGGGGTGAGACAATGCCCGCACGCCATGAACCGCCCCGCACCAGAAGGAAACAGATGTCCGCCGTCCACTCCAGCCTGCCGAAGCTGGGCGCCCGCAACACCCGCCAGCGCACGGCGATCGTGACCGTCCTGCAGGAGCTCGACACCTTCGCCTCCGCGAAGGCGATCCACCAGGCCCTGCAGGACCGGGAGATCAAGGTGGGGTTGACCACGGTGTACCGCACGCTGCAGTCGTTGGCGGAGATCAAGGCCGTGGACGTGCTGCACACCACGGCCGGGGAGTCGCTCTACCGGCACTGCCTGTCCGAGCACCACCATCATCACCTGGTGTGCACCGAATGCGGGCGCACCGAGGAGATCGACGGCGGGCCGGTGGAGACCTGGGCACGTTCGGTCGCCCAGGCCCACGGTTTCTCCCTGACCGGTCACGACGCCGACGTCTTCGGCCTGTGCGCCGACTGCCAGGCCACGCAGCCGAAGAACTAGTCGAGCAGCGGGGCGAAGGCCAGTCCCAGCAGGTAGGTCACGCCGGCCGCGCCCAACCCGATGGCCAGCTGGCGCAGCGCCCGGGTCAGGGGAGGCTTGCCGGAGAGCACGCCCACGACACCGCCGGTGAACATCAGCGCGATCGACACCAGCACCAGCGCGACGACCGCACCCACCGCCGGGGAGGCGCCGAACAGGAACGGCAGGATCGGGATGAAGGCGCCGGCGGCGAAGAACAGGAAGCTCGACCCGGCCGCGGCCAGGCCGCTGCCGATGACCTCGTGCCCGGTGCGTTCGGCGTCCTCCGCGCCCCCGGTGCCCCCGGTGCCCCAGTGGTCGATCCGCCCGGTGGCGGCGTGCTTCCGGTTCAGGTGGGAGAAGACGTCCGCGGCGCGGGCCTCCGCGTCCGCCAGGTTCATGCCGCGCGCCCGGTAGACCAGGACGAGTTCGTTGGCGTCGACGTCGAGCTGCGGCAGCAGGGTGTGCGCCTTCGGATGCGGGGTGGACGCCTCGAGCAGCTCCGTCTGGGACTTCACGGACACGTACTCGCCGGCGGCCATCGACAGGGCCCCGGCCAGCAGACCCGAGACGCCGGCGAGCAGGATGTAGCTGGTGCTCACCCCGGAACCCATCACGCCGATGACCAGCGCGAGATTGGACACCAGGCCGTCATTCGCGCCGAAGACCGCGGCCCGGAAGCTGCCGGACATCCTCTCCCGCCCGCGGGTACCCAGGGCGCGGACGACCTCGGCGTGGATGCGTTCGTCCGCGGCGATCTGCTCGGGCGCGTCGTCGTCATGGACGTACGGGTTGCGGGCCTCCGCGGTCTGCATCAGGGCGAGTGCGAAGACCGATCCGAACCGCTTGGCCAGCAGGCCCATGAAGCGGGTGCGCAGGTCAGGCCGGCGCGGCATGCCGACGTACTCGCCGAGCTTCTCCCGCCAGAACTGCTCGTGGCGGGCCTCCGAATCGGCGAGGTGCAGCAGGATCTCGCGCTCCTCGCCGGTGCGCTTGCGGGCGAGTTCACGGTAGACGGCCGCCTCCGCCCGCTCGTTGGCCAGGTAACGGCGCCAGCGGCGGATCTGGGCGCCGGAGGGCCTGACCTCGGGATGCTCCCCCGCCGCACCGGACCCGCCCCCGTCCACGTCCCCGCCTCCGGCGCGCGCGGACGGCGTCGATTCGTGCTCGACCACGACTTCCTCCCTCTGTCCCCTACTTCACGCCGCCGAAGCGGCGGTCCCGGTGGGCGTACTCCTCGACGGCCGCGAACAGGTCCTGCGGGGTGAAGTCGGGGAACAGCTTGTCCTGGTAGACCATCTCGGCGTACGCGGACTGCCAGAGCAGGAAATTGGAGATGCGTTTCTCCCCCGACGGGCGCAGGAACAGGTCCACGTCCGGCATGTCCGGTTCGTCCAACCACTGCGGGAAGGTCTTCTCGGTGATCTGCTCCGGGCGCAGCTCGCCGCGGGCGGCCTGCTCGGCGATGGCCCGTGCGGCGTCGATGAGCTCGGCGCGGCCGCCGTAGTTGACGCACATCGCCAGGGTCATCCGCGTGTTGTCCTTCGTCATCTCCTCCGCGTACTCCAGCTCGTTGATGACGGAGCGCCACAGGCGCGGACGTCGTCCCACCCAGCGCACGCGCACCCCCTTCTCGTGGAGGATGTCACGCTGGCGGTGCAGCACGTCCCGGTTGAAACCCATGAGGAAACGCACCTCATCGGTGGATCGGCGCCAGTTCTCCGTGGAGAAGGCGTAGGCCGACAGGTACGGGACGCCCAGGGCGAGGCAGGCGTCGACGGAGTCCATCAGGACGGCCTCGCCACGCTTGTGGCCCTCGGTGCGCTTGAGCCCGCGCTCCTCGGCCCAGCGGCCGTTGCCGTCCATCACCAGGGCGATGTGGCGGGGCAGGAATTTGCGCGGGATGTCGGGGGGTGTCAGGTCTACGCTCACGGCAACCATTGTGCCACCCGGAGCGTCACGTCTGGTCCATCACCGTCAGGCTGGTGACCTTCTGCTCCAGGTGCCACTGCAGATGTGAACGCGTCAACCGGTGCGCGGCGTCCGACAGCTGCCCGCCGCCCTCCGCCGCGACGATCTCGAGCGCGGCCGGCCAGTGTGAGCCGGCCAGCAGCCACATCAGGTGCAGCACCTCCTCCGGCACCTCCGCCGAACCCGGGGGGCGGCATCTCGTGCAGGCGGCCCCGCCGACGGCCGGGTGGAAGGCGTGGTGCGGGCCCTTCGCCCCGCACTGGGCGCAGTCGAAGAGGCTGGGCGCCCAGCCGGCGTGCGCCATGGCCTGCAGCAGGAAGGCGTCGAGCACCAGGATGGGCCGCTCGGCGGACTGCATCCGGGCGAGCGTCTCCGTGACGTGGTCGTACAGCCACGCGTCCCCGTCATCGCCGGCGACCGCCAGGCGCTCCGCGGTCTCCAGCACGACGCAGGCGGCGGTGTAGCGCTCGTAGTGATCGATGATCCCGGAGCCGTGGTAGGCGACGGTGTCCGCGCCCGTGATGGTCTCCAGGTTGCGGCCCGGGTAGAGCTGGACGTCGAGATCCACGAAATGCTGCAGGCGGGAGCCGAAGCGCGACTTCGAGCGCCGCACCCCCTTGGCCACACCGCGCACCAGACCGTGGGAGCGGGTGAGCAGCACGATGATGCGGTCCGCCTCACCGAAGTCGTGGGTGCGCACCACCACTGCCCGGTCGCGGTAGGACTCCCGACGCATGGCCCTAGAACCCCAGGCGGCCCAGGGACTTCGGGTCGGTCTGCCAGTTCTTGAGCACCTTGATGCGCAGATCCAGGTAGACGTTGCGGCCCAACAACCGGATGAGCTCCTGGCGCGAGTTGTGGATGATGCGCCCCATGCGGCGGCCCTCGTGGCCCTGGAGGATCGTCTTCTGGCCGGGACGCTCCACGAAGATGATGGCGTGGATGGTCAGCTTGCCGGAGTTCTCGTCCTCGAGCATCTCGTCGACCTGGACGGCCACCGAGTGCGGCAGCTCATCCTTCAGCCCCGACAGCGCCGCCTCGCGGATGAGCTCCGAGATGCGGGTTTCGGTGTCCTCGTCGGTGACGTGGTCGTCGGGGTAGAACTTCGGCCCCTCCGGCAGCTGGGTGGTGAGCACGTCGAGCAGGACGTCGAGCTGCGTGTCCTCCGCGGCCGACACCGGAACCACCTCGGCCTCCCCGCCGAGCATCTCGTGCAGGGCCATCAGCTGGGCGCCGACCTGATCCTTGCTGGCCTTGTCCAGCTTGGTCACGATGCCCACGATCGGGGTCTTCGGCGCGACCTTGCGCACGGCGTCGAGGATCCAGCGGTCGCCGGGGCCGATCTTCTCGTCCGCCGGGATCGTCAGGCCGATGACGTCCACGTCCGCGTAGGTCTCCTCGACCATGTCGTTGAGGCGCTCACCCAGCAGGGTGCGCGGGCGGTGCAGACCCGGGGTGTCGACGAGGATGAGCTGGGCGTCCGGGCGGTGGACGATGCCACGGATCGGGTGGCGGGTGGTCTCCGGCTGATTCGCCGTGATGGCGATCTTCTCCCCCACCAACGCGTTGATGAGAGTCGACTTGCCCGTGTTCGGGCGGCCGACGAAGCTGACGAAACCGGAGCGGAAGCCCTCCGGGGTGTTGGTGAAACTGGTCACCTGGCTCCTTCTGTTTGAGGCTGTGTGCCCTGGAGTTTACCCCGTGAAGTGCGAAACCCGGCCCTCCGGTTTGATTTGCCGGGCTCTCAGACCTTCTCCACCTCGAACTGCATCCGCGGTTGCGCGAGGTGGTCCTGGGCCTCGATGAGTTTCAGCTCCGCCGAACCGGCCGCGTCGGTGACCGCGATGAGGTCGAACATGCTGGAGGCCGTCTTCGCCAGGGCGTCGGCGGCGTCACCGGTGGCGGTGTGGTGGCCGGTGAACAGGGCGCTCGCCACATCACCGGTGCCGACGAATTTCCGCGGCACGTGCGGGGTGCGCACGATCCACGCTCCGCGGTCGTCGGCGGCGAGCATCTCGATGATGCCCTCCGGGCGGTCCGGCCGCTGCACCGAGGTCACCAGCACGGTGGACGGGCCCATCGCCCGGACGGCCGCCACGGCCCGGAGCGTGGAGTCCAGGTCGGTGCCGGTGACGCCGGTCAACTCGTTGAGCTCCCACTGGTTGGGCGTGACGACGTCCGCGACCGGCACGACCTTCTCCCGGATCAGCGCCGGCAGCGCCTCATCCACGAAGCGGCCGAAGACGGCGTTGCCCATCACCGGATCGCAGACGTACACGGTCTCCGGGTTGGCGGCCCGGACCCGGGCCACGGCGTCGGTGATCACGCCCGCGATCTCCGGGGTGCCCAGGTACCCGGAGAGCACGACGTCGACGTCGGCGAAGGCGCCGCGTTCCTCGATGCCGAGCAGGACGTCCGCGACCTCCCCGGCGGTGAACACCGGACCCCGCACCGTGTCGTAGGCGGTGTGGTTGGAGAAGTTGACCGTGTACACCGGCCACACCTCGTGCCCCAGGCGCTGCAGGGGAAAGACGGCCGCGGCGTTGCCGACGTGCCCGTAGGCCACCGCCGACTGGATGGAGAGGATATTCACGGCCCGCTACAGCGCCTTGACCTCGAACTGCAGGCGCGGGTTCGCGTACGCGTCCTGGGACTCGATGAGCTGCAGTTCGCGGGAATCCGCCCGGTAGGTGTTCTCGACCAGGTCGAACACACTCGAGGCGGTGCGTGCCAGGGCGTCGGCGGCGTCCCCGGTGGACAGGTAGTGGCCGGTGAACAGCGCCGTGGTCACATCCCCCGAACCGTTGCGCTTGAACGGCAGGTGCGGGGTCTGCACGATCCAAGCCCCGGAATCATTGACCACCAGCATCTCGATGGTGCCCTCCGGGCGGTCCGGGCGCTCCACGGAGGTCACCAGCACGGTGGACGGGCCCATCGCGCGGGCGGCCTCCACGGCCTTGAGGGTGGAGTCGAGGTCGGATGCCTCCATGCCCGTCAGGTAACCCAACTCGAACTGGTTCGGGCTGATGATGTCCGCGACCGGGACGACCTTGTCGCGCAGCA
>CAYSIP010000171.1:4577-5819 GCA_964431055.1 uncultured Corynebacterium sp. | reverse complement strand
TGTGCAACGAGATCATCGAGGAGGAGCTGGCCGAGTCCAGCGACCTCGGGCTGGGCCAGCTGCCCAAGCCGAAGGAGATCTTCGACTTCCTGCAGCAGTACGTCGTCGGCCAGGACCCGGCCAAGCGGGCGCTCGCCGTCGCGGTCTACAACCACTACAAGCGGATCCAGGCGGGGGAGGGCGTCCGGGGGGAGGACGCGGTGGAGATCGCCAAGTCCAACATCCTGCTCATCGGCCCCACCGGCTGCGGCAAGACCTACCTGGCCCAGACCCTGGCCCGGATGCTCAACGTGCCGTTCGCGATCGCCGACGCCACCGCATTGACCGAGGCCGGCTACGTCGGCGAGGACGTCGAGAACATCCTGCTCAAGCTCATCCAGGCCGCCGACTTCGACGTCAAGAAGGCCGAGACGGGCATCATCTACATCGACGAGATCGACAAGATCGCCCGCAAGAGCGAGAACCCGTCGATCACCCGCGACGTCTCCGGTGAGGGCGTGCAGCAGGCGCTGCTGAAGATCCTGGAGGGCACCACCGCCTCCATTCCTCCGCAGGGTGGGCGCAAGCATCCGAACCAGGAGTTCATCCAGCTCGACACCTCCCACATCCTGTTCATCGTCGCCGGCGCCTTCTCCGGACTGGAGAAGGTCATCTCCGAGCGGGTGGGCAAGAAGGGTCTGGGTTTCGGTTCGAAGATCGAGACGGCCTCCGAGCGGGAGAAGCTCGATCTGTTCAGCCAGGTCCGTCCCGAGGACCTGGTGAAGTTCGGGCTCATCCCGGAGTTCATCGGTCGCCTGCCGATCGTGGCCACGGTGGACAACCTCGACCGGGAGTCCCTGGTGCGTGTGCTGACAGAGCCCAGGAACTCCCTGGTCAAGCAGTATGAACGCCTCTTCGAGATGGACGGGGTGCAGCTGACCTTCGAGCCCGACGCCCTGGAGGTCATCGCCGACAAGGCGCTGGAGCGCGGCACCGGAGCCCGTGGCCTGCGCGCGATCATGGAGGAACTCCTCGTGCCCGTCATGTACGACCTGCCCGACCGGGAGGACGTCTCCGAGGTCGTCATGACCGAGGCCGCGGCGCTGGGGGAGGAGCAGCCGGAACTCGTGCTCGGCGAGGAGGCCGAGAAGACCGCCTGATCACCATCTGGGGACAGGAGTGAAGCAGTGGAGCGGGGGGGGGGGGGGGGCGGGGGGCGCGCCCCCCCCCCCCCCGGGGCGGGCCCCCCCCCCCCGGGGGCCG
>CAYSIP010000171.1:0-4567 GCA_964431055.1 uncultured Corynebacterium sp. | reverse complement strand
CCCCCCCACCCCCCCCCACCCCCCTGGCGGGCCCGCGCGCCCCCGTGGGGGGGGGGGCCGGGGGGGGGCCCGCCCCCCGCTCCACTGCTGTCCGGGGACTTCCCGCGGACGGTCAGTTGTCTCCGAAGATGTCCTGCCGGTCGGAACCGTAGATGCCGAGCGCGGACTGCGGCTCACTGCCCATCATGTTGCGGGACAGGTAGCTGCGGTGCCCGGTGTCCGGGATATTCGAGGTCAGGAAGGCCAGCACGGCGTCGACCACGAAGCGGTGCAGGCCGGCGGTGTTCTCCTCGCTGGCCATGTCCACGCCGAAGAGGTTGATGCTCATGTCACGGTTGGCGATGCGGTAGACCGACACCGAGGTCATCAGCAGGAAGACGTCGTCCGACGAGATCCCGGGGCGGAAGGCCCCGGCGTCCTGCCCGAGCATGAGCAGCTTGTCCAGGTGCAGGGACATGGAGGATTCGTCGACCAGCGGGGCGAGTTCCGTGATCTCGAGGATGTGGTGGACATTCTCCATGAGCAACATCCGGACGGCTTCGGGGTGCTCGACGAACTTGCCGTACAGGCCGTCGACGAGCTTACGCACCCCTTCGACGGGGACGGAGGAGTCGAGTTCCATCGCCTCGCTGTCGGGGTGCAGCCGGCTGATCGCCTCGACGAGCGCGCGGTGGTACAGGCCCTTCTTATCGCCGAAGTGGTAGTGGATCATGCGCTTGGACATGCCGGAGATGCGGGCGACGTTCTCGAGCTTCGCCTCGTGGAACCCGTCCCGCGCGAACTCCTCGACGGCGACGTCGATCACTCGGTCAACGGTGACGGTCTCGTCGGAGTCGTGATGCTCCGGCTCGGCCGACTGGGCGTCGGGCTCCTCGTAATACATTCCTTGCTTTCCTTCGGTTCGGAGGGTTCGGGGGACCTGGGCCGCCATGGGGTGGGCCGGCGGCGGGCCGGAGGATGCCGCGCCGTAGGGCGGGTAGGCGCTGAAGGCGGGAACTCCTCTGCTCCGGTCGTGTCTATCGTGCCCGAAAGCCAGGGATCGGGAGGCATGCTCCACACAAACGGGGGTCAAACCACATCGAGGCGCTGGGAAAAGGGCACAGGTGAAGGGAAGCGGCAGAGTTTCTCTCCCCGATCGGGGGTGACGTCTCAGCTGCGGCGTCCGACCGTGGCGCCGGGCTAGGCTGGGGCCAGGACCTTAACCCCCACGAGAGGATCCACCGATGACCCAGACGCCCGCCAAGATCACCGTCACCGGCGCCGCCGGCCAGATCGCCTACTCCCTGCTGTGGCGGGTGGCTTCGGGCGAGGTCTACGGGCCCGACACCCCGATCGAACTCTCCCTGCTGGAGATCCCTGACGCCGTGCGCGCGGCCGAGGGGGTGGCCATGGAACTCGAGGACTCCGCTTTTCCGCTGCTGCGCAAGGTCGAGGTGACCGGCCGCCCCGAGGACGCCTTCGACGGCGCCAACGCGGCCTTCCTCGTCGGCGCCAAGCCGCGTGGCAAGGGGGAGGAGCGCGCGGATCTCCTGCAGGCCAACGGGAAGATCTTCGGTCCCCAGGGTCGGGCCCTCAACGAACACGCGGCGGACGACGTCCGGGTGCTGGTGGTCGGCAACCCCGCCAACACCAACGCCCTGATCGCGCAGCAGGCGGCCCGGGACATCCCGCCCGAGCGTTTCACCGCCATGATGCGCCTGGACCATAACCGGGCCCTGTCGCAGCTGGCGGCGAAGCTCGAGGTGCCCACCGGTTCCATCGGCAACATGGTGGTGTGGGGCAACCACTCCGCCGCCCAGTTCCCCGATCTGACCTACGTCACCGTGGACGGTGATCCCGTCGCCGACCGGATCGACCACGACTGGTACGTGAACGAGTTCATCCCGCGGGTGGCCAGGCGTGGTTCCGAGATCATCGAGGTCCGCGGCAAGTCCTCCGCGGCGTCGGCCGCCTCCTCGGCGGTCGACCACATGCGGGACTGGATCGCGGGCACCGACGTGTGGGCCACCGCCGCGATCGTCTCCGACGGCGCCTACGGGGTTGACGCCGGTCTGGTCGCGGGGTTGCCCACCACCTCCCGGAACGGGAAGTGGGAGATCGTCCAGGGTCTGAAGATCAGTGATTTCCAACGCGAGCGCATCGCCGCCAACGTCGAGGAGCTCAAGGCCGAGCGCGAGGCCGTCAGCGAGCTGCTGGGGTAGGCCGCCCGCCGGCGTCGGCCCGGAACTGCTTCAGCAGCTGCTCCGGCTCGTCCAGCCACAACCGGACCTCAGTCACCACCGAGGTCCGCGCCGACTGCCACGGCCACCGCTCACGGGCGGCCGCCACCGGCTCCCCCGGCACGAGCACCACGTTGGTTCCCTCCGTGCCGCCGAGGGTCAGCGTGCCGTCGGCGAGCTCCCACCGTTCGGCGCTGAACCGCCGGTCATGGCGCACACCACTGACTGACGCCCGCGGGATCCGCGCCACCACGGTCCGCCCGCTGCGCAGCACCAGCTCCTCGTCGTCGAGGTAGTGGGGGTGCACGGCGCGGGCAGCCGTGATCCCCCACAGCAGCGGCAGGGAGTACAGCGACAGGATCAGCAGCGCGATCCGCAGCCATGGCCATGGCAGCAGCAGCTCGACGGCGACGATCTCGATGATGATCGCCACCGAGAACATCGCCGGCAGCTGCCACATCCCGCGGCGGTCCGGCAACGCCACGGCCCCCTCGGGTACCACCTCCATTCCCCGCAGGAGCCGGCGCAGGTCGCCCCAGGCTCTCGCCTCCCAGACCACCAGCCGCAGGGGCGGGACCAGGTCGACCAGCGGCACGCCCCGGCGCCGCGCCTCCCGCCGGGACAGGAACAGGGAGAGCCCCAGGAGCGTCACCTCCGCCGCGATCACGGCGGCGACAGCCAGGGGTCCGTTGATCCGGCCGGTGCTCCAGAGCCACAGGTCGAACGCCAGCACCACAACGGCGAGGACGGGCAGCAGCAGCTTCATGGCTCGACCACCTGACCCGAGAGGATCTCCAGGGCCCGCCCCTGCGCCCCGGTGACGGGAACGTCGGCCAGGGCCAGGGGAAGGTCCCCGGGCCGCAGGGTGGGGTAGACCCCGGCCATCAGGCCCTGCTCCATGCTGTCGACCAACCGTCCGATGATCTCGCCTGCCTCCGGGGCGTCGGCCCGCAGCCGTCCGAGCCCCTGCCAGGCGTCGCGGGCCCGGAGAGCGGCACGACGGCAACCCGGGTCGGCGAGATTGCGGCGCAGCTGTTCCCATGTCGTCTCCGTGGCCACACCCGACAGGCCCATCAGGTCCAGGGCGTCGGTCTCCAACCGCGCGAACTCCGGGTCATCCAGCAACTTCTCGATGCTCGCACGGATGTCGGCGGGCAACCCCAGCCCACCGTCCATGAGGGCGAGGATGCGGCGGCGTTGCTCCCGCAGCTCGGCCAGGCGGGCGTCGACACGTGCCAGGGCCCGGTCGTACAGGTCTTCACCGGCGTCGATCTCCGCCAGTGGGATGCCGGCCTCGACGAGGGTGCGCACCCGCAGCAGGGCGGCGAGGTCGCCCACGTCGTACTCGCGGTAACCGTTGGCGGTGCGCTCCGGCTCGGGCAGTGCCCCGGAGGCATGGTAGTGGCGGATGGCCCGCACCGAGCAGCCGGCGGCCTGGGCGACTTCGGAGATCCTCATGAACTCAGGATGAACCATGACGCCACGTCAGGGTCAAGGGGGAACGACCACCAGCTAAGATGGTGCGCGTGACTGAGCAGAACGAGACGAACCGCGCAGACCGGCTCCCCAAGTCCTGGGATCCCCAGGCCGTGGAGACCGGGATCTACCAGGGCTGGGTCGATGCCGGCTATTTCACCGCCGATCCGGGCAGCGACAAGCCCGCGTACTCCATCGTCCTGCCGCCGCCGAACGTGACCGGCCAGCTGCACATGGGCCACGCCCTCGACCACACGCTCATGGACGCCCTCGCGCGCCGCAAGCGCATGCAGGGTCATGAGGTGCTGTGGCTGCCGGGCATGGACCATGCGGGCATCGCCACCCAGACCAAGGTGGAGACCATGCTCAAGGAGACCGAGGGCAAGGACCGCTACGACTACGGCCGTGAGGAGTTCATCGCCAAGGTCTGGGAGTGGAAGGACAACTACGGTGGCCAGATCGCCGGTCAGATGCGCGCCATCGGCGATTCCGTCGACTGGTCGCGGGAGCGTTTCACCCTGGACGAGGGCCTGTCGCGCGCCGTGCAGACCATCTTCAAGGAGCTCTTCGACCGGGGCATGATCTACCGGGCCAACCGTCTGGTGAACTGGTCGCCGCTGCTCGAGACCGCGGTCTCCGACATCGAGGTCGTCTACCAGGACGTCGAGGGCGAGCTGGTCTCCATCCGCTACGGCTCCCTCAACGACGACGAGCCCCACCTGATCGTCGCCACCACACGCGTGGAGACGATGCTCGGCGACGTCGCGATCGCCGTCCATCCCGAGGACGAGCGCTACCGCCACCTGATCGGCCAGACCTTCGACCACCCGTTCCGCGACGACCTGAAGCTGAAGGTCATCGCCGACGACTAC
>CAYSIP010000170.1:0-5847 GCA_964431055.1 uncultured Corynebacterium sp. | reverse complement strand
GTCCACCACCCTGATCCTGGTGACCACCACCGTCGCCGGGCGCCAGTGGAAGAACGAGCTGATCAAGCGCACCACGCTGACCGAGGACGAGATCGGCGAGTATTCCGGCGAACGCAAGGAGATCCGGCCGGTGACCATCGCCACCTACCAGGTGGTCACCCGCAAGACGAAGGGCGAGTACCGGGCGCTCGAGCTCTTCGACTCCCGAGACTGGGGCCTGATCATCTACGACGAGGTCCACCTGCTGCCCGCCCCCGTCTTCCGCATGACCTCTGACCTGCAGTCCCGTCGCCGCCTGGGGCTCACCGCCACCCTGGTCCGCGAGGACGGCCGCGAGGGGGACGTGTTCTCGCTGATCGGACCGAAGCGTTACGACGCCCCGTGGAAGGAACTGGAGTCGGCCGGCTTCATCGCCACCGCGGAGTGCATCGAGGTGCGCACCACCATGAGCGAATCCGAGCGGATGGTCTACGCCACCGCGGAGACCGCTGGCCGCTACCGCCTGGCCGCGGGCGCGTCCGGCAAGCTGCGCGTCGTCGACAAGCTCCTGGCCCGCCACGCCGGCCATCCCACCCTGATCATCGGCGCCTACCTCGACCAGCTCGAGGAGATCGCCGAACGGTTCAACGCCCCCATCATCGAGGGACGCACGTCGAACAAGAAGCGCGAAGCGCTGTTCGATCAGTTCCGCAACGGGGAGATCACCGTGCTGGTGGTCAGCAAGGTCGCGAATTTCTCCATCGACCTGCCCGAGGCCGCCGTCGCCATCCAGGTCTCCGGCACTTTCGGTTCCCGACAGGAGGAGGCCCAACGGTTGGGGCGCCTGCTGCGGCCGAAGAAGAACGGCGGGCAGGCCCACTTCTACTCCGTGGTCTCCCGCGACAGTCTCGACGCCGAATACGCCGCCCACCGCCAGCGGTTCCTCGCCGAACAGGGTTACGCCTACCGCATCGTCGACGCCGGGGATCTGGACAGCCTCGACCGCCTCGGGTGAGCCGGGGCGCGGGACGTATCCTGGAGAGGTTGAACGAGACGGGAGAGGACACCATGAAGGTTTTCAAGTTCGAGGTCGACGAGACCTTCGCCAGGAAGAACAACGAGATGCTGCGCGACACCCGCCGACTGCAGTTGTCCGGGATCATCCTGGGCGTCATCCTGCTGGTCGCCGCGGTGGTGCTCGCCCTCTGGGTGGACGCCGCCTGGGCGCCGCTGGCGGGTATCGCGCTGGGGCTCCTGGCGGTCGTCTCCTTCGTGGTCGCCTTCATCGTGCCCCGCAAGGTCGGCACCGCCCAGGACCTCTACGACCGCTACCCGCTCGCTCCGTCGGTCATCGCGGAGGTCAACCCGCGTGACTTCGTGCTCATGGCGCTGGTGAACACCAACGTCGACCCGGAACTGCCCCCGCGCTGGGGCGCGGCCCTGCGCACCGTGACCCGGATCAACGGGGTCACCCCGAAGCTGGGCACGAAGGTCCCCGCCGCCGCGGTGCAGGGCAGGCGCAGCATGCGCGACCAGGAGCACTGGGACGAGATCACGCCCATGCCCATCGCCTGGGGCACCCCCGACCAGGACGTGGTCACCATGGCCCGCAAGGCCATTCCGCAGGACCAGTGGGACCGCCTGGAACGCGCCCGCAAACGGCTCAACGACGTGAAGGCCACCGACCACAACCTGCTGGTGCTCTGACATGGGAAGCCGGGACCGCACCGTCACCCGCCTGCGCCCCTTCGCCGAGACCGTCTTCGCCACGATGACCGCGCGGGCGGTGGAGCACGATGCGATCAACCTCGGTCAGGGCTTCCCGGATTCCGACGGGCCGCCCCGTATGCTCGAGGTCGCGCGTGAGCAGATCAGCGGCGGCGACAACCAGTACGGGCCCGGCCGCGGAATGCCCGGTCTGCGGCGGGCGGTCTCGGCCCAACGTCAGCGCGACCATGACGTGGCCTACGACCCGGAGTCCGAGGTGCTCATCACCGTCGGGGCCACGGAGGCGATCAGCGCCACCGTGCTGGGCCTGGTGGAACCGGGTTCCGAGGTCATCGTCCTCGAGCCCTACTACGACGCCTACGCAGCCGCCATCGCACTGGCCGGGGCCCGGCGGGTGGCGGTGCCCCTGGCGGCGGACGGGGACACGTGGACCGTCGACGTCGACGCGGTACGAGCCGCCGTGACGGAGAAGACCGCGATGATCATCGTCAACTCCCCGCACAACCCCACCGGCAGCGTCTTCGACCGTGACTGCCTCCTGGCTCTGGCGGGGGTCTGCGTAGAACACGACCTGCTGGTGCTCTCGGACGAGGTCTACGAGAACCTCGTCTACGACGACGTCTCGCACATGGCCCTGGCCGGACTGCCCGGCATGTTCGAGCGCACCGTCACCGTCTCCTCCGCGGCGAAGTCCTACAACGTCACGGGGTGGAAGACCGGCTGGGCGCTGGCCCCCGCCCCGCTTCTCGACGCCGTGCTCACAGCCAAGCAGTTCATGACCTACGTCGGCGCCACGCCCTTCCAGCCCGCCGTCGCCCACGCACTCGACGACGAAGGCGACTGGTTGAACAGGATGGTCACCGGCCTCGAGTCCGGCCGCGACCTGCTGGGCCACGCCCTGCGGGAGGCGGGTTTCGGGGTGCACGCCACCGCCGGCACCTACTTCACGGTGGCCGACATCGCGCCACTGGGCTATTCCGACGGCATCGGGTTCTGCCTCGACCTGCCGGAGCGTGCCGGGGTGGCGGCCATTCCCGTGCAGGTCTTCTGCGACGACCCGGGGCCCTGGCGCACCAAGGTGCGCTTCGCGTTCTGCAAACGGGAGGACACACTGCGGGAGGCCGCCCGACGGCTGGGCGAACCTAGTCGACGGCGGTGAGCGGATCGGCCCGCGCGGCCTTCCGGGCCGGCCAGATCGCGGCGACCACGCCGACGACGACGGCGCCGATCAACAGCCCAAGAATCTGATCCCACGGGATGAGGATCCGGTCAATCCCCTGCCCCGCCAACACCCGGATCAGACACCAGCCCAACCACACCCCGACCACCACGCCGCTGATCGCCCCCAGGACCGCGATGTGGACGGATTCCAAGACGATCATCCGACGGATCTGGGAACGGTGGGTCCCCACCGCGCGCAGCATCCCGAATTCCCTGCCCCGCTCAGTGATGGACAGCGCCAGGGTGTTGATGATGCCGAGAACCGCGATGACGACCGACAAGGCCAGCAGGGCGTAGACAATGCTCATCAGCTGGTTGATCTGATCGGCGCTGGCGCTGCGGTACTGGTAGCGGTCCATGACCTCGAGCACGCCGTAGGAGTTGACCTCTTCGGTCACCGCGTCGAAGGTCAAGCCCTCCTGCGCCTCCTCGCCGAAGGTGACGAACACCGTCTGGGTGAACCACGCGGATCGATCGGGCACGAGCGCCTCCGCCGTGGCCCGGGACACCGCCAGCGACACGTAGGCGGAATTGTCCTCCCAGATCACCCGCACCGGGGCCTCCCGGGTCTCCGGCGTGAGATCAGGGGCGGCCACGGTGACGACGTCACCGACCGACAGCCCCAGGTTTTCCGCGGTGGAACGCGCCAGACCGACGCCGGGGCCGTCCGCGACGCCCTCGAAACCACCCTCCACGGCGTCGAGCACCAGGGCCTTCCGCGGGTCGTCGTCAAGCAGCGGAACACCGGAACCGGGGCCGAAACCGCCGGCGGTCTCCCCGTTGACGGTCAGCGGCAGCCAGGTCACGGGCACCACTCCCGTGACCCCGGAGACGGCCCCGATGTCGTCGGCGACCTGCTCGGGGATCCCCTGGGTGGACACCAGGCTGGTGGTCACGACGGCGTCGGCACGCAGGGACTCATCGATCTGACCGAAGATGGACTCCTTCATCGACGCCCCCAGGATCCCCACGGCGGCGACGAGCGCGACCCCGAGGGTCAGCGCGAAGGCGGTGGCGGCGGTGCGCCGGGCATTACGCGACAGGTTCGTCCGGGCCAACAGCGCCACGACGCCGCCGAAGCGGCCCCGCACGCTGAAAATCCGGCGGGCGAGCGCCGCGGAGGCCAGCAACACCCCCAACACGAGAGCGACGGTGCCGGCAGCGAGGACCACGCCACGGATGCCCGTCGACCAACCGGTGGCCAACGAGGCGACGAGCGTGGCGAGAAAACCCACCAGCAGTAGTGTCGCACCGACCGTCGTACGCGCACCCAACGGCGTGGTGCTGACCTGCTCACCCGATCGCATGGCCTGCACCGGGTGCACCTGCCCCGCCCGCCTGGCCGGTAACCAGGCGCTGAGAATGGTGACGACCACCCCGATGACGAGCGGGACGATCACGCTCGCCGCGTCGAGGCCGATGCCGGCGTCCGGGAAACCGAAACCGGCGGTGGTCATGCCGAAGGTGATCGCCTCGACCAGTCCGACGCCGACGACGATGCCCAGGGCGGAACCCAGCGCACCGATGACCGCGGCCTCCGCGATCACCGAACCCGTCAGCTGCAACCGCGACAACGCCAGGGTGCGCAGCAGGGCGAATTCACGGGTGCGCTGGGCGACGAGCATGAAGAAGGTGTTGGCGATGATGAAGGTACCCACCAGCAAGGCGATCAAGCCGAAGGCCAGCAGGATGTAGGTGAGGAACGCCAGCTGCGAACGGATCGAGGCGGACTCCTCCTCAGCCGCCTGTCCCCCGGTCTGCATGGACACCCCAGGGAACTCCCGCTGCAGAGAATCCAGCAACGTGGAAGAATCTACTGACCCGGTGCCGCGGACCATGATCCGGGCGGTGGTCTCACCGTCACTGAACTCAGTCCGGTACTGCTCGGCCGGGATCATCAGGCCCGCCCACCCACCGGTGGCGATGTCCATCTCGTTGAGACCGTCGACGATGAACTCGTGACGGCCCACCGGATCGATGACCGTGACGACGTCGCCCACCTCGATGCCTGCGGACATGGCGGCCGTGTCATTGATGACCGCCCGGCCGGGGGCGGTGGGTTCCACGCCGTCGACGATGGTCGACAACCCGTCGGAACCCGCGGATGGCTCGTAGGGCAGCAGCCATGCGCCGGCGCCACCTGTCTGGATGGGGTCCCCGTCGTCGGTGAGGATCACCACGGGCGACAGGTCCTGGGACGCGGCGTCCTCGACCCCGTCGAAACCTTCGATGCTGGTGACCATGTCCAAGGCCAGCGGCTGGTCCGGCGTTCCCGTCAGCACGACGTCCACCCCGTCATAATTGCCGTCGACGATATCGTCGAAGGCCTTGGACAGGCTGGCGGTGAGGATGAAGGCCCCGGAGACGAAGCTGGTGCCGAGGACGACCGCCAACACCGTCAACAAGAGGCGGATCTTGTGGGCTGCGAGGCTGCGCAGGGAAATCTTCTGCAGGGTCCGGAAGGACGACATGATGTGCTTTCTGTTCCCCTGCTACTGAGAATAGGTACGGATGGTTTGGTGGCCTCGCTTCGCGGGCGACTCCGGAACGATCTGGACCGCAGCGGTATCCGAACCCCTGGCGGATTCGCGGAACCGCTGCTTCTCTCCCCGGGCGACGGTTACAAGGGTGCGGGTCACAGGCATGGAGGCTCGCTTCTCGTCAGCGGAAAATGGGGACGGCACCGCATACGGACATCCGTTGCGAAGTCATCCTCACTAATCTTTGTTGACCGAGCCCGTATTTCCTAACTGGCCCCCATCCGGATCAGTCTCCTGCGGCGCCCAGATGGGAAAAATGACTTGGACATGCGAAAACACCGGATGCCCGAAACCTTATATAGGTCTCGGGCATCCGGTGTTTAGCTGTTAAGTTGTTGGGTCGGCGGTGACTTACTCTCCCACACCCTCCCGGGTGCAG
>CAYSIP010000169.1:0-5924 GCA_964431055.1 uncultured Corynebacterium sp. | reverse complement strand
TAGGTGTCTTCGGTGGCCGGTTTTTCCCCCGCTGGCGGGACGGGGTGGAGCAGCCATACGGCACCTTTCAAAAGGATCGACGAGCGTCGATAAGAAAGGTACTTCCGATATCGATGGCCGTCAATATATGGTGGGAGGCATGACCTCTCCGCGGATCCTCCCCCTGGCCGACCTCGCCGCCTGCTGCTCCCTGGGTTCCGGTCCCCTGGGCGACGATGAGGCGCAACGCTACGCCACCCTGTTCAAGGTGTTGGCCGACCCCGGGCGGTTGAAGATCCTGTCCCGGCTGTCCGCGGAGGGCTGCGGTCCGGTCACTGTCAATGAGCTCACGGAACAGGTCGGCCTCACCCAGCCCACGGTCTCCCACCACCTGAGGAAGCTCACCGAGGCCGGTCTGCTGGAACGCCGCCGGGAAGGCCGCACGGTCCTCCATTCGGTGCGGCCCGAACTCTTCGCGGAGCTGCGGACCGTGCTCCAGATGGACTGATGCCCCCGGGGCTACCCCATCGCGCGCAGACCCAGGTTCTCCCGCAGGGTCGGGCCGGCGTAGTCCGTCGGGTACACCCCGCGGTCCTGCAGGCGCGGAACCAGCTCGTTGACCACGTCATCCAGCCCGGAGGGGATCAGCCACGGCGCGATGTTGAACCCGTCGACGGCACCGGTGCGGGCATACTCGGCCATCTGGTCGGCCACGGAGTCATAGGACCCGGTCACCGAGTTCTGCATCCCGACGAGCTGTTCGGTGGCCAGGTCCCGGATCGACAGGTTTCGCTCCGCCGCGTCAATGCGCCACTGGGCCACCTTCTCCCGGATGTTCCTCCCCTGGAAGGCCACTCCCCGGGAACCGTCGGTCTCGTCGACGACCGGTTCGATGTCCGGCAGCGGGCCGTCCGGATCATAGGCGCTCAGGTCGGTCCCCCAGAACTGCTCAAGATAGGCGATGGCCTGCTCCGGTCCGACCTGCATCCGGCGGACCTCTGCCCGCTTCTCCTCGGCCTCCTTCTCCGTGGGGGCGAGGATGAACTCGATGACCGGCATGATCTTCACGTCGTCGGCCGGGCGGTTGAACTTGAGGGTGCGCTCGACGATGTCCGAGCGGAACTTCTTCGCCGCCTCCAGGTCCGGGAGAACGGTGAAGATGACGTCGCAGTTCCTCGCCGCGAAATCCCGCCCGGACGGCGACATGCCGGCCTGGAAGAGCACGGGGCGGCCCTGAGGGCTGACGGGCAGCTGCGGGACGTGGTCGACCGTGTAATGGTCACCGACGTGGTGGACCGCACGGCCCGCCCACATCTCCTTGGCGACGTCGAGGAACCGCTCGGCGTGCCGGTAGCGGTCGGCGTGGTCCAGGTAACCTCCGCGCCGGAAATTCGCCCCGGTCCACGCGTTGTCGGTGGTCACGACGTTCCAGGCGGCCCGGCCCCCGGACAGCAGGTCCAGGGAGTGGACCCGTCGAACCAGGTCGACCGGATCGTTGAAGGTGGTGTTCTGGGTGGCCACCAGGCCGAGACGCTCGGTGACGGCGGCCAGCGAGGCCAGCATCGTCTGGTTGTCGGGGCGCCCGGCGATGTCGAGCTCGAAGATACGCCCGTCCTGTTCCCGCATGCGCAGGCCCTCCGCCAGGAAGAACGCCGCGAACTTGCCGCGCTCGGCCGTCTGGGCGAGCTTGCGGAAGGACTCGAAGGCGATCTGGGAACCGGATTCCGGCGACTTCCACACGGTGCCGGTGTTCACGCCCTGGAAGAAGGCGCCGAACTGCAGCTGTCCGGAGGGGGTGAAATCAGTGGTGCTCATCGGTTCTCCTTCTGGGTGGCGGCGTAACGGCTGGCGGGTCGACCCAACCCGAGCAGGGAACGGAAGGTCCCGTCGGGGGCGTTGTCCGCCAGCGGGAGGCGACGCCGCAGCTCCGGCAGCACGTCCTCCGCGAGTTCGGGCAGGTCCACGTCGTAGACGGCCGGGCGCAGGCGCACCCCGTCGGCCACCTCGAGGACACGGGCGATCACGTCAGTGACCTCGACGGCGGTGCCCGAGGCCAACGCGCCGGGCGTCCAGGGGCGCTCGGCGTCGAGCCGGGCGAGACGCCCGGCTGCGGGCACCCCCAGGGCGTCAACGGCAACGGGCAGCTCGGCGACGACGATCCGGAAGCCCTCGGCGCGGGCGCGGCCCACGGCGTCGATCAACCCGTCTACGGTCTGTGCGTGGACCTGGACGGCGTCGACGTCGGCCCCGGCCTCGACCAGCTCGCGCGGCGCGAGGACCGGGATCTGCCCCTGCGGGGTGCGCGGGGCGATCGCCGAGGACTTCACCGAGTAGTACTCGCCCTCGAAGTCGATGTGGTGGATCTTGCCGGCGTCGATGAATCGGCCGGTGGCGACGTCACGGATCTCCGCGCCGTCCTCCCAGCTGTCCCACAACCGGCGGTTGACCTCGATGGAGTCGGCGACCTCCCGGCGCACCCGGACGCCATCCGGCGTCTGGCGTCCGACGGCCGCGGCCTCGACGGCGGAAGCCGTGCCGTGGACGAGCCAGCCGGCGCGGCCCAGCGAGTTCTGGTCGAGGGTCATCAGCTGCATGGCCAGGTGGAAGGGCTCGGACAGGACCGTGTCAGCCTCTGCGATCAATGCCACGCGGCTGGTCAGCGGAGCGGTGAACGCCGCGGCGTGGGTGGCCGCCAGGTTGACGGGATGGTCCTCGGCGCGGGCGTCCTTGGCCCGGTCCGCGAAGACCAGCGCGTTGACGCCCGCGGTCTCCCCGGCCAGGGCGCGACGGACCAGCCGGGTGCCCGAGTAGGCCTCCTGCGGTGACACGCCGGTCCAGGAGGCGGCCGCGGGGTGGGAGCCCTCGCCGTCCAGGTCGAGGGCGATGAACGGCCGGGCGAGCGTGCGCGTCAGTGCCGGTTCCGTGCTGTCGGTGTTCATGTCGTGTGGTACCTCAGTTCTTCTGCTGTGTGCGGTGCTCGGGGGTCTTCTCCCCCGCGGTGACCTCGATGGCGAGCCGGTTGCCGTCGGGGGGCAGCGGGCACGTGGCGTGCCCGGTGTAGGCGACCGGGAAATTGACCGCCCGGTTGAAGTCGATCCCGGCGCGGACGCCGTCCTCACTGACGGTCGCGGTGACCTGACGGTTGTCCCGCCAGGTGGTCCGTCCGCTGGTCGCGTCGGTGAAGATGATCTGGACGACCGACCTCTCCCCGGTGGCGAAGGCCTGCAGGGTGTGCCTGGTCCCCTCCCGGGAGAAGACGAGGTCACCGACCGCGGTGAAACGGTGGGTCAGGCCGGGCCACACGGCGCCCACCGTGACGGTCCGCGGTTCGTCGTAGCGGTGGAACTCGGCCGCGACCACCCAGTCAGGGTCGGGGTCGAAGGTCGGGGTGGCGGTATAGCCGAGCGCAGCGGCGTTGTCGGGTCGCCTGGGGCGGACGAGCGTACGGTCGCCGCGTCGGACGATCTCCACCCGGGCATCACCGTCCTCGACGGCGTATCCCCCGACGTCGGGCACCGGGAGGGCGACGGTGGTGGTGCCCGCCACGCCTGCCGGGTTGAGTTCACGGCCGTCGTGGCGCGGATTCTCGGACGCGACCAGGGCGAGGATCACCTTGCCGTCCTGTTGCGACCACCGGCCCGGCGCGCCAGGGACCGGACGGGGGGTCTCGTCGAGCCAACCCATGCCGACCGGTGAGAGTGGGCCGTACGGTGCGGTGAGAAGCTCCTCGCGGTGGGCGCGCCACCGCCGCCAGTCGGCGAGGAAGCTCTGTCCGTCGTTGCCTGCGCGGTCAGTCATCGTAGTTCTCCAGGCTGAAGGTCTCGGACTCGGGCAGGGCCTCGTCACCGAGTCCCCAGCGGTCGAGCGCCTCCTGGTAGGTGCCTTCCTCGATCAGTTCGTTGATCGCGGCGGTCTGCACGGGGGCGAACCCGTTGCCGCGTTGGGTGGGTGAGCCCACCAGCGTGTCGTCGGGCCAGCCGGCGGCCACGCGGCCGGCGATCTCGATGTCGTCGCGGGTGGCCTCGTGATAGGAGGCCACCGGGGAGTTGGTCAGCAGGAAGTCGACGCGGCCGGCGGACAATGCCAGGGACATCTCCGTTTCGGTGAGGTAGTAGTACAGGTCAGCCGGTTGTTTGCCTTCGGCCTCGAGTTGCTCGTTCCAGGCCAGGAGGATGCGTTCCTGGTTCGTGCCGGCCACCACGGCGATCCGCTGGCCGGAGATGTCGTCGGGCCCGTGGACCTCCCCGTCGGACTCGACGTCGCGTTCGAAGGCGAGCAGCGCTCCCCGGTAGGAGGAGAAGTCGAATTTCTGCATGCGCTGGTCCGAGACGCCGATATTGATCAGGACCAGCTCGTATTCGCTGGATTCCAGCTTCAGCGGCCAGTTGTCCCAGCTGGTCAGCTGGATGTCGAGCTCGAGGCCCACCTTGTCGGCGATCAACTGGGCCATGTCCACCTCGGCCCCGATGGGGGTGGAGTTGTCCGTGGCCATCATGATCAGCGGGGGTGAGCCCTGGACGAGGCTGCCCACCGTCAGCTTCCCGTCGGCCTTGATCGCCTCCGGCACGGCGGCGGCCAGTTCCGGGTTGACGGTGGAGCGGACCCGGTTCTGATCCGGGGAGAGGTTGAAGCCGGTGGCCTCGATCGCGTCCAGGTCGACCGGGTTGGCGCAGGCCGACAACGAGAGGACTGTGGCCAGGCCCGTGAGCAGGGCGGCGACCTTTCTCCGGCTGCGGGCGCGGGTGGTGGTCGTCACTGCCTGCCTCCCACTCCCCGGATGCGGGACAGGAAGTCGCGGGTGCGGTCGTGGCGGGGGTTGCCGAACAGGTCCCCGGGCGGGCCCTGCTCGACGATCTGCCCGTCGGCCATGAACACCACGGTGTCGGCGACCCCGCTGGCGAAGCCCATCTCGTGGGTGACCACGATCAGGGTGGTTCCCTCGTCGGCCAGGTCCTGGATGACGGCGAGCACCTCGTCGACGAGCTCGGGGTCCAGCGCGCTGGTCGGCTCATCGAAGAGCAGCACCTTCGGTTTCAGCGCCAGGGCCCGGGCGATGGCCACGCGCTGCTGCTGGCCCCCGGAGAGCTGACGGGGATAGGCGTTCTCCTTGTCGGAGAGGCCCACCCGTTCCAGTAGACGGCGGGCGTCGGCCTGCGCCTGTTTGGCCGGCACGCCGAGAGCCCGGACGGGGGCCTCGGTCACGTTGCGAAGCACCGTCATGTGGCCGAAGAGGTTGAAGTTCTGGAAGACCATGCCGACCTCGGTGCGTTGCCGGAGCACCTCGGCCTCGGGCAGCTCATGGAGGATTCCGGGATCAGTGTCGTCCCGCCGGTAACCGATGATCTCGCCGTCGATGCGGACCATGCCGGAATCGATCGTCTCCAGCATGTTGATGGTGCGCAGCAGGGTCGACTTGCCGGATCCGGACGGCCCGATGATGACGGTGACCTCACCCGGTTCGACGGTCAGGGACACCCCGTGCAGGACCTCGTGCTCGCCGAAGCTCTTGCGGATGTCGGTCAGCTCGATCCTGCCGCGGGTGGCGGTGCGGGGGCGGGAGGAAGTGGATGTCACAGTGACGTCTCCTGAGGGTTGGTGCCGGCGCCCGGGCCCGTGCCGGCTCCCCGGGAGGCGGCGTCCGCCTGCTTCGTGGGGCTGGCTTCGGCGGGCACGGAGGTGAATTTCTTCTTCAGTCGCTGCCAGGGGGTGGGCGGCAGTTCGCGGGTCGCTCCCCGGGCGAAGCGGCGCTCCACGTAGTACTGGGCGATGGACAGCAGGGAGGTGATGACGATGTACCAGATGGTGGCCACCAGCAGCATCGGCAGGACCTCCTGGGTGCGTGCGTAGATGACCTGCACGGTCAGGAACAGCTCCTGGTAGGCCAGCACGTAGACGATCGCCGTGCCCTTGACCAGGGAGATGATCTCGTTGAAGGAGGCCGGCAG
>CAYSIP010000168.1:0-6013 GCA_964431055.1 uncultured Corynebacterium sp. | reverse complement strand
TGCCTTACCGTCCCTGCCCCTGACCCCCCTGTCTTCACCGAGACCAGGCCTGAGTCCGTCAAGGGCACTGGTGTGGTCCCCCGCCTGTTTAGGCCGACGGATGTAGTAGCGGCCGGTCACCGCCGGCGAGGCATGACCCAGATGGCGGGCCGCCTCCTCGATGCCGTACGCGCGCTCAATGATCGTGGCCACCGTCGAGCGGAAGTGTTTCATCTGGATGTGCGCGAATTCCTCCCCACGGGCGTCCCGGAAGCGGTTGCCCACGTTATGGGGATCAAGGATGCCACCGTTCCAATTCGGAAACACCAGTTCGTTGTCCGCGTCCCGCCGCCGCTCCCGGAGCATGTCGGCGTACCAGCCAGGCAACACCAGCATCCGGTAGCCGGCCTCACTTTTCGGGATCTCCTGACGGATCAGCACCCCGTCCTGGCGCACGATCGTCCCCGAGACGGTGAGCTGCGCAGGCGTGGAGGTGAGGTCGACGTCCTCCCACCGGATCGCCAACGCCTCTGCGGGCCTCACGCCGGTGGCCAGAAGCGTGCCGACGATGCCGGTGAGATCTGTTCGCTTACCCATCGCCTCCCATGCCTGAACCTGGCTCCAGAGCCCGTCGATCTCCTCCGGAGTGAGGACGACCGGCTCCTCACGCCTGGCGGGGCGTAGGCGTGCGATACGGGCGGGATTGATCGCCCACAGATCGACACCGTGGCGCAGGGCCAGGTCGAAGGCGTGGGTGAGCAGGATTTTCAGTATCCGCGCGGAGGTGGGAACCCGGCGCGACACCGCATCCAGCCAGGCCTGGATCACGGTGACCGAGCACTCCCCCAGCCGCAGCCGCCCAATGTCCGCATCCCCTTTCTCCCCCGTCAGGAAACTGACGTGGCGCTCGTAGAGGTTGATGGTCTGTACCCGGCTGTTCTGCCCCGCCTGCCCGCTGCGCAGGGCCAGCAAGGTTTTCTCCACGAGCTCCAGCAACGTGGTGTCTGAGTCGATGTGGCCGATGGATCCCGAGTAGGCGCGATCGAGTGCCCGGTCGCGGACACTCTCCTCCGCCTTGAGGCGGGTTGCTGCCGTGGCCTGAACCCTGATCCATCGGCCGGCGAGGTTGCGCACCGAGGTGCGCGCGACCCATTTCTTCGGTGCCACTTTCTCCACAGTGATCGGACCGTGTTCCCCGATCCTCCGACGTGCCTGCCCCATGCCGAATTCCCCCTTTGTTCGTTTCCTTCCCTGCCAGCCACCGCTCAAGGTGCCCCTGTTGTCCTCGTCAGGCTCCCATGCCTGGCCATTGCGGCCCAGGGGATGCTGGAGCCGGCCCGGGCGCTCTGGGGACAACGTGGGCTTCTCCACAGGCGGCCGCGACCACCGGTTGACCACGTGAGATTCGCAGTGGAGGCTGAAGGATTCATTCTTCTCGGCGGCCATGGGGTGAACCAGTTTTCCCGGGCCGAGATGCTGCAGTACTACTGCGCAACAGCAAACCGGGGCAGTGGTTGACCACTGCCCCGGTTGTCGGGGGATGCACGTCCCGGTGCGCCAGCTGGCTGACACCGGGGTCATTCGTTCTTAGGCGGCGATCTCCGCGGTGAACTCCGGCAGGCGGGTGCCCAGGCCGAGCATCTGGGAGAGGGCGGCGATGGAGCGGGCCGCGCCCTGGCCGTCACCATAGGGGTTCACGGCGTTGGCCATTTCGCGGTAGGCCTCCGCGTCATCGACCAGGCGACGGGTCTCGGCGACGATGCGGCTGCGGTCGGTGCCCACCAGCTTGACGGTGCCCGCGGCAATGGCCTCAGGACGCTCGGTGTTGTCGCGCATGACCAGCACCGGCTTGCCCAGGGACGGGGCCTCTTCCTGGACTCCGCCGGAGTCGGTGATGACGATCTTCGAGCGGTCCATGAGCTTGGTGAACTGGTCGTAGGGCAGCGGATCCGTGATGATCACGTTGTCCAGCTTCTCCACCTTCGGCAGGATCGCCAGGCGCACCTTCGGGTTCAGGTGCAGCGGAAGGACGAACACCATCTCCGGGTAGGCCTCGGCCAGATCCTGGACGGCCCCACCGATCTCGGCCATGGCGTGGATGTTCTCGCGGCGGTGGGTGGTCACCAACACCATGTCGCGGTCGGTCGCGGCGGCCGCGGCGAGCACCGGGTCGGCGAAGGGGGTGTCCCAGCTGGCGGCCTTGAGCAGGGAGTCGATGACGGTGTTGCCGGTGACCACGATCTTCGAGGCGTCGAAGTTCTCCCGCAGGAGGTTCTCGCGGGAGGCGGCCGTCGGGGCGAGGTGCAGTGAGGCCACCTGGCCGATGATGCGGCGGTTGGCCTCCTCCGGGAACGGGGACTGGATGTCTCCGGTGCGCAGACCCGCCTCCAGGTGGACAATCTCCACGCCGCGGTGGAAACCGGCGAGGGCGGCGGTCATGGCGGTGGAGGTGTCACCCTGGGAGATGATGACGTCGGGCTTCTCTTCCTCGATGATGCCGTCGAGCCCGATCATGGCACGGGAGACGATCTCGTTGAGGCCCTGGTCTTTCTTCATCAGCCCGAGGTCATAGGCGGGGGCCACGCCGAACATGGTGTTCACCTGGTCGAGCATTTCGCGGTGCTGGCCGGTGGAGACCGGGATGGAGATGAATCGGTCGTCCCGCTGGAGAGCAGCGATCACGGGAACCACCTTGATCGCCTCGGGGCGGGTGCCATAGATGGTCATGATCTTGGGAACAGACATGGATCTCCTGTTGAATGCACTGATGGGGGAATCGGCGACGCCGAAGGCGTGCCATTTTCTCCCAGTCAGTTAATCCCCAACCAGCGACTCCCGCTAGTTCGCTGGCAAAACTACCACCCCTTACCCCCGTTTTATAACAATTCTCCTACGTTTCTACCAGGTATAACGCTCTCCGCTTAGAATCTTCTGCGAATTTGGTCACATGGCGGAGAATAAAACCCTGGAACAGCCGAAAGGCGATTGTCCTTGGGAGGAAAAAGCGGCAGTCCCCTCTTCACATGAGACGCTGGGCCTTGGACCCCGGTGAGCCCATTTACCCCCGTGCCCAGCCCTCGGGTCCCTGCGAACCTGCCGGGTAGTCCTCGAGCGGCACGGTGTCGTCGGCGAAGGCGGTGAGCACCGGTGTGATGATCTCCCAGGACAGCCGTGGCGCGTCGGCGGGTACCTCCGCGGTGTGTTGACGGTCGATGAGGGCGCGCACCACGCGGCCGTACGGGGTCAGCCGGGAGGGCACGAGGCCGGTGCGCAGCGTCACGCGCTGCAGGTTATGGCTGTAGCCGTGGTCGGAGACGTTGGCCTCGAGGGCCACCTCGTCGGTGAAGGGGAAGACCAGTCGGGTGCCGGGGTTGATCTCCAGCTCGTCGGCCCGGCCGCGGCGCCGGTAAGTCACGGCGATCTCCTGGCGCGGGTTGCCGATGGCCTTGCCGGAGCGCAGGGTGACGGGCACCCCGCGCCAGCGGTCGGTGTCGACGGCTGCCGTGAGCTGGAAGAGGGTTTCGGTGCGCAGGTCGGGGTCCACCCCTTCCTCGTCCACGTAGGCGGGCAGGCGCTTCCCGTCCACCTCTCCGGAGGAGTAGCGGGCACGGCGCACGGAGTCGGGTTCGATGCGGGTGGCGGCGAGGATGTCGGTGACCCCGTCACGGTCCCCCGCGGCCAGGGCGTGGGCCATGACCTGGAGGAGGTGGGACTGGAGCATGTCGCGCACCGCCCCGGTTCCGTCGTAGAACTCGGCGCGTCCCTCCAGGCCGAGGGTCTCGTCGTAGATGATCTCGATCGACTCGATCTCCTCGTTGTTCCAGCCGGCGGAGAACAGTGCGTTGGCGCCGACGAGGCCGGTGAGGTTCGACACGGCGGTCTCGAAGTTGAAGTGGTCGACGCGGAAGATGTGCTCCTCGTCGGTGATGGCCAGCAACTTGTCGTTGAGTTGCTGCGCGGTCTCGGCGTCCTCGCCGAAGGGTTTTTCCATGGCCAGGATCATGCCCTCGGGCAGATCCACCTCGGCCAGGGCGTCGACGGCGTCGGCGGTGACTCCCGGTGACAGCGCGAAGTAGAGGATGCTCCGCGCGGTCCCCTCGCTGCCCTCGCCGGCGCTGAGAAGCGCGCGCAGGTCGTCCGGGTCGGTGGCGTCGGCGGTGACGAACTGGGCATGGTCGGCCAGGTGATCCGTCACGGCCGGGTCGACGTCGAGTTCAGCCTCGGCGATCGCCCCGCGCACGAACTGCGGATAGTCGTCGACGTTATGGCGGCCCGAACCGATGAGGCGGATGCGCAGGCCCGCCTCATCACCGTATTCGTCGAGGTAGGTGGCGAGGCCGGGGATGAGCAGACGGCGGACGAGGTCACCGGCGCCGCCGAGGACGTAGAAGTTCACGGGCTGCGGGGAGCTGTCGGATGCTGCGGTCATGACTCCACGCTAACAACGTCCGCCCCGTCGTGCCCCGCCCGTCGCCCCGCGCGGAAAGTACTTAGGCTGGGGAGAAAGTGCGTTCACCGTTGCACGTCACTCGTGTCCCCGACCCTGCGGAGGCTGTCTTGACCATCTCGCCCACCCCTCGATCCACCCGGCTCGAGGATTACGCCCTGTTGTCGGATACCCACACGGCGGCGTTGATCTCCCGGTACGGGAGCATTGACTGGCTGTGCCTGCCGCGTTTCGATTCGCAGGCGGCGTTCTCCGCGCTGCTGGGCGACGAGTACAACGGGCAGTGGGTGATCGACGTGCCGGACGGGGAGGTGGTGGAGTGGGGTTATGTCGAGGACACGTTCATCACGGAGACCATCTGGCAGTCACCGACTGGGCGGGTGAAGGTCACCGACTTCATGCCGGTGGACATCACCGGCTACCAGGTCGGCCAGCACGTGATCACCGACCTGGTGCGCGTCGTCGAGTGCCTGGAGGGTGAGGTGGACGTCCGTAACGTCATCCGCCTGCGCTTCGACTACGGGGCATCCACCCCGTACGTGCGCGAACGCGTGGTGGAGGACATCGACGAGCTACGCGCCATCGCCGGCCCCAACGCCGTCTACATCCGCGGCCCGAAGCTCGACTACAACGACGAGACCACCTGCCACTCCACCGTGCTGCGGCTGCGCGCCGGGGAGACGGCCCGCTGGGTGCTCACCTGGTCGCCGTCCTATCTCGCCCACCCGGACATGCCGGACTACTCCAACGCCCTGGCCCAGACGAAGTTCTTCTGGAGCGAATGGATCGGACGGTTCGACACCAACGGCGACAACGGGGACGGCCAGGGGATCAGAGAACGCAACCGCGGCGAGTACCTGGACGCGGTGCGCCGCTCCCTGCTGGTGCTGCGCGCGCTGACCCACTCGACGACCGGCGGAATCGTCGCCGCCCCCACCACCTCCCTGCCGGAGGAATTCGGCGGGGAACGCAACTGGGACTACCGCTACACCTGGCTGCGGGACTCCGCCATGACGATCGAGGTGATGGTGGAGAACGGCTTCAAGCGCCGCGCCATGGCCTGGCGGGACTGGCTGCTGCGCGCCATCGCCGGCGATCCGGATCAGCTGCGCATCATGTACGGCCTCGGCGGGGAACGGCACCTGCCTGAATTCGAGCTCGAGCACCTGGCCGGTTACGAGGGGTCCACCCCGGTGCGCATCGGCAACGGGGCCGCGGACCAGTACCAGGCCGACGTCGTCGGTGAGGTCATGGTGGCCCTGGAGCGGCTGCGCGACGCCGGCATCGAGGACGGGGAGGTCTCCTGGGACCTGCAGAAGGCCATCCTCCACTTCCAGGAGAGCCGTTTCCACGACAAGGACCAGGGCATCTGGGAGATGCGCGGGGAACCGCACCACTTCACCCACGGTCGGGCGATGATGTGGGCGGCCTTCGACCGCGGGGTGATCGCCGTGGAGCGCCACGGTTACGACGGGCCGGTTGAGCGCTGGCGGGAACTGCGCGACCAGCTGCGTGAGGAGATCATGGCCAACGGCTTCGACGAGGAGCGGAACACCTTCACCCAGACCTACGACAACACCGAGGTCG
>CAYSIP010000167.1:0-6023 GCA_964431055.1 uncultured Corynebacterium sp. | reverse complement strand
GGCTTCGGCGCCACCAGCGGCGAGATCTTCATCGCCGGTTCCGTGGGCGAACGCATCTGCGTCCGCAACTCCGGCGCCGTCGCCGTGGTGGAGGGCAACGGCAACCACGGTTGCGAGTACATGACCGGTGGACGCGTCGTCGTGCTCGGTGAAGTCGGCGACAACTTCGGCGCCGGCATGTCCGGCGGCATCGCCTACCTCGCGCCCGTGGGCGACCTGCCGCAGCGGATCAACCCCGAGCTCGTCGACGTCGTCCCGCTCACCGATGACGACCTTGACTTCCTGACGGACGTCATCGACGAACACATCCGCGTCACCGGCTCGAAAACCACCTGGCAGGCCCACGACCTGATCAAGGTCCTGCCGCGCGACTACCGCCGGGTGCTCGGCATCATCGCCGTGGCCTCGGAAGAGGGCCGCGACGTCGACACCGCGATCATGGAGGCAGTGAACTGACATGGCTGACCCACACGGATTCCTGAAATTCCGCCGCGAAGAGTCGGCCCACCGCCCCGTCCCGCTGCGGTTGATGGACTGGCGTGAGGTGCACGAGCCCGTGCCCGAGGGGCAGATCCGCCAGCAGGCCGCCCGCTGCATGGACTGCGGCGTGCCCTTCTGTCACAGCGGCTGCCCACTCGGCAACATCATCCCCGAATGGAACGATCTGGTCCGCGAAGGCCGCTGGAAGGAGGCCTATGACCGGCTGCACGCCACCAACAACTTCCCCGAGTTCACCGGCCGCCTGTGCCCTGCCCCCTGCGAGGGCGCCTGCGTCCTCGGCATCAACGACGACGCCGTGACCATCAAAAACATTGAACTCGAGATCGCCGAACGGGGCTTCTCCGAGGGCTGGGTGCGGCCCGTGCGTCCCTCCTTCGACACCGGCCAGTCGGTCGCGGTCGTCGGTTCCGGGCCCGCCGGTCTTGCCGCCGCCCAGCAGCTGACCCGCGCCGGGCACCGCGTCACCGTCTTCGAGCGCGACGACCGGTTGGGCGGCCTGATGCGTTACGGCGTGCCCGAGTACAAGATGGAGAAGCGCTTCATCGACCGCCGCGTGGAGCAGCTGGTCGCCGAGGGCACGGAGTTCAAGGTGGGGGTCTCACCCGGGATCGCCGACCTCGCGGGTTTCGACGCCGTCGTCCTCGCCACCGGCACGCCCGTCGCCCGTCAGCTCCCCGTGGAAGGTCGTCAACTGGACGGCATCCACGAGGCCATGGATTACCTGCCGCTGGCCAACCGCGTCTGCGAGGGCGACCTGGAGACCCCGCCCATCGACGCCCGGGGCAAGCGGGTCGTCATCATCGGCGGTGGCGACACCGGCACCGACTGCTTCGGCACCGCCCTGCGCCAGGGGGCGGCGAGCGTCACCCAGTTCGACATCCACCCGCAGGCGCCCGCCACCCGCGACGAGTCCACCCCGTGGCCGGTGTTCCCGCTGCTCCACCGCGTGGCCACCGCCCACGAGGAGGGTGAGTACGTGATCACCGGTGATGAATCGGGCGATGAGATCGAGGCCCTCGGGCTGGCCCGCCGCATGCCGGGCAATCCGTTGGGGGCGCGTCGCCATTCCGCGAACACGGTCTCCTTCGAGGGTGTGGACGGGCGCGTGGTGAAGGTCCGCGCCAACGAGGTGGAGAACATCTCCGGCCGGCGCGTGCCCGTGGAGGGCACCGGCTTTGAGGTCGAGGCTGATCTGGTGCTCATCGCCCTGGGCTTCACCGGCTCGGAGCGGGGCGGGTTGGCCGCGGAGCTGGGTGTGGAATTTGACGGGCGTGGCCGGATGATCCGCGATGACCGGTACCGTGCCGCCGTGCAGCCGGTGGTGGCCGGGGAGGTGCCGCGGGTCTACGTCGCCGGCGACAACGGGCGTGGCCAGTCGCTGATCGTCTGGGCGATCGCCGAAGGGCGGGCCGCTGCGGCGACGGTCGACGCCGACCTCATGGGTGAGACCGCGCTGCCGGTCGCCGTCACCCCGGACACTGTGCCGCTGACCGCCTGAACCTGTTCAGGCGGGAATATCGAAGAGGCCGGGATCATCCGGTTCGCCGGGTGGTTCGTGCCCCGGGGGGTCGGCGGAACCGGGCGGCCGCCTCTCCCGTCGGCGGATCTTCGCGCCCGCCGACCGTTCCTGGGCCACCGTGTCGTTGAACCGCAGGTTCTCCGCCCCCGCCGCCCGGAATCCCACCCGGCCGGTGCCGGGGTCCCGCTCGGAGTGCCCGAGGCCACCCGCCCCGTCACGTTCATCCCGGTTGAGGGCGTGGTGGGTGGGGCACAGGAGGGTGAGGTTCTCGATGTCGGTGTTTCCGTCCCTGGACCACGCCACCAGGTGGTGGACGTCGCATTCGTCACCGTGACGATCGCACCCCGGCCGGGTGCACACCAGCTCGGCGGCGAGCAGGGCGATGCGCTGGTAGAAATTCGCTGTACGGCGCGCCCGCTGGACATCGAGGGGCCGCCCCGTGCTGTCGTGGAGGACCACGAAGTCGGAATCGGCGGCGCCGAGGCGCAGCAGGGCGAGGGGATCGAGGAGGTCTCCGCCGGTGGTGGGGAAACGCGAGTCGAGCGTCATGTTCTCGATGTCCCCGGCCGTCAGGGAGATCAGCACGGAACCCACGCCGGCCACCTTGGGGTCCCTGGTGTTCAGGAATACCCGGCAGGCGTCGGTCAGCTGGTCCGCGCGCCGCTGATCGAAGGTGCGCTTATCGTCCGGATCATCCACAGAGGCGGTCCCCGCCCTGGGGTTGGTCGCGGCGCGCACGATGGCGGCCATGTCCGCGGGCAGATAACCGTCGATCCTCACCCCACCGTCGGCGTCGGGGCGGGACAGGCGGATACCGCGTCTGCGGAGGGCGGCGAAGGGATCCTTCCTCCCGTCGGGTCGGGTGGCGGCGGCGTTGGCCCTGCGGACCTGTTCCCGGACCCAGGCCCGCAGGTCCTGGACGTCACGGTGCGCTGCCTCGCTCAGCGCCCGGGAGAGCAGTTGGAGTCGTCCGGGGATGGCGTGCCTGGACAGGTGCGTCAGTTCCCGTTCGATGACCCTGCGCTTTTCCGCCGGGGCTTCCTTACGGCGCGCCTCCTCCTGGGCACGACGTTCCCGTTCGCGGCGGCGCTCGGCCTCCCGACGGGCCTCCTCAGTTCCATCCTCACCGGGGTCGGGTTCGGGCTCCACGGGCGGGGCGTAGAGGTCCTCGGCCTGACGCAGGCGGGAAAACGCCTCCGGCCGGGAGAGTCCCAGTTTTTCGGTGAGATAGTCCACGGTGCGGGTGGAGCCCACCAGGCGGCCCGCGGAGTGGAGGTCTGCGAGCCAGGTGAAGGCGGCGTCGACGGTGGCCTTGGCGGACATCACCCGCTCGAGACGTTCCAGGTCCCCACGGATGGCGGCGAACGTCAACGCGTCGGGCTCGGCCATCAGTTCGGCGAGCCCGGACAGAGCCCCCTCAGCCTGGTCGACGAGACCACGGATCCGCTGCTCCAGCAATTTTCCACCCCCCGATGTCGCTTATATGTTCGACCCTAACCGAGGTCCCCCGCCGTGACAAGGGTTCCGATGAAAATACTTTCACCCCCCCTCCGGCAGGGGCCGCACCGTCAGGGGAAGCTCAGACGACGAAGGCCCGGATCCCGCACGGGGCCCGGGCCTTCAGCTGGATGAATCCGTCAAGACATCGACCGGATCAGCCGTCGATCTTCATGTCGCTCGGGTGCCACAACCCGGAGCGCTGGATGACCTCGGTGTCGACCTGGGCGTCGTCGGGTGAGGCGCCCTCGGAGTTGGCGCGGCGGAGGTAGATCTCGATGGATCCCCAGTCGCGGTGCCAGTCGTCCTTGGTGTAGCTGGGCAGCTCGAAGGACCAGTTGACGGCCTCCGCGGTGCCCATGACGCCGCCACCGTCATAGTCCTGGAAGGGGGTCAGCGTCGCCTTGCCCGGGTGGTCGGGGGAGATGCGGTATTCGGGAATCTCCGCGACGCCGGCGTAGTGGTCGAAGGTGCGCTGGCAGGGGAACTGCAGGGCAACGGACCAGTCGAGCAGGCCCGGCTTCTCGGAACCGACGACGTTGTCGAGGGAGTCGAGGGTCGGCATGCGCGGCGGGGTGAACGCCAACCACTGGTCCGGGTCGAGGCTGAGGTCGGAGGCGGAGACGCGCACGACGTCGGCGCCCTCGGGCAGGGCGTTGACGGGCAGACGCAGATTGCGCCACGACGGCTGCGGGCCGATGTCGAGCATCTCCAGCTCGCCGACGGAGTCGGGGTCGACCTCGCCGTTGGCGCCCAGGGTGCCGTATTCGAGCACGAGCTCCTGGCCGTCGTGGAGCACACCGTTGATGTCGTGGTGCTCGATGCGGCCGGCGGCGGAGATCACGATCAGGGGAGCATCCTCGGTGGCCTCGGGGACCTCGTACCAGGCGGTGGTGATCTCGGCGGGGTACTGCGGGCCGGAGGTCCAGGAACCGACGACCGGCACCTCGGTGTAGTCGAGGTTGAAGGGCAGTCGGGCGCGGGAGCCGTTGACGCCGATGTCGGCGCGCACACCACCGGTGGTGCCCGTCTCCTGGCCGGTGGCCTCGTCGGAGCCACCCGCGTTGTCGGCGTCGGCGATGGCGCCCACGGAGGAGGTGTCCACGACGTCCTGGGTGATGGACGGCGGAAGGTTGTTGGCCTCGAAGCCGCGGTTGTCCTCGCTCTCCAGGGACTCGCCGAGCTCGACGCCGACGGGCTGTAGGAAGGAGTCGTTGGAGTTCGTCTCGACGAGTGCGTCATTGGCCAGACCGCAGGTCTGCCCGCCGAGCGCGCGCAGATTACCCAGGCCCACGGAATAGGCCGGGTACTGGTCGACGAAGGCCTTGGCGAACGACGCCATGGAGAACAGCACAATCGCGGCGCTGGCCAACGCGATAGGGGCGGAAGCCAGACCGGTGAAACGGCGCAGCTTCGCCCGGCGCTGTGCCCGGTACTCAGGGAGTTCGCCGCGGGCCTCGGCGCGGGCGGTGCGCACGTCACCGATGAAGGACTGGATGACACCGATCAGCAGCACCGCCAGGGCGATGAACAGCACGATCGTCGAAGCCTCGATGCCCTGGTACTGGACGGTCTTGTCGAACCACGGAATGCCGAAGCTGGAGATGTACCACCAGCCGTTGATGCCGGCCAGGGAGATCGCCAGCAGGAAGAGCACCGCGCCGATGAACAGGGTGCGTGTCCGGGAGGAACGCAGCGCCACGTAGCTCAGCGACACCGCGGCCAGCGCCGCCAGGGCGCCGGCGATGCCGGCGTACACGCCGAAGTGGTGCGTCCACTTCGTGGGCGTGAACATCATGAAGAACATGGTGCCGAAGATGATCAGCAGCAGGCGCAGGGAAGGGCCCTTCGCCGCGCCGGGCACCCGGCCGTTGCGCAGCATGGTGGCGATCACCACGACCAGGCAGAGGAACATCATGAGCACGGCGAAACGGCGGGTCAGTGAACCGTCGACCGTCTGCTCCATGAGCGTCTGGTAGCGGACCCACTCGTCGTACCAGTCCATGGCAGGCCCCTTCGAGGCGCGCACCCGGATGGACTCCATGACGGTCGCCCAGGTCTGGTCGCCGAACACGGCGATCAGGATGGCGGTGCCGGCGGCCAGGAAGGGGGCGATCATCGCCATCACGGCGTGGGTGATCGTGCCCTTCGACGCCCCCTCGCCCGCGCCCAGGTAGGGCAGGCGCCGGTTGACGATGCGGATGAGGCTGGACAGGGACGCCAGCAGCGCGGAGACCGCCATGAGGCCGGTGGGCCCGGCGCCCAGCGAGATCGTCGCGATGATCACGCCGACGGCCGCGGGCAGCAGGCGGGAGGTGGCGATGGAACGTTCGAAGGAAGCCCAGGCCAGCAGCGCACCCATCGCGATGATCGGCTCGGGACGGGTGCCGTTGTTGTAGGGCAGCCAGAACGCCAGGAACACGAAGGCGGCGGTCCAGTGGGCGACCTGCCGGCCGTTGATCTTCGCACCCAGGCGGGGGATGATCTCCCGGGAGAGGACGAACCA
>CAYSIP010000166.1:0-6064 GCA_964431055.1 uncultured Corynebacterium sp. | reverse complement strand
TGGCCGGTGGCGTTGCCCAGGTTGAGCAGGCGCCCCTCGGACAGGACGATGATGGCGCGGCCGTTGGGCAGGTGGAACTCGTCGACCTGCGGCTTGATGGTGACGCGGGTGACGTCGTCGCGGTGGAGCAGCGAGTGCATGTCGATCTCGTTGTCGAAGTGACCGATGTTGCCCAGCACCGCGTGATCCTTCATCTGCTGCATGTGCTCAAAGGAGATGATGTCCTTGTTGCCGGTGGCGGTGATGACGATGTCGGCGTCCCCGATGCCGTTGTCGACGGTGACGACGTCAAAGCCGTCCATCAGGGCTTGCAGGGCGTTGATCGGGTCGACCTCGGTGACCTTGACGATCGCGCCCTGGCCTTTCAGCGCCTCGGCCACGCCCTTGCCCACATCGCCGTAGCCGCAGATCAGGGCCTTCTTACCGCCGATGAGCATGTCGGTGCCGCGGTTGAGGCCGTCGATGACGGAGTGGCGGGTGCCGTACTTGTTGTCGAACTTGGACTTGGTGACGGCGTCGTTGACGTTCATCGCCGGGAAGGGAAGCACGCCCTCGTTGGCGAAGTGGTAGAGGCGGTGCACGCCGGTGGTGGTCTCTTCGGTGACGCCCTTGACCTCCTCGGCGATGCGGGTCCACTTCTGGTTGTCCTCACCGAGGGTCTCGCGCAGCATGTTCAGGAACGCGATCTGCTCGTCCGGGTCCCCCTCCTGGGAGGCGGGCACGACGCCGGCCTGCTCGTACTCGCGGCCCTTGATCACGGCCATGGTGGCGTCGCCGCCGTCGTCGAGGATCATGTTCGGCTCGACGCCCTCACCCCAGGTGAAGATCTGCTTCAGGCACCACCAGTACTCGTCGAGGGTCTCGCCCTTCCAGGCGAAGACCGGCACGCCCTGGGGGTTCTCCGGGGTGCCCTCCTTGCCGACGACGACGGCCGCGGCGGCCGGGTCCTCGGTGGAGAAGATGTTGCAGGAGGCCCACCGCACTTCAGCGCCGAGCGCGGTCAGCGTCTCGATGAGCACGGCGGTCTGGGTGGTCATGTGGATGGAACCGGCGATGCGGGCGCCGGCCAGCGGCTGCTCCTCGCCGTACTCCTCGCGGAGGGTCATCAGCCCCGGCATCTCGTGCTCGGCGAGTCGGATCTGGTGCCGGCCCGCCTCCGCCAGGGAGAGATCTGCGACCTTGTACTCGATTACCTGCGACATTCGGGGAAAGCTCCGTTCAACGCGTGAAAAGTGTCTCCCCAACTGTAGCGCGAGGTCAGGCAAGCGCCTCCAGGAAGGGTTCCAGGTCCGCCTCGGTCTCCACCGACTCGAGGACCTCCGCGGCCGCCTCGTGGAGGTCCTCCTCGCCCGCGCCGATCAGTTGGCGGATGAACGGGTGGGCGTCGGCCACGTCTCCCGCGGAGAACGGAGCACCGGCCCAGATGGCGGCGACCGTCGCGGCGGCCAGCGCGTTCCGACGCTCGTCGTCCGAGGCGTGGGGCTGCTTCAACACGAGGAGGCAGGCATCCCGCACGGCCTCGAGAACCTCGTCGGAATCGAGCTCGTTGAGCTCGTCGAGAAATTCCTCGTTGACGTCCTGCGCGAAAATCTCCGCGTCCCAGCTGCTCATGAATTCTCCCATTCTCATCAATTTCGTCGGTGACGCCCCCGGCACACACCTTTACAGATGCTGCGGGCACCGGGACGGTCTGATATGTTCGTTACCGAGTTGTTATCTACATTTCCGCTGAAGGGAAAGAACCAGGGTGAAATCAGAAACCCGGCGAGTCGCAGTCTTCATCATTGTCGGCTTGATCGCAGCGGCCGTCATCGGTGTTGGAGTCTGGCGCGCCAGCGCACCCGCATCCCCTTCCGCATCTGATACTGCCACGCCCACCCGCGCAGTATCCACCGCGTCCACCTCCACCCACTCTGACGTGGCGGCCTCCCCCGAGATCGCCCCCTCCAGCGAGGAGGAGCGGCAGGAGCGGGTCGGCGCCTCCACCCCGCTTCTCGACGACCCGCTGCTCCCCCCGAACGCGGTCCTGGGCACCGAGCCCGTCCCCGTGGCGCCGACCACGGTCTACCGCCCGGAGAACATCTTCACCAACCCGCCCACCACCGCCGCCACCGGAGATCGGGGTAGACCCACCGGCCTCGGCGGGGACACCCCTCTCCCGGGTTGGACCGGCACCACCGAACCGACCGAGTCGACGCAGACCACGTCGCCCGTGGAGCCCACCGCACCGGCGGAGACCCCGGAGCCGAGCGAGACCCCCACGATCTTCCCGACCTCCCCGGCGCAGCCGAGCTCCCCGACCCCCGTGGAGCCCACCGCGCCGACGGGCACCGAGTTCCCCGACAGCCCCGTGCAGTCCTCCCCGCCCGTCGTCACCACGCCTCCGACGCCGGCAGGTCCGTCACGTCGTCCGGTCGAGACCCGGGAGGCCGTGCCCACCGAGCCCACCGAGCCGGTCGCGCCTGTCGTCCCTGAGACCCCCGAGGTCGTGCCGCAGGCCGCCCCCCAGCCGAGCGGCTCGGGTTGGCAGCTGCCCTGGAACAACTGGTTCCCCGCCCTGCGCTGATTCCCCGGGGGACCGTCGCGGATGCCAATGACCCCGGACGGATCCCGGATTCAGAGTGGACGCACGTGGAGCTGTCGCCCGCCCGTACAGCTGCGCTGAAGAAAGCTCATGTCCGGTAATTTTCCCCCGACTTCGCGCGGGCCGGCGACACCGGGAGCGCGAAACCGCGCCCGAGCCGGGATCAGGCCTTGGCGATGAACAGCTGACCTTCCCCGGTGGCGGTCACGGCCGGGTCGGAGGCCGGGATCCATGCCGCGTTGCCGGCGGTGAGCACGAGGCCTCCCAGAGTGACCTCGCCGGCGGTGCACAGGGCGATGGCGGGGCCGTCGTGGTCGATGGGGACCCGCGAGTCATCGCTGCCGTTCAGCAGGTGGCAGTGCAGGGAGAATTCCGCGGCCGGGACGTGGTATTGCCCGTCGTTGGGGCGGACCACGGGGTCCTCGAGGGACTGGAAGTCGAGGACCTTGACCAGCTCGGGCACGTCCACGTATTTGGAGGTCAGGCCACCGCGCAGCACGTTGTCGGAGTTGGCCATGATCTCCACGCCCATCCCGGAGATGTAGGCGTGCAGCTGACCGGCATCGAGATAGATCCCCTCCCCCGGTGCGAGGCTGAGATGGTTGAGCAGCAGGGCACCGAGGACGCCGACGTCTCCCGGGTACATCTCCTGCAGGTCGACGACGGTGGAGAGGACGCCGGCGATCCAGTCACCGCGGTCGAGGAGCACGCGGGCGGACTCGATGACCCCGTCGATGAGTTCGGTGCGCGCCTGGGAGGGGATGGTGATCCAGGTGGTGAACAGCCCACGCAGCACCGCGTCCTCGTCACCGGGTTCCGGGTCGTGGTCCAGGAAACCGAGATAGCGCTCGAGCTGGGGGCAGTCGAGCGCGTCGAAAAGCTCGCGGGTGCGGCTGAGGGGGCGGAATCCGGCCATGGCGGAAAAGTCGGTGAGCGCGACGATCAGCTCCGGCTTGTGGCTGGCGTCCTTGTAGTTGCGGTTGAGCGCCTCCAGCGGGATGCCGAGGGCGTTCTCCCGCTCGAAACCCTCCTTCGCCTGCTCGGCCGAGGGGTGGGCCTGCAGGGACAGGGGTTCGGCCGCGGCCAGCAGTTTCAGGAGGAAGGGCAGCCCGTCACCGAACTGCTCGCGGACCCGGGTGCCGAGGGCGGCCTGCGGGTCGGCGTCGATGACCTCGGTCAGCGGCCGATCCCCGACAGTGGAGGGAGAGACCGGGTGCGCCCCGAACCACAGTTCCGCTTCGGGCCAGCGGGACGGCGACGGCAGGCCGCGCAACTCCGGAAGCAGTGTCCGGGATCCCCAGGGGTAGGTCCGGAGAGTACCGGTGAGCTGCTCCATCTACATGTCCTCCACGCGTGCGTCATAGGCGGTCGCGGCGAAACCGCGGGTGATCAGTTTGAGGGCGGAGGCGACGTCCCCGAGTCCCGGGGAGGTGCAGTGCACCGGCAGGGCATGGTTGAGCCCGGCCTCTTCTTCCGCCCACACAATGGTTTTCAACGGTAGCACCCGCGCCGGACCGTCCAGGAACGGATCCCGGAAGATGTCGTCTTCCACGGGCATGACGGGCGGGAGCGCGGTGCGCAGTTCCTCGAAGTCGACGAATCCGCTGGGCAGACCGCGGACGGACCAGAGGGTGGCCGCCAGTTCCGCCAGGGCGCGTCCGAGGCGGCTGCGGCCGGTGTGCAGGATGCGCGCACCTTCGACGAAGTCGCGGAGCTGGCGGCCGGGATTGACCACGGAATCACGTTCCGGGGACAGTTGCTCCAGCTCGTCGTCGACGGCGTCGGCGACCTGTTGGAGCCGCTGGCCGACGAGGTCCGGGTCCTCCTCCAGCAGATCCAGGATGGTGTGGATCGCGGAGATCGCCCGGGCCGGTGAGGGGCCGACCGCCGTCGGGGAGGCCGGGATGATCACGCAGTCGTCCGGGGCGTCCTCGAGGAGGGGCCCGCGGGCGGGGCCGGCGAGGATGGTCACCGCGCCACGTCGGGAAGCGGCGATGAGCGCCTGGGCGACGTCGGGTGCGTCACCGCGGTCGCCGACGGCCACGACGATGTCGAGAGCCCCGACGTAACCGGGCAGGACGTCGGTGACCACGACGGGCAGGCGCAGCGGGCTGCGCATCGCGCCGACGAAGCGGGCCGCGGCGCGGGAGATCTGGTCGGTGGGCAGGATGATCACGCTGCGTGGGTTGAGGCCGTAGAGTCCGCCGAGCTGGTCCAACACCCCCGCCACGGTGCGCACCTGCGCGCCTTCGTGGGCGACGTCGTAGAAGGCGACCGTCTCCCGGTCATAATGCGAACCGTCGAGGTAGCTGTTGTCCATGCAGACCAGGATAGTGAACCCTGGCAGCCCCGGTTCGGCGGGTGAAGACCGCCCCCCGCTCATCGACGCCCACGACACCCCCTCCCCGGGTTAAAGTCAAGGCAGACGAAAGGAGCCCCGCCATGAGGATTCTGCGCGGTGCCGTGGCCGTCCTGACACTCGCGACCGCGGTCGCGGTTGCGGGGCGGGCGTTGATGGCGCCACCGATGCGCTCCCGGTTGGCGCAGACGGAGTTCCCGGACGGGGACGGGACGCCGCTGACCGAGGAGGACCTCGCGGGTCTGCCCGCCCCCTTCCAGCGCTATCTCCGCTCCTCGGGCCACGTGGACCGGGCGGTCGCGGGCCACGTGGTGGTCCACTTCTCGGACGTTGATTTCCGGACGGGACCCGGTCAACCGGTGATGAAGGTGGGGTACGTCCTCTACGACGACGCGACCGCCCCGCAACGCGCCGCCTGGATCGGCGGGGTGATGCGCAGGCTCCCGTTCGAGGCCTACGATTATCTCCTCGACGGCGCAGGCGGCATGGAGGCCCGACTGGCGGGGATCCTCCCGCTGTTCCATCACAGGAACCTCCGCGACGCCCAGATGCTCACCTGGTTGGCCGAGTCCCCGATGTTCCCGAACCCGGCCGGCTGGCGCCACGTCACGTTCACCGCCCTCGACGATCACCGGGTGCGCGCGGAGATCGGCGGAGTCGGCGGGGTGCTCACCTTTAACGACGAGGACGAGTACGTCTCCTTTCACACCGAGGACCGGCGCAATGACGCCGCGGGGCGACCCCTGCCGTGGACCGCGGAATTCGGAGAGTACGCGGAGATCGACGGTCACCGGATCCCCACCACCATGAAGGCCGTGTGGCACTACCCGGAGGGTGATCTCGTGTACTTCGACGGAACGGTCGATTCGGTCCACCGGTACTGAGACGGGAATTCGGGCCTTATCGGCCGACCCGTCATTTTCCCCTTGCATTACTTCCTGCGGCAGGGCAATATTTTAGCCGTCAGTGAGGTACGTCACCACTTCAGGAGATGCTCGCTGAGCTGGAACCAGACATTAAAACTTCCCGCAGCTCGTTCACTGAGGAGAAAAAATTATGACCCAGTCTGAGATCAACCCCACCGCCAAGGGCTCCGGCACCGCCGCGACCGAGAAGTTCAA
>CAYSIP010000165.1:0-6081 GCA_964431055.1 uncultured Corynebacterium sp. | reverse complement strand
GCGATGACGCTGGAGTACACCTGCCCGGTGGTCACATTCGCGCGGTTCGTGAGGTTGCGGTCGAGGAAACGTTCGTAGTGCCCGAGGTCGAGGTCCGTCTCTGCGCCGTCATCGGTGACGAAGACCTCGCCGTGCTCGAAGGGGTTCATGGTGCCCGGGTCGACGTTCAGATAGGGGTCGAGCTTCTGCATGGTCACGTTCAGTCCGCGGGAGCTGAGCAGGTGACCGAGGCTGGCGGCGGTCAGTCCCTTGCCCAGCGAGGAAACCACCCCTCCGGTGACGAAGACGAACCTGGGGTGTGCGGACATGTGGGCCTCCCGTGGGGCGTGTGTGCGAGATTCTGCGGGCCACCCTGAAAACGGCGACCCCCAGGTGAGCTCATCGTGAGCACCTACGGGCCCTCAGCCTAACATTAAACCTGTCGATAGGTAGAAAGCGCGGGTTGAGCGGGTTTTCCGGACTCCACGCCGGCTGACTGCCCGGCCGACAGCTGCACCTGGGATCCCGGCCGGGGCCGCGCTCGTTGGGCGGTTCGAGGTCGGAGCGCGCCGAGAACGCTGGCGAACCACGCAACCAGCCGGCGAGGCCCGTTCGGCAGGCATACGTGACCGACCGTGGGGCCTCCAGGCTTCCAGGCGAGGACGTGCCGCCTACAGTGCCGGGGTCGCCGCCTCGGCGGAGGCGGCCGAACCGTACGCCCCCGCCTCACCGTCGAGCTGCTCACGCGCGGCGAGCACCGTCGCCATCCGACCCCAGGCCCGGTCCACGGAATCGACCGTGGACACCGCTTCCGCGGCCTGTTCATCCGCCCGGATCAGACCCACCGGGCCGGTGTCCGCGGCCGTGCGGATGCGGCCTGAGAGCACCGCGCCGTTGCCACGGGAATCCAGGGCCCGGGCGAAGGAGGCGACGTTGCGGGCGGCGAAGGAGTCCTCACCGGCGCCGTCCGAATCACCGACGACCAACACGACGATCTGGGCCGGCAGGATGGTGCCGTCCTCGTAATCCACGAATCCACTGTCCCGCAGAGTGGTCAGCAGCAGGGCGCGCTCATCGGAGGTCGCCTGCTCCTCCCCCGACTCCGGGTTCAGCATGAGCGCGGACCCCATCGCCTCACCGGCGTGGGTGCCCGGGTCGAGGTTCTCGGTGGACAACTGGGCACCTGCGGGCAGGGTGTTCGCCACGATGGACTTGAGCTGGTCGGCGCCCGCCTGGGTGAAGAAAGACTCACCCAGGGTGATGCGCCCGGCGTCGACGGCCCCCGAGGCGTCCAGCAGGCCCGCGACCGCGTCGACGTCCTCGGGCAGGGCACTGGCGGAGTGCATCACCATCACGGGACGATCGGTGAGCGCGCCCTCCACGGCATCGTCCGCCAGTTCGGCGATGACACTGTCAGCGGAGGCCGCCTGCGCCTCGGCGATCTCGGCGTCCTCGCGCGCGCCGTCCACGTCCCCCTGGGAAACGGATGGCCCGGTGGAATCGCCGTCGGGTATGTTCGGGGCGATGACGAGGGCGCCCAGCGCCACGCCCGCCGCGACGCCGAAACCAAGGCCGGCGACGAGCCAACCGCCTACGCCGGATGAGTTCCTGGCCATGGGTGCCTCCTACTTGAACCAGCCCTGGACGGTCAGCGCGATGCTGTTCCAGGTGTCGATGAGGTTGTTGACGAAGCTGTCCGGGCCGGCGAACCCGATGACGGCGACGATGACGGCGAGGGCGACCAGGATGCCCAGGATCGCCCAGAGCCAGCCCAAACCGCGGCCGGAACCGATGTCGTAGAGCTTGACCACGGCCTCGGCGTCGACCAATCGGGTGCCCACCTTCGTGCGGGTGAGCAACGCGGCCGGGGTGGCGGCAGGGTCCTTGGCGAAGATGGCGTCGAGATCCAGTGGGGCGCCGGCGTTCACGATGAGCTCGGCACCGTGGTAGTCCGCCAACAGCAGCGCCAGGTCGGTGGCGGAATCGGTGGCCGCCGGGAAGGTCATTGCGCCGACCCCGAGGTCCTGGATGCGTTCCAGTCCCGCGGCGTGCCCGTCCGGCTCGGCGGGCAGCACCACCCGCGCACCGCTGCGCAGGGTGTCGGCCCCGATGCCGGCCGGGTTGCCGACGATCAGGTGCGGTTTGTAGCCGAGCTCCAGGAGCGTGTCTGCGGCGTCGTCGACGCCGACGATCACCGGCTCGTACTCGCGGATGAAGTTGCGCAGCTGCTTGACCTGATTGCGGTGACCGGTCCCAGGGCTGACCACCAGCACCTTCTTGCCGGCGAGCTCCACCCCGGTGTCGGGGATTCCGAGGCCGTCGATGAGCAGCGGACCTTCGGAGTGGATGAACTGGATGGTGTTGCCGAAATAGGCCTCCATGTGGTCCACCAGCGACTGCTGCGCCTCGGAGAAGGAACGCTCCGCCACCGGCAGCGTGACGACCGCTCCCGCACCGATCGCCTTGTCCCCCTGATGGACCTCACCGTCGTCGGTGATCCTGGCCTTCCGGCCGTCCCGCATCCCCGAGGACAGCTCTGCGCCAGCGCCCTCCAGGAGGAGCATCCCGGCGTCCAGGAGCATGTGCGGGCCGAAATTCGGGATTGTCCCGGTGGTGAAGCGGGCCAGGTTGACCACGGCCACCGGCTTGACGTCCAGCAGCCGCTGGGCGTCCTGGCGGGTGATGTCCGGGGCGTCGATGACCGCGATGTCACCCTCCCGGAGTCGCTTGAACCCTCGGCCGGCGGCGGTGCAGTCGCGCAGGGTTCCGTGCAGACCGGGCAGGTCGGCGTTGCGGGAGAACAGACTCATGCGCTTCATTGTGCTGGCAAAGTCTCAACCGTGGGTGGAGGCGCGCGGACGGGTCACCCCCGACGAAACTCAACCCGCTCGGTGTGGGCGCGCTCCAGCAGTTCCGCGGCGTGTGCCCGGCCGGTGTCGGTGTCGTCCAGTCCGGCGAGCATGCGTGAGAGCTCCTCCACCCGTTGCTCCCCCTCCAGGCAGACGACCCCGGAGGTCACGGCGTCGTCACCGACGTTCTTGGCGACGTGCAGATGGGTGTCGGCGTAGGCGGCCACCTGCGGAAGGTGGGTGACCACGATGACCTGGTTGCGTGCGGCCAGGCGGGCGAGACGACGGCCGATCTCGACGGCCGCGCGGCCACCGACCCCGGCGTCCACCTCGTCGAAAACCAGGGTCGCCCCCTCCGTTCCGGCGGAGAGGATCACCTCGAGCGCGAGCATCACCCGGGAGAGCTCACCACCGGAGGCCGAGGACGCCAGCGGACGGGCCTCCGCGGCTGCGTTGGGAGCCAGCAGCAGCTCGACCTCATCGGCGCCGTCGCGGCCAGGGGCCACCGGACGCACGGCGACCTCGATCCGCGCCTTAGGCATCGCCAGACCACGGAGCTCGCCACTGACCTGCTCCCCCAGCTTCTTCGCCGACTTCGTGCGCGCGGCGGTCAGCTTCTTCGCGGCCGCGGTCATGGTCTTCTCCGCCGCCGCCACCTGCTTCTTCAGTTCATCGAGCGCCTCGGATGAGATGTCGATGCGGCCCAGGCGGATGCGCGCCTTCTCCCGCCAGGCGAGCACCCCGTCGATGTCCGGGGCGTATTTGCGGGTCAGCTGCTTCAACTGCTGCTGACGCTGCAGGTACTGCTCGAGCAGGTTCGGGTCGGCCGGAAGGTCGGTCAGGTAGGCGCCCAGGTCGACGGAGATCTCCGACAACTGGGTGGTGATCTCGGAGAGCCTCTCACCCAGCTCCTTGAGCTTCGGGTCCTCGGAGCCGGTCAGGGCGGACCCCGCGCGGCCCAGCAGGGTGGAGGCAGGTTCCTCGTCGGAATACCCGCCGAAGGCCTCCTGCCCGTCGATCGACCCCAGGGCGGTGGAGGCCTGCTCACGGAGGGTGTCCACGTCCTGGAGACGACGGATCTGGTTGACCAGCTCAGAGTCCTCCTCCGGTTCCGGTGAGATTTCGTCGATCTCGTTGAGGGCGAACTGCAGTCGGTCCACCTCCTGGGCGAGCTCCCGTCGGGACTCGGTGCGTTCCTTCAGGTCCTTCGCCAGCGTGCGCCACGTCCGCCACGCCTCGCGGTAGGTGGCCAGCAGGGGGGCGATCTTCGGATCGAAACGGTCGAGGGCCCCCAGCTGCTGGTCGGGCGCCAACAGGCGCAACTGGTCGTTCTGGCCGTGGATGGTCAGCAATTCGCTGGCGAATTCGGCGAGGGTGGCCGCCGGCACCGAACGGCCCCCCAGATGCGCCCGCGAACGCCCCGTCGCGTTGACGGTGCGGGAGGCGATGAATTCCCCGTTCTCATCGGCGGCACCTCCTGCCGCCTCGACGGTCCCGGCCACCCGGCGGGCGATGTCCTCGGGCAGACGGTCGGTGACAAAACGCCCCTCGACCACGGCCTGCCCCGCTCCCGTGCGGACCCGGGAAGCGTCGGCCCGCCCACCGGTGAGCAGACGTAGGCCGGTGACCACCATCGTTTTTCCGGCACCGGTCTCACCGGTGAGAACCGTCAGGCCGTCAGAGAGTTCCGCGGTCGCGGAGGGGATGACGCCGAGATTCTCGATGGCGATGTCAGCAAGCATGAGGCCAGACTACCGCACCCGGAACAGGGAAAAGCGAACACATGTGCTACTGAGCCTTCTGGGTGCGCGGGCCACGCCAACCCTCGACGGGCAGGCGCAGCTTGGTCACCAACCGGTCCGTGAAGGTCGAGTCGTCCACCCGCACCCAGCGCACCGGCCGTCCACCCCGCACGACCTCGACGCGGGAACCCGGGGGCATGGGGATCGGCCGGAAACCGTCCATGACCGCCATGGCCGGGGATCCACCGGGCTTCGACTCCACCGCCACCGTCGAGTGTGGGGAGACCACCAGCGGCTTGGTGAACAGGGCGTGAGCATTGTTCGGCACGACCAGAATGGCGTCCAGCTCCGGCCAGAGCACCGGCCCGCCGGCGGAGAACGCGTAGGCCGTGGAACCCGTCGGGGTGGAGATCAACACGCCGTCGCAACCGAAGGAACTGACCGGTCGGCCGTCCACCTCGAGGATGGCGTCCAGCACGCCGCGGCGGTTGAGGTTCTCCACGCTGACTTCGTTGAGGGCCCAGCCGCGGCCGATGATCTCCAGGTCATCGTCGAGGACGGTGACGTCCACGGTCATGCGGTCCTCGACGCGGTAGTCGAGGTCGATGACCCGCTGAATGGCCTCGTCCAGGGACTCCGCCTCCCACTCCGCGAGGAAGCCCACGTGGCCCAGGTTGATGCCGAGCACCGGCAGATCCACCGCCCGCGCCAGATCGGCCGCGCGGAGGAAGGTGCCGTCACCGCCGAGGACGAGAACCAGTTCACACCCCTTCGCGGCGTCCGCGTTGTGCATCACCCGCGGCAGGTCGCGGAGCACGGAGCTGTTGTCCAGCGGCCTGGCGTCCTGGTGGACGAGCACGCGGACGTCGATCTCGGCCTCGCCCATCAATTCCGCGGCCCGTTCGGCGGCGGCGATATTGGAGCTGCGGCCGGTGTGGGGGACGAGCAGGACCTGACGGCGTTCGCTCACGGTGTTCCCGGTGCTCACTGTGGCCCCTCCTTCACGGCGGTTTCGATCATGGCGGTCAATTCTTCTGTCTCGGGGGCGGTGGCGCCGGCGTCCTTCACCAGCCACAGAAAATATTCTACGTTGCCGCTGGGCCCCGGCAGCGGGGAGGCGACGACACCGCGGCAGCTCAACCCGAGGGTAGCCGCGAACTGGGCGGTCTCCGTCGTAACTTCGGCGCGCAACTGCGGGCTGCGCACCACCCCACCTGATCCGAGGCGTTCCTTGCCCACCTCGAACTGGGGCTTGACCATCGGCAGCAGATCCGCGCCGTCAGCCAAGCACTCCGCGATCGCGGGCAGGGTCAGCTTCAGCGAGATGAAGGACAGGTCGCCGACCATCATGTCGCAGGGCCCGCCGGTCATCTCCTTAGTCAGGTGCCGGATATTCGTGCGGTCCAGCACGGTGACGCGTTCGTCGTTCTGCAACCGCCAGATCAGCTGGCCGTACCCGACGTCGACGGCGACGACCTCGCGGGCGTCGCGACGCAGCAGCACATCGGTGA
>CAYSIP010000164.1:0-6083 GCA_964431055.1 uncultured Corynebacterium sp. | reverse complement strand
CGAGGATGAACACGTCGGTCTTCTCCGCCAGGTGCGAGGCCAGCTTGAGCCGCTGGCGTTCCCCACCCGACAGGGTGGTCAGGGGCTGGCCGAGGGTGATGTAGCCGAGGCCGACGTCGACAAGCCGGGCGCAGATCTTCGCTGCCGCGGGCACCTTGGACTCGGGCCTTAAGAAGAATTCGGCGGCCTCGGTCGCCGGCATTGCCAGCACCTGCGCGATGTCACGGCCCCCGAAGTGGTGGACGAGGACAGCCTCGTCGAAACGCTTCCCCTCACAGACCTCGCAGGGCACGTCCACGCCCGACATGATGCCTAAGTCCACATAGACCACGCCCGCCCCCTTGCAGTTGGGGCAGGCACCTTCCGAGTTGGGGGAGAACAGCGCCGGTTTCACGCCGTTGGCCTTGGCGAAGGCCTTGCGGACCGGCTCCAGCGCACCGGTGTAGGTCGCCGGGTTGGACCGCCTCGAACCGCGGATGGGGGCCTGGTCCACGATCACGGTGTCCTCCCGGTGCGGCAGGGAGGAGATGAGCGAGGACTTGCCGGAACCGGCGACACCCGTGATGGCGCTGAGCACCCCGGTCGGGATGTCCACGTCGACGTCGCGGAGGTTGTTGCGGCTGGCACCGCGGATCTCGATGGCCCCGGTCGCGGTGCGGGTGGTCGCCTTCAACCGCGTCCGGTCGTGGAGGTGTCGGCCGGTGACGGTGTCGGAGTCCGCGAGTTCCCCGACGGTGCCCTCGAACTGGATGAGACCGCCCTCACGGCCCGCGCCGGGGCCCAGGTCGATGACGTGGTCGGCGATGGCGATGGTCTCGGGTTTGTGCTCGACGACGAGCACGGTGTTGCCCTTGTCGCGCAGCTCCAGCAGCAGGGCGTTCATGCGGCGGATGTCGTGCGGGTGCAGCCCGGCGGTCGGTTCGTCGAAGACGTAGGTGATGTCGGTCAGGGCGGAGCCGAGGTGGCGGATCATCTTGGTGCGCTGGGCCTCACCACCGGAGAGCGTGCCGGCGGGGCGGTCGAGGGTGAGGTAGCCCAGGCCGATGGACACGAAATTGTCCAGGGTCTCGCGGACGGCGTTGACCAGGGGAGCCACCGAGGGGGCCTCCACCCCGCGCATCCACTCGGCCAGATCCCGGATCTCCATGGCGCACAGCTCGGCGATGTTCTTCCCCCGGATCCGCGACTCCAGGGCGTGGCGGGCCAGGCGGGTGCCGTCGCAGTCGGGGCAGGGGATGAAGGTGACGGCCCGGTCCACGAATTCGCCGATGTGCTTCTGCATGGCGTCGCGGTCCTTGCTCAGCATCGACTTGGTGATCTTCGGCACCAGGCCCTCGTAGGTGACATTGATGCCGCTGAACTTGATCTTCGTCGGCTCCTGGTAGTACAGGGCGTGGCGCTGTTCCGCCGTGAAGTCCCTGACGGGGGCGTCCGCGGGGTAGAAACCGGATTCGGCGTAACCGCGCATGCTCCAGGAACCGACCTTGTAACCGGGGATGAGCAGGGCGCCGTCGTTGAGGGAGAGGGATTCGTCGACGAGCTGGTTCAGGTCGATGTCGGATACCCGTCCCAGGCCTTCGCACCGCGGGCACATGCCGCCGGTACGGCTGAACTCCACGCGCTCCCGCTTCGCGCCGCCGACGCTGATGCCACCCGAGGCGGAGACCGAGGGCACGTTGAAGGAGTACGCGCCGGGCCCGCCTGCCCGGGGTTCGGCGATGCGGGAGTAGAGGATGCGCAGCATGGCGGTGGCGTCGGTGGCGGTGCCCACCGTGGAGCGGGCATTGGCGCCCATCGGCTCCTGGTCGACGAGGATGGCGGTGGTGATGCCCTCCAGGCGGTCGACGTCGGGACGGGCCAGCGAGGGCATGAAGCCCTGCACGAAGGTGGAGTAGGTCTCGTTGATCAGCCGCTGGGATTCGGCGGCGATGGTGCCGAAGACGAGGGAGGATTTGCCTGACCCGGAGACACCGGTGAAGACGGTGAGCCGTCGTTTGGGTATCTCCACGCTGACCCCGCGCAGGTTGTTCACATGGGCGCCGGTGACGCGGATGACGTCATGGGAATCAGCGGGTGAGGGGGTCTGCGGGGCCACGGGATCCTCCGGAGGGGGTGTCTGGGACAGGGACATCCGAGTCTAGTCCCCGGCGGCCCGCCCCGCACTGCTGACAGGTCGTTGACCTGTGGAAATACCCGGCTGACACCCCTGGTGCGATTCGGTTTTCTGGATTATATTCGGAGGTGTCCAGATCAACCAGAAACGATGGTGGAGGTGTTCGACATGGCGATGATGCGCATTGACCCGTTCCGCGAATTCGACCGTCTTTCCCAGCAGCTGCTGCGTGGCACGCTGGCGCGTCCGGTCTTGTTCCCGATGGACGCGTGGAAGGAGGGCGATGAGTTCGTCGTCGAGTTCGACATCCCGGGCATTGATCCCGCGGACGTTGAGCTGGACATCGAGCGGAACGTCCTGACCGTCCGCGCGGAGCGGAAGTCCCGGATCGGGGAGGACGTGGAGGTGATCGCGGAGGAGCGGCCGCAGGGTTCGTTCAGCCGGCAGATCATGCTCAGCGACAACCTCGACCACGAGGCGGCGAAAGCCGCCTACGAGTCGGGTGTCCTCACCGTGCGGATTCCGGTGGTGGAGAAGAAGGAGTCCCACCGCATCGAGATCACCGGCTCGGATCAGGCGAAGGAGATCGACACTTAAAGCCCGCGGGGGTTCCCGGCACCGCGGTCCGGACCCGCTACGGCACGTGGTGGGTCCAGGCCGCGGTGCCGAACTTCTCCTCGACCAGTGTCTCGGCCGCCGCCAGGTCCTCGGGGCCGAGTTCTGCCATTTCCGCGCCGTAGCGGTTGCTGAACTCCGCGATCATCGTCGCGATGATCTCCTCCCGTGGGGCACCGGTCTGCCGGCGCAGGGGATCGACGCGTTTCTTCGCCGAACGCAGCCCCTTGCTGGCGAGCTTGACCTTGCCCACCCGCAGCACATCGGTCATCTTGTCGGCGTCGATGTCGTAGCTCATCGTCGCGTGGTGCAGCACCACGCCCCTGCGGCGTTTCTGCGCGGCGCCGCCGATCTTGCCGCCGTCGGAGGTGATGTCGTTGATCGGTTCATACCAGGCGTTGACGCCGTGGCGGCCCAGGGCGGCGAGCACCCACTGGTCGAGGTACTCGTAGGAGGCCTCGTAGCTCAGGCCCGCCACCATGGAACCGGGGACGTAGAGGGAGTAGGTGATGCAGTTGCCGCCCTCCATGAACATCGCCCCGCCGCCGGAGATGCGCCGCACCACCTGGATGCCGTGTTTCTCCACGCCCGCGGGTTCGATCTCGTTGACGTAGGACTGGTAGGAGCCGATGACGGCGGCACGGTCCTCCCACTCCCAGAATCGCAGCGTCGGGCCCCGGGTGCCGGCGGCGACCTGCTCGAGCAGGACCTCGTCGAGCGCGACATTCACCCTCGTCGGCAGGGGGCCGGGGTGGATGATCTCCCACTCATGATCGGTGAAGTCCGTCCCCCCGGCCACCGCGCGGCGCACCGCCAGCGCCACGTCCGCGGTGCTGAAACCGTGCAGGGCGACGCCCTCGATGCCGGCGAGCCCGGCGTCGATACGTTCCTGCAGCTGCTCCGCACCCTCGCTTGCCGACGCCCCCACCAGCGCCGGCCCCAGTACCTCATAGGCCTCATCGGGTTCGAGGAAGAAATCACCGGAGATCTGCGCGGCGGTGATGTGGCCGTCCTCGACGCTGACATCCGCGACGACGAGCTTGCCGTGGGGGACCTTGATCTCAAAATGGTGCTGCATACCCGCCCAGCGTACGGGAAGCAGAAAGTGGTGGTAGGACTGGTGACATGGACTTCACCTTCGACAGACTGGTCATCCTGACCCCGGAGGAAGGGGCGGAGGAGGCCCTGGTCTGCGGCCCGGACGGTTGCGCGCCGGCCCCGGCACCGGAACGGGAACCGGACCCCGGGGACAATGCTTAACATCCTCCTCGTCCTCCTCTTCATCCTCATCGGCGGTGTCTTCGCCGCCACCGAGATGGCGCTGGTGAGCCTGCGGGAATCGCAGATCCGCCAGCTGGAGCGGGGGACCTCCACCGCCCGGGGAGTGGCGGCGCTGGCCCGTGACTCGGGCCTGTTCCTCTCCGCGGTCCAGATCGGTGTGACCTTCGCCGGTTTCTTCTCCTCCGCCTTCGGCGCCTCCACCATCGCGCCGCAGATCGCGCCCCGGTTGGTGGACTGGGGGTTGAACGAGCGGGCGGCGTCGATAGGCGCCCTCGTGCTCATGACGATCCTCATCTCCTACCTCTCGCTCGTGCTCGGCGAGCTGGTGCCCAAACGCATCGCCATGCAGAAGGCCCGGCAGGTCAGCCTGCTCACCGCACCGCCGCTGAAGATCTTCGCCCGGCTGATGCGGCCGGTGATCTGGACCGTCGACACCTCCTCCGGGCTGCTGCTGCGATTGCTGGGTTTCGACCCGGAGGCCCGCACCTCACAGATGAGCACCGAGGAGGTCCGCGACATCCTCATCTCCCACCACGGCCTGGACCCGCGGCAGCGCGAACTCTTCGACGACGTCTTCGACGCCGGGGAACGCATCGTCAGCGAGGTCATGCGCCACCGTTCCGACACCGTCGCCTACCGGGCGGAGCTGACCGTCACCGAGGCCTCCCGGGACATCATGGACCGGCCCTATTCCCGTTACCCGGTCTACGGCGAGTCCATAGACGACATCGTCGGCTTCGTCCACGTCCGTGACCTTCTGGAACAGGGGGCCTCCGGCAACGGGGACGTACCCATCGGCGATATCGTCCGCCCCATCGCCCAGTTCCCCGGCTCCATCTCCCTGCCGGAGGCGATGTCGCAGATGCGGGCCTCCGGCCAGCACATCGCCATGGTCGTCGACGAATACGGCGGCACCGACGGCATGGTCACCCTCGAGGACCTGCTCGAGGAACTCGTCGGTGAGATCTGGGACGAATACGACACCGACCAGCGCCGGGCCTTCCTGCGCCTGCACGAGTCCCGTTTCCTCGCGGGGGCGATGAACCTCGAGGACTTCGCCGAGGCCACCGGCATCACCCTGCCCGAAGGCCCCTACGAGACCATCGCCGGCTGGCTGCTCACCCGCCTCGGCCGACTGGGCCGCGCCGGGGACACCGTGGCCATCCCGCCGGAATTCACCGCCGACCCCGCGGACGACGGGCAGGACGGGGAGGCGGTGGCCCGCTACGAGCTGGAGATCGCCGCGGTCTCGGGCAACCGCATCGTCACCGTGGAACTGAGGAAATCCAGCCGCACCGGCCCCGTTGAGGGCGCCGCGGAGGAACCCTCCCCGTAAGCTGAACGGTCATGTACGATCTCCCCACGATTCTCACGGCCTTCGGCCTGACGTTGTTCGCGGGTCTGGCCACCGGCATCGGTGGACTCATCGCCGTGGCGAAGAGCAACCCCGGCCGGCGTTTCATGGCGGGTGCCCTGGGCCTGTCCACCGGCGTCATGCTCTATGTCTCCTTCATGGAGATACTGCCGAAGGCCTTCGATGAACTCACCAGTGTCTGGGGTGAGCGCGGGGGGAGCTGGGCGACGGTCGCGGCGTTCTTCGCAGGCATCGCGGTCATCGCCGTCATTGACCGCCTGGTGCCCGAACCGATCAACCCGCACGAACGCGGTATCGGCGATGACCCGAAGAAATCCGCCCAGCGCCGCCGGTTGATGAAGATGGGCCTGTTCACCGCGGGAGCCATCGCCATCCACAACTTCCCCGAGGGTTTCGCCACCTTCATCGCGGGACTGGAGGACCTGACCATCGCGATCCCGGTGGCGGTGGCCATCGCGATCCACAACGTCCCGGAGGGGGTGGCCGTCGCCGTGCCGATCCGTCAGGCCACCGGTTCCCGCAGCCGCGCGCTCGCCTGGTCGACTGTCTCCGGCCTGGCGGAACCTGCCGGCGCCCTCATCGGTTTCCTGGTGCTCATGCCCTTCCTGGGGCCGCTCACCCTCGGTCTGTCCTTCGCGGTGGTCGCGGGCATCATGGTCTTCATCTGCCTCGATGAACTCCTGCCCACAGCAGTGGCCA
>CAYSIP010000163.1:0-6114 GCA_964431055.1 uncultured Corynebacterium sp. | reverse complement strand
CCGGCGATCTCCCGGACCGCGGCACGGGCCTTCTTCTTGGTGTTCTTCCAGTCGGAACCGCCCATCTTCGACAGCTTGGGCTGCTCACCACCGGAGTACTTGCTCAGCAGGTCGAGGGACTCCATGGGCACCCACAACTGGTCGGCGGGTTGCCCGCGCCGACTCGCCGCGTACTCGAGCACGATGTACTCGCGCCGGGAGGTTTCTTCACCGGAGTTGATGGTGCGCTCGGCCATCTTGAGGAAGCGGCCGATGCCGTGGGTCTCGTGGACCACGAAGTCACCGGTCTTCAGCGCGAGCGGGTCGACGCGGTTGCGGCGTTTGGCGGGGCGTCTCTTGGCGCCGGCGATGTCACCGACGCGGTTGCCGGTCAGGTCAGTCTCGGTGACGACGACCAGCGGCAGGGCGTCGGCGTCGCGGGGCTTGCGCACCTTCGGGAAGACCAGGCCGGCGTGGCTGAAGGCCTGGTAGAGGGTGACCTCGCCCGGGGTGGGCTCCCAACCCGGGGTGGCCACCTTCGTGGGGATGCCCTTCTCCTTGAAGCGCTCCACCATACGTTTGATGGCGCCGGGGGCCGGTGCGATGAAGGCGGCACGCCCACCCGCCAGGGTGTGGGCCAGCAGCATCGCCATCATCTGGTTGATCGCCTCGATGTCACCGCGCGGGGTGGGCCCGGGCTCGAAGTCCAGGGGCAGGGTGTCGGCCTCGGAGGCCTCGAACATGCCGGACGGGGCGAAGGTCCACCAGGGCAGCCCGGCGTTGCGGACGATGACCTCGAGCGAGTCGTAGGAGCGGTAGGACGACGCCGAGAGGTCCAGCCCCTCGGCGGCGACGGGACCGTCGGCGCCCATCGCGGCGGCCTCCCAACCGGCGGCGAGGAACTCAGCGTCGGTGGTCTCCAGGTCGCTGATGCGCCGCCGGATCTTCTCCGGGGCCATGAGGACCACGTGCGTGCCCTCGGGCATCAACTCCGGCAGGGCGACCAGGGGCGTGTCGACGAGCGCGGGGATCAGCGCCTCCATGCCGTCGGCCGGGATACGGTCGGAGAGCTTGCTCAACAGTTCCACCAGCGTCGGATTGCCCGGATGTTTGACGGCTAGCTCGGCGGCGCGTTCGGCGATGGCCTCGGTGACCGGCAACTCGCGGGCCGGGTAGATCTCCACCTCCCCGACCTCGATCTCGGGGATGGTGCGCTGGTCGGCGACCGAGAACTGGCGGATCTCGGTGATCTCGTCACCCCAGAACTCGACGCGCACGGGATAGTCGAGGGTCGTGGGGAAGACGTCCAGGATGCCGCCGCGGGTGGCGAATTCCCCGCGCTTGGCCACCATGTCCACGTGGCTGTAGGCGCGGAACACCAGCTGCTCGGTCAGCGCGGAGAAATCGTGCTCGGTCTCCTCCACCAGCCGGATCGGTTCCCGCCCCTCGGCGGTCTCGAGCACGGGTTGGCAGAAACCGCGGGCGGCGGTGACCACCACGCGCAGCTCACCAAGGTGATCGAGGACGCGCGCCCGCTGGCCGATGATGTCCGGGCCGGGGCTCAGCCGCTCGTGCGGCAGGGTCTCCCAGGACGGGAAGTGCGCGACCTTCTCCCCCAGCATGGCCTTGAGCTCGGCGGTGAGGTCCTCCGCCTCGCGGCCGGTGGCGGTGACCACCAGCACGGGCGCATGGTTAGCGAGGGCCCCCACGGTCCAGGGACGCGCCTGGTCGATGCCCGTCAGGTGCAGTTTCGGTTCCCCGAGGTGGCTGATCAGCCCCTTGAATTTGGGGTCCGTGGCGGCGGTCTTGAGCAGGCCCGCCAACATGGCGGGTTGCTTCTTCGGGTTCTGTGCGGCCATTACTTCTCCCCCGCGAGGTTGTCCTCGGCGAGCTGGGCGGTGACCTCGGGCGAGAGCTCCGGGTGCACTTCCATGCCCGCCAGTCCGTTCCAGCTCAGGTTGACGATGTGCGCGGCGACGATTTCCTTGGCCGGGGTGCGCTCATCCAGCCACCACTGCGCCGTCATCGAGACCATGCCCACCAGCGCCTGGCCGTACAGGATCGCCAGTTCGGGGTCGAGTCCGTGGCGGGTGAAGGACTTGGCCAGGATGTGGGAGACCTGCCCGACGGCGGTGTTGAGCAGCGTGGAGTAGCTGCGGTCCTGGCCGGGCACGGAGTCGCGCACCAGGATGAGAAACCCGTCGGTCTGCTCCTCCACGTAGGTGAGCAGGGCCATGACGGCCTGCTCGATGCGCACGCGCGAGCGCCCCTTCTGCAGGGAGGCGGTGATGACGTTCTCCAGGTAGATCATCTCCCGGTCGACGACCACGGCATAGAGGCCTTCCTTGCCGCCGAAGTGTTCGTAGACCACCGGCTTGGACACGCCTGCCCGTTGGGCGATCTCCTCCACGCTGGTGCCCTCAAAACCCCGCTCGGCGAAAACCGACCGACCGATTGAAATGAGCTGCTCCCGACGTTCCTTGCCGGTCATCCGCTGTCGAACCATGTCCCCCAGCCTATCCCGCCCGCAGTTGCAGTTCCCACCGGGCGGTCAGGTACGCTATCTGTGCGCGCCAGATGCGATTCCCCATGGTGTAATGGCAACACTACGGTTTTTGGTACCGTCATTCCAGGTTCGAGTCCTGGTGGGGAAGCTGATGCCCGGTCCGGTTCCGCCGGTGCCGTTTCTTCCGCCATGCCCGCTCACGCAGCCAACCGGCCAATGGCACCACCCAGGCGCCGATCGGGCCGGTCAGCGCCGTGGAGACCGTGAGTCCAGTGAGCGCTTCCGCCGTCGCCCAGTCCACGCGTCAGAGCAGAGCGTCGGCATCCGGGTCCAGCTCGATCGGCAGTTCCCCGACCTCCGGGGTGGAGTCTCCCGGATCGATGATCGTCAGCAGGTCGAATTCTTCACAAAAGCCGAAGTCAGGGTTGTATTCGTCGTCAGGGGAGCCGACCTTGCGGGGAAGACCCCGAACGCAGCGTGGCTTCCCCCGCAGGTTTCAGGTCGGCCATGATCTCGCGCGCTCACCGGGGCCCAAGACCATGCCTTCGCCCTCTGCCAGGGCGGGAAGCGAGTCGACGTCCGAGCCGATGGAGGAGAAAGGCCGAGGGGCGGGGAACTCGAAATTGTCGAAACGCACGCCGGCGGCGTTGGTGAGGTCGCTGACCAGTAGGGTGCCCCATCAAGCCGAAGGTGGGGTCCACGGTCTCATTCAGGGCATAGTCCTCCTGGGATCTGTGGTCGCCGACGATGACGGGGACGTCGCCGGCGGGGATGCACATGTCCGCCAGGCAGCGGTAGCAGTGCAGGGCGGTGCGCACGTAGTCGGCAAGCTCCCCCTCGTCAACCGGCGGGCCGGAAGCGGGCAAAGCCGCCCATCGTAACCGCGCGGCTCCGGTTGCTCCTGGGTCGAACGGTCGTCAACGCAGGGTCCGCGATCATCCTGGTGCACCACTGCGGCGCCCCGGAAGAAGGTGCTGCGGTTGAACTGAGCGACGGGCGGCTCATGACGATTTCTTTCGACGGTGGCATCTATCCGCCTGGTCGGTGAATGCGGCGAGGAGTTCGCCCGGGACGGCCATCCCACACCCTCGTGTTCGGCCGCTGGCACTACTATCGGATGGCTGTCGTCAGGATCCGCGGAAAGAAAGGCCGAGACACCCGGTGAGCGAGCACGAGGAACACGACCACGAGGACTACAACGCCCGGCGCTTCATCTGGTCGAACGGTCTGCAGGGCGCCGGCGACCAGCTGGTGGCCGCCAAGACGGTGCTGCCCTGGATCCTGCATGCCGCCGGTGCGCCGGGTTTCTTCGTCGCACTGCTCGTTCCCATCCGCGAATCCGGTTCCATGCTCCCCCAGGCCGCCTTCACCCCCTGGGTGACCACCCAGCGCAGCCGCAAACGCATCTGGGTGATCGGTTCGGTGGGCCAGGCCGTCGCCGCCGCGTTGATCGCCCTGTCCGCTCTCCTGCTGGAAGGCGCGGCGCTGGGCGGCGCCGTCGTCGTCTTCCTGGGCGTGCTGTCGCTGTTCCGCGCGCTGTGCTCGATCGCGTCGAAGGACGTCCAGGGCCGGACCATCTCCAAGGGCCGGCGCGGATTGATCACCGGCCGGGCCACGGCGCTCGGCGGGGCCGTCGCGATCGTCGTCGGTGGCGGGTTGGGGTTGCTCGGTTCCGACATCCCCCGCGGCGTGCTCGCCGCGCTCATCTTCGCCGGGGCTGTGGCCTGGGCGGTCGCGGCGGTCGTGTTCACCACCATCCGCGAACCCGTCTCCGAGGAGGACCCGCAGGGGATGCACCGGGGTTGGTGGACGGACACCTGGGGGTTGTTCACCCAGGACCGGGAATTCCGTCGGTTCGTCACCGTCCGGTCCCTGCTGCTGGTCACCGCCTTGTCCACCGCGTTCATCGTCACACTCAGCCAGGAGGTCGGGCAGGACCTGACCGGACTGGGGGCCTTCCTCATCGCCTCTGGGCTGGCCGCCTTCCTGGGCGGGCGGATCTCCGGGATCTGGTCGGACGCCTCGTCGAAGAACGTCATGTCCTACGGCGCCCTCGTCGGTTCCGTGATTCTGGTGGTGCTGGTCGCCTGCGCCCAGTGGGCTCCGGCCGCCGTGAACGTCTGGGTCTTCCCGCTCGGTTTCTTCGCGGTCAACCTCGCGCACACGGCGGTGCGGGTGGCGCGCAAGACCTACGTCGTCGACATGGCCGAGGGGGATCAGCGCACCCGCTACGTCGGTTCCGCGAACACCCTCATGGGCGTCATCCTGCTCATCATCGGCGCCTTGTCCGGGGTGGTGGCGATGGCCGGACCGCAGGCCGCGCTGCTCTTCCTGGCGGCGATCGGTTTCGTGGGCGTCGTCGCGGCCCGTCGACTGCGCGACGTCTCCGCGGCGCGCGAATGAGCCCGTGGCGCCGCTGCCAGGGATATGCTGGCCCGGTACGTGTGCCTGTGCAAGTCATGGGCCTGACCCCGAGCTGACCGGAGGAACGCCACCGTGTCCATCCCCACCGATTGCGCCGTCGTCGTGCTGGCTGCCGGCGCCGGCACCCGCATGAAGTCCGACAAGCAGAAGACCCTCCACCAGATCGGTGGACGCAGTCTGCTCTCCCATGCCCTGCATGCCGCCGCCGGCCTGAAGCCCGCGCACATCGTCGCGGTCGTCGGCCACCAGCGCGACCAGGTCTCCCCCGCCGTCGACGCCGTCGCCGCCGAACTCGACCGGGAGGTGCTCCAGGCCGTCCAGGCCGAGCAGAACGGCACCGGCCACGCCGTGCAGTGCGGCCTCGAACCCGTCCCGGACTTCAACGGCACCGTCATCGTCACCAACGGCGACGTCCCCCTGCTGACCGCCGAGACACTGACCTCCCTGTACCAGGCGCACACCGCCAGCCCCACCGCCGTCACCGTGCTCACCATGCGGTTGCCGGACCCGACGGGTTACGGTCGCATCGTCCGCAACCCCGACGGTGAGGTCACCGCCATCGTCGAGCAGAAGGACGCGACCGATGAGCAGCGGGCCATCGACGAGGTCAACTCCGGGGTCTTCGCCTTCGACGGCGCGGTGCTCCGCGACGCGCTCGGCGAGCTCACCTCCGACAATGCGCAGGGTGAGCTCTATCTGACCGACGTGCTCGGCATCGCCCGGGAGGCCGGGCACCCCGTGCGCGCGCACCTGGCCCCCGACGCCCGTGAACTCGCCGGCGTCAACGACCGGGTCCAGCTGTCCGAGGCCGGCCGAGAGCTCAACCGCCGGACCGTGGAGGCCGCCATGCGCGCCGGGGCCACCGTCATCGACCCGCAGTCGACCTGGATCGGCGTCAACGTGCGCGTGGGCCGCGACGTGACCATCCACCCGGGCACCCAGCTGTGGGGCGCGACCACCATCGGCGACGGCGCGGTTATCGGCCCGGACACCACCCTGACCGACATGACCGTCGGCCGCGATGCGTCAGTGATCCGCACCCACGGCGAGCGTTCCGTCATCGGCGCCAACGCGACCGTCGGCCCGTTCACCTACATCCGCCCGAACACCGTGTTGGGCGAGGACGGCAAGCTGGGTGGCTTCGTCGAGGCGAAGAACGCGACCATCGGCCGCGGCTCCAAGGTCCCCCACCTGACCTACATCGG
>CAYSIP010000162.1:0-6115 GCA_964431055.1 uncultured Corynebacterium sp. | reverse complement strand
TCGAGCGCCATGACGGCCACGGCGCCGGCGTCCTCGGCGATCTTCGCCTGCTCGGGCGTGACGACGTCCATGATGACGCCGCCCTTGAACTGATCCGCCAGCCCGCGGCGCACGCGGTCGGCGGGGTGGGTGGGTTCGTTGACGGCCACGATGCTGGTTCTCTTCTATCACAGTCATTGGTCCTCGGTCACTGTAGTGCGTCCAGTGGGCCGTGGGTGGGGATTCCGACGATGTGGATACACTTTCCCCATGCACAGACTCTCCACCACTGCCGCCGTGTGGGTCGGTTGGCTCATCGCCCGTCTCTTCCTGGGGTGGATGGTCCTCGGCACGCAGGCTCCGGTGGGTGACGTGCGCTACTACCATGCCGGAATATTCGGGGACAACCCCTCGGACCTGGCCGAGTACCCGGACGCCGGCATCTGGCCGCTGCGCGTCCTGGCGTTGTTGAGCGGGCCGGAGATTGACCGGTTCATCGCCGGCTTCGTGGTGCTGTGCCTGCTTCTCGACGCCGTCTTCCTCGCCCTGCTGCTGCGTTTCGGCCGTGGGCGCCGGTTCTCCGCAGCGTGGTTCTGGGTGTTCTTCGGTGTGGCGGCCGGGCCCGTGTTCGTGCTGCGGTTGGATCTCTATCCGGGCCTGCTCGTCGCAGCCTTCGCCGCGTTGCTCTTCCACCGGCCGCGCTGGGCCACGGCGGCCCTGGCCCTGGCCACCACAATGAAACTGTGGCCGGGCGTCCTGGCCGCGGGCCTGGTGGGCGGTTGGCGCCGGACGGGCACCTGGCTGAGGGTCGGTTGGTTCGCGGGCTCGCTCGTGCTGCTGTGCCTGCTCACGGTGGCCACCTCGGGCTTCGATCGGTTGCTCAGTCCGCTCACCTACCAGGGGGATCGCGGCCTGCAGGTGGAATCGTTGGCGGCCACCCCCTTCGTGATCGCCTCCTACCTCGACCCGGAGAGCTGGTCGATCGCCTATTCCTCCTCCAAGAGCTTCGAGATCAGCGGGGTCGGAACGGTCGGGGCGGTGATGGTCGCCGATTGGCTGATGGTCGCCGTGCTGGTCTTCGCGGTGGTGTGGGCGTTGCGGAACCTGCTCACCGACCGGTGGCACCCGCGCACCACGATCGCGTTCTCCCTGTTGCTCGTTTGCCTGCTCATCGTGACGAACAAGGTCTTCTCCCCGCAGTACATCGTGTGGCTCGGCCCGCTGCTGGCCGTGTGCCTGTGCCTGACGGATTCCCGCCTCCTGCGGGCGATGGCGGGGTTGGTCGTCGCCACCGCCGCCCTGGGCACCGTGCTCTTCCCTTTCCTCTACCACGACTTCACCCATGACATCCGAAACGCCGCCGCGGCGGTCGTGGTGATCGTCGTGCGCAACCTCCTCGTGCTGGGGATCTGCGCACTCGCGGCGGCGTGGCTGTGGCGGGAGGATCGCACCGGCAGGGCCACGCCCATCAGCCGGGAGAACCGGGTTCAGGACGTGGCTGTGTAGGAGGAGTACTCGAAGAACTCGGGTAGCGGAGCGGTACCGCCCAGCCGCAGGAACCGGGTGCCGGGGCGCAGGCGCAGGGCCCGGGTGTCGGCGACGGCGTCATTGTAGAAACGGTGGGCCAGTTGCACGCGGACCTCGGCGTCGATGATCCGGGCGGGCCGATCGTCCCCCAGCTGCCCGATCGCGGCGGTGACCGCGCGTTCCCGGGCGGCCCGCAGATCAAAGCTGCCGTATTCGAGGGGCACGGTCTCCGCCGCCTCACAGGCCCCCGCCGCCGAGGGGATCAGCGCCGCGACGACCGCGGCACGACGGTCGAGCGCGGCCTGGAGGGCGGCCAGCGCGGCGTCGGTACGGATGTGCAGGCGGTTGAGCCGCTGGGCGGTGAAGTAGGCCCACAGGGCGATCGCCGTGACGATGACGGCCAGGATGATGTACCAGGCCATCACCCAGCCCTCACCACCGAACCGTCGACGACCGTCTCATAGACGGTGAGCACGTCCCGCGCCACCGACGTCCAGTCGTAGGCCTGCGCCCGACGCACTCCCGCCTCGACGAGCCGGGCGCGGGCGTCAGCGTCGTCGATCAGCTGGGTCAGCTTGGCCGCGAGATCCGCGTCGGAACCCGTGCGGAACAGCAGCCCGGCGGGTTCGTCGGAGGCGGCGTCGCAGACCGCGGCGAAAGCCTCCAGGTCGCTGGCGACGACCGCGCACCCGGCCGCCATGGCCTCCACCAGGACGATGCCGAAGCTCTCGCCCCCGGTGTTGGGGGCGACGTAGACGTCCGCACGGCCCAGGATCCTGGCCTTCTCCTCGTCGCTGACCCGGCCGACGAAGTCGACCCCCGCCACCTGGCGGGGGCGACCGCCGCCCATGACGGTCACCCGCACCTCCCGGTCGACGCGGGTGAGCGCCCGCAGCAGGATGTCCAGGCCCTTGCGGGATTCGTCCAGGCGGCCGAGGAAGACGATCTCCACCGGCCCGGTCTTCTCCCGGTCGGGCACGCGGGCGGCCGCGTAGACGGAGGTGTCCACCCCGTTGGGGATCAGCACCGGGTCCCCGCCGAGCTGCTCGACCTGCCAGCGCCTGGCCATCTCGGATACCGCGATACCACCGCGGATCTTTTCGAGCATGGGTCGCAACACGGGACGGAAGACCCGCAGCACCATCGAACCGGAGCTGGAGGCGTGGTAGGTGGCCACGATCGGGCCGGTGGCCATCCATAACGCCACCATGGAAAACGACGGCGAATTCGGCTCGTGGATGTGGAGGACGTCGAAATTACCCCGTTGGAGGAAACCCCGGACCCGGGCATGGACGTGCGGGCCGAAGGACAACCTGGCCACCGAGCCGTTGTACCGGATCGGCGCACTCCACCCACCCTTGACCACGAAGTCAGGCAGCTCGGTCTTCGCCGACGCCGGCCCCAGAACCTGCACGTGATGGCCAGCGTCGATGAGCACACGAGCAAGATCAAGGATATGGGCTTGAACTCCCCCAGGCTGGTCGAAGGAATACGGGCAGACGATACCTATTCTCACGGCTGTTCCCCCACCCCGCGTTCCACTTCCCGGCGCGCGCGGCGCTCCTCGACGTCAGCCGTCCACTGCGGCTGGAGCATGTGCCAATCTTCCGGATGGGCGGCGATATTGGCGGCGAACAGGTCCGCCACCCGCTGCACCGCCGGCGCCAGCTCGTCCACCTCCACCTCGTCGGAGACGGAGAAACCCCACCCCTCACCTTCCGGGCCGTCCGTGAACCAGCAGTGCACCACGTGCAGCGCTGCGCCGGTCTGCAACGCCAACCTGGCCGGGCCGGCGGGCATTGTGGTGGTCTCACCGAAGAACTCGACCTCCACGCCCGACTGCTTCAGGTCCCGTTCCCCGAGCAGACAGATGACGCCACCCTCGGCGAGCACCTCCCGCAGACGGGGAAACGGCGGCTGTCCACCAGTCAGGGCGAGGACCTCGAAACCGAGGGATTCGCGGTAATCGACGAACGCCCGGAACAGCACCTCGGGACGCACCCGCTCGGCCACCGTGGTGAACTGCCCGTAGTGCTTGACCAGGTACACCCCGGCCATATCCCAGTTGCCGGAGTGCGGCAGCGTCAGAATGACCCCGCGACCGGAGTTCACCGACGCCTGGAAAGCGTCCCAGCCCACGATCGACTCGTCGAGGCGGGCGTTGAGGACCGCATCCCGCGTCATCGACGGCAGGCGGAAGGCCTCCCGCCAGTAACGCGCATAGGAACGCACCGAATCGCGCACCAGGTCGCGCGTGACGTTCTCCGTCCCGACGACGCGGGCGAGGTTGCGACGCAGCTGATCCATGCCGCGGCCGTCATCACTGACCCGGTCCGCGCCGAAGCGGAACAGGGTCCGCGCCATGGGTCCCGGCAACCGGCGGACCACGGCCCAGCCGGCGAGATAACCCGCTGCGGCGGGGTCGAAATCCACCCGGTCACGCAACCGCGCGAGCAACCCCCGTCCGCTCACAGCTCGGCCCTGCGCGTCTCGTCGTGTTCCCTGGTCCCGGCCGGCGGGGCGGCGGTCTCACCCGCCTGTGGGTCACGCGCGGCGATCACCAACCGCTGGATGACGGTGAAGACCGATCCCGCGGCGAGCACCCAGATCGCGACGTCCACGGCATACGGCACCCCGAACCCCTGCAGACCGATGCCCACCAGACCGATGATCAGTCGCTCGGGGCGCTCCACCAACCCGCCGTCCATCCGGAAACCGCTGGCCTCACCGCGGGCTTTGACGTAGCTGATGACCTGGGATGAGACCAGCACCGTGAAGGAGGCCACGACCAGGGACGGGTGGGCGTCGTAGCTGTAGATCAGCCACCAGGTGATGGCGGCGAACAGGGCGCCGTCGGTGATGCGGTCACAGGTTGCGTCGAGGGTGGCGCCGAATTTCGTGCCCCCGCCGCGCAGGCGGGCCATCGTGCCGTCGACCATGTCGAAGGCAGCGAAGAACCCGGAGAGCACCGCCGCCCAGATCAACTGCCCGGAGGGGATGAGCAACACCGCCACGGCGGTGGTCACGGCTGCCCCGAGGACGGTGACGAGGTTAGGGGTCAACCCCACCTTGAGCATGACGCGGGCCGCCGGTTCGACGAGGACCGCCATCGGACGACGCCCGTGGACACTAAGCATCCTCGCCCCCCTGAACCTTCCGTGCCCTGCGGTCCTCCCTGGCGATGGTCTCCCAGGCCTCCGCCAACAGGGCGCGGGTGTCGCGCAGCAGCTGCGGCAGGACCTTGGTGCCGTCGAGAACCGTCATGAAATTCGCGTCACCGGGCCAGCGCGGCACCACGTGCATGTGGAGGTGATCGCCGATGGAACCACCCGAGGCCTTGCCCAGGTTGAAACCGACGTTGACGGCGTCGGGCCGGGAGACCCGCTTCAGCGCGCGGATCGCGTGTTGGGCGAAGGCCATCATCTCGGCCGATTCCGAGGTCGTCAAATCCTCCAGTGCGGCGACCTTGCGGTACGGCACGACCATCAGGTGACCCGAGTTGTACGGGAAGAGGTTGAGCAGGGCGTAAACCTCCTCCCCGCGGGCGATGATCAGCGCTTCCTCGTCGGAACGTTTCGGCGCGTCCAGGAAGGGATCCGACTTGCGGGAACGCACGCCGCGCTCCCCCGCCTTGGGCCGTTCCGAGATATAACCCATCCGGTAGGGCGCCCACAGGCGCAGCAGGTGATCCGGTTCACCGACCCCGCGGTCGACCCAGACCCGCTCAGGGGCCTCGGGGTCGGTCAGGGAGTGCCGTGTGGGGTCCTCAGCGTCGTGCGGCAAGGGCGTCCTCGTTCGGTTGATCATTGATGCGTTCGCCGATCCAGGAACTGATCAGCTCCACGGCCTCGTCGACGGGAACCCCGTTGACCTGGGAGCCGTCGAGGAAACGGAAGCTCACGGCGTCGGCCTCGACATCCCGCGCCCCGGCGAGCAGCATGAAGGGAATCTTGCCGGTGGTGTGGTTGCGGATCTTCTTCTGCATGCGGTCGTCCGAGGTGTCGACCTCCGCGCGGATGCCACGCTCCCGCAGGCGGGAGATGATCTGCTCCAGGTGCGGGGCGAAGTCCTCGGCGACCGGGATACCGACCACCTGGCGGGGGGCCAGCCAGGCCGGAAATGCGCCGGCGTAGTGCTCGAGCAGGACGCCGAAGAAACGCTCGATGGAGCCGAAGAGCGCACGGTGGATCATGATCGGGCGCTGCTTGGATCCGTCAGAGGAGGTGTATTCCAGCTCAAAGCGTTCCGGCAGGTTGAAGTCCAGCTGCACGGTGGACATCTGCCAGGTGCGGCCGATGGCGTCCTTCGCCTGCACGGAGATCTTCGGGCCGTAGAAGGCGGCGCCGCCCGGATCGGGCACCAGCTCGAGACCGGAGGCGGTGGCGACCTCCTCGAGGGTGGTCGTGGCCTCCTCCCAGCTGGCGTCGTCGCCCACGGACTTCTCCGGGTCGCGGGTGGACAGCTCGAGGTAGAAGTCGTCCAGGCCGTAGTCCTTGAGCAGGTCCAGCACGAAGTCGAGGGTCCCGGCGATCTCCGAGCGCATCTGCTCGCGGGTGGTGTAGATGTGCGCGTCGTCCTGGGTGAAGCCGCGGGCGCGGGTGAGCCCGTG
>CAYSIP010000161.1:0-6242 GCA_964431055.1 uncultured Corynebacterium sp. | reverse complement strand
GCATGGTCGCGACGATCATCTTCGCGTTGGCGCCCGGCGTCCGCTTCACCGAGCTGGGCATCCGCGGAGTGGACTCCGAGGTCGTGGAGGCCGGTGAGGCCTTCGGCGCCTCCCGCTGGCGCATCCTCCGACAGATCCAGCTGCCCCTCGCCATGCCCACCATCATGGCGGGCATCAACCAGGTCATCATGCTCGCCCTGTCGATGGTCGTCATCGCCGGCATGGTCGGCGCGGGCGGACTTGGCGGCGACGTCGTGGCGTCGCTCAACCGCATCGACGCGGGCCTCGGCTTCGAGGCGGGCGTGTCCGTCGTCGTCCTCGCGATGTACCTGGACCGCCTGACCAGCGCGGCGGGGAAGAGCCGCACGCAGGGCACCCGATAATCCGCCCCACTGACAACAACCCGAAAGGAAACCAAGAACATGACCAAGTTCCATCACATCCTCAAGACCACCGCGGTGGTCTCTGCCGCGGCACTCGCCCTGACCGCCTGCGGTGAAACCGACAGCGGCGCCTCCGGTGACAGCAAGGGCGAGCTGACCCTGGCCGTCTTCAACGGCTGGGAGGAGGGCGTCGCCGTCTCCGAGCTGTGGCACCACATCCTCGAGGAGGAGGGTTACGACGTCACCCTCGAGTACGCCGACCCGGCCCCGGTATTCTCCGGCCTGGCCAGCGGCGACTATGACTTCAACATGGACGTCTGGCTGCCCGTCACCCACGCCTCTTATCTCGAGGAGTACGGTGACGACATTGTTGAGCTGGGTACCTGGAATGATGAATCCAAACTGACCATCGCGGTCAACGAGGATGCCCCGATCGAGTCGCTCGACGAGCTGGCCGAGAACGCCGACGAATTCGGCAATCGCATCGTGGGCATCGAGCCGGGCGCCGGCCTGACCGAGACCACCACGAACGAGGCCATCCCGACCTACGGCCTGGAGGAAATGGAATACGTCACCTCCTCCACCCCGGCCATGCTCCAGGAACTGACCACCGCCACGGAGAACGGCGAGAACATCGTGGTCACCCTGTGGCGCCCGCACTGGGCCTACGAGGCCTTCCCGATCCGTGACCTCGAGGATCCGGAGGGTGCCATGGGCGGAGCCGAGACCATGAACACCTATGCCCGTTCAGGCTTCGAGGAGGACTTCCCGGAGGTCGCGCAATGGCTGTCGAACTTCCAGATGGACAGTGAGCTGCTCTACGACCTCGAGAACGTGATGTTCAACGAGAGTGACGTCGGCCAGGGTGAGTACGGCCCGGTCATCGAGGAATGGGTCGCCGCCAACCAGGAGTACGTCGACGGACTGACCCAGTAGCCGCCGGCGCACCCTGAATCGGGAGGAGGAACCCGTGGCCTCGTGCCACGGGTTCCTCCTGTTTCCCCGGTCGGGCCCGATGGATTAACCTCGGTCGGCATCCGATTGATCTCTCCGCGAAGGGACGGGGGCCGCGATGAGCTGGATGTCAGTACTGCCCCGGTCCGCCCCGGCCGGGAAACCCTTCTGGTGGTACCCGGCCTGGGCCTTCCCGCTCCCGGAACTCCTCTTCCTGGGGGTCATCTGGCTGCGGCGGCGCGCCCATTTCGCCGAGTACCCCGTGGATCCCACGGCGATGGTGCCCGCCGCCCACGATTCCTACCTGAGGGTCTGGCTGGGATGCGCGCTCATGGCGGTGATGCTCTCCGCGATCGTGGCGGTTTTTCCCGCCAACACCTACGCCCCGGAGATCGTCCTGCTCATCTACACGGTGTTCGCCTTGGCGGTCGGCGTCTACTTCCGGAACTGGGGCGCCGGCGTGGAGATCGGTCTGGGCCTGATCGCGTATTCCGGGTCGGCCACGCTGATTGCCGGGGGGTCGCTGCTTCTCCGTCGGCTGCTGTTGCAGTTCCGGTTGCGCACACAAGGCGGGGCCAAAGATGGCCCCGCCGCAGCGTGAGCCGGTCCGAAAGGCCTGGGAAGACCGCCGGATCGCCCCCCGGGGGACGGGCATTTCTTTCCGGGCGATCATCCGCGGCAGGGGCAGTGAACTGCACCATATGGTTAACCCCGGTTCACCCCCTACAATGGATAACCATGACTTCTGCTGATGTGTCCTCCGCCCACACCTCCAAATCGGCGGAGTGGTTCGACCGCGCCCGCACGTTGATCCCCGGTGGCGTCAATTCCCCGGTCCGCGCCTTCGGTTCGGTGGGGGGCCAGGCGAGGTTCATCGAGTCCGCCCGCGGATCCCGGCTCACCGACGTCGACGGTAACGAGTACGTCGACCTGGTCGCCTCCTGGGGGCCGATGCTCATGGGCAACGCCCACCCCGAGGTCGTCGAGGCCGTCCGCGAGGCATCGCTGAAGGGCCTGTCCTTCGGCGCGCCCTCGATGGGCGAGGTCGAACTGGCGCAGGCCATCGTGGACCGCACCTCCGTCGACGAGGTCCGCCTCGTCAACTCCGGCACCGAGGCCACGATGTCGGCCGTGCGCCTGGCCCGCGGTTTCACCGGCCGCGCCAAGATCCTGAAGTTCGAGGGCTGCTACCACGGTCACGTCGACGCCCTCCTGGCCTCCGCCGGTTCGGGCGTGGCGACGTTCGCGCTGCCCGACTCGCCCGGCGTGACCGGCGCGTCGGCGGCTGACACCATCGTCGTGGCCTACAACGACCTCGACGCCGTGAAGCAGGCCTTCGCCGAGCACCCGGGCGAGATCGCCGCGATCATCACCGAGGCCGCGGTCGGCAACATGGGCACCGTCGCCCCGCGCGAGGGTTTCAACGCCGCGCTCAAGGAGATCGCGCACGCCGACGGCGCGCTGCTGATCATCGACGAGGTCATGACCGGTTTCCGCACCTCCTACTCAGGCTGGTTCGGCGTCGACGGCGTGGCCGGTGACCTGACCACCTTCGGCAAGGTTGTCTCCGGTGGTCTGCCGGCCGCAGCCTTCGGCGGACGCGCCGACATCATGAACCACCTCGCCCCGTCCGGTCCGGTCTACCAGGCGGGCACCCTGTCCGGTAACCCCGTTGCGATGGCCGCCGGCCTGGCGAGCCTGCGCATCGCCTCGGAGGACGTCTACCCGACGCTCAACGCCAACGCCGACCGCCTGTCCGGCCTGATTTCCGACGCCCTGAACCGCGAAGGCGTGGCCCACCACATGCAGCGCGCCGCCACCATGCTCTCGGTGCGCTTCGCGGAGGGCGAGGGCCACAACTTCGCCGACATGAAGGCCGCCGACACCTTCCGCTTCCCGCCGTTCTTCCACGCCCTGCTCGACCACGGCGTCTACGCCCCGCCGAGCGTGTTCGAGACGTGGTTTGTCTCCGGCGTTCTTTCGGACGATGATTTCGAGAAGATCGAGGCCGCGCTCGTCCCGGCCGCCAAGGCCGCAGCAGCCGCCACCCCCGAGCAGTAGCGCCTCTCCCCGCACCACCGGCAGAAAGTATTCATGAGCACCACGATCGTCCACCTCGTCCGTCATGGTGAGGTCCACAACCCGACCCGCATCCTCTACGGGCGGATGCCGGGCTACCACCTGTCCGCCCGCGGCGTGAGCCAGGCGGCCCGCACGGCCAAGTCCTTCGAGGGCCATGACGTGACCTGGTTGGCCGCCTCCCCGATGCAGCGTGCCCAGGAGACGGCGCGGCCCTTCGCTGAGGTCACCGGCCTGGAGGTGGGCACCGAGGACCTGATCAACGAGGCCGAGAACCAGTTCGAGGGCCTGCGCACCAAGGGGTGGCGTTCCCAGCTGTGGAACCCGGCCCGTTGGCCGCTGATGGTCAACCCCACGCTCCCGAGCTGGGGTGAGGCCTACACCGACATCGCCGAGCGCATGATGGCCGGCGTCGAGAACGCCCGCCGGGCGGCCGAGGGTCACGAGGCCATCCTGATCAGCCACCAGTTGCCCATCGTCATGGTCCAGCGCACCGCGCGCGGCCTGCCGCTGGCGCACGCCGGCCGCGAATGCGATCTCGCCTCCGTGACCTCCCTCGTCTTCCGGGACGATCAGATCACGGACGTCTTCTACACCACCCCGGCGAAGGAGATCTGACCCGATGACCAGCACGTTCCGCACGGCCGCCACCACGGTCGTCGCGGCGCTGACCGCCCTGGCCTTAGGCGCCTGCTCCTCGGGGGAGAACGCCCAGAATGCCGTCGCCGTGGGTGGAACCTTCCAGTTCCATTCACCCGGCGGACAGACCGAGATCCTCTATGAGGAGGACGAACGCGCCCCGCTCGGGGACTTCTCCGGCCCCTCCCTCATGGAGGAGGGCGAGACCATCAACCTCTCCGATTACGAGGATGAGGTCGTCGTGCTCAACGCCTGGGGGCAGTGGTGCGCGCCCTGCCGCGCCGAGGTCGACGACCTGCAGGTCGTGCAGGAGGAGCTTGAACCGACCGGTGGCACCGTCCTGGGGATCAACGTCCGCGACTACAACCAGACCATCGCCCAGGACTTCGTCACCGACAACGGCGTGACCTACCCGTCGGTCTACGACCCGCCGTTCCGCACCGCCGCCGGCCTGGGCGGCGTCCCGACGTCCGTCATCCCCACCACGATCATCCTGGACCGGGAGCACCGCCCGGCGGCCGTGTTCCTCCGTGAGGTCACGGCCGAGGAGATCCTCGACGTCGCCCTGCCGCTCGCGGAGGAGGCATGAACCTCGACGTGATGGCGCAGGCCGGGATCGGTCAGCAGTTCGCGGACGCCGCCGCCGGCGGCCCCCTGCTGATGGGTATCCTCGCCGCCGCGCTCGCCGGGCTGGTGTCCTTCGCCTCCCCGTGCGTGGTGCCGCTCGTCCCCGGCTACATGTCCTATCTCGCCGGCATCGTCGGCGGTGAGGTGAAATACGACCCCGAGCACGGGCCGGTCGTGGCGAAGAAACGCCAGTGGGCGGTGGCGGGCGCCGCCGGATTGTTCATCCTCGGCTTCACCGTCGTCTTCGTGCTGGCCACCGTCACCGTCTTCGGGGCGATCAGCATGCTGACCCTCAACGCCGACACGCTGATGCGCGTCGGCGGCGTGGTCACCATCCTCATGGGCCTGGTGTTCATGGGGATGGTGCCCGCGCTACAGACGGACACCCGCCTGAGCCCGAAGAAGTGGACCACCTGGCTGGGGGCCCCGCTGCTCGGCGGGGTCTTCGCCCTGGGCTGGACGCCCTGCCTGGGCCCCACCCTCGCGGCCATCATCTCGGTCTCCGCCGGCACTGAGGGGATGACCGCCGTGCGCGGCACCATCCTCATCATCGGCTACTGCCTCGGGTTGGGACTGCCGTTCCTGCTCGTCGCCCTCGGCTCCGCCCGGGCGATGCGCACCGTGGGTTGGCTGCGCAGGCATTCACGCAAGATCCAGATGATCGGCGGCGCCCTGATGATCGCCGTCGGCGTGGCCCTGCTCAGCGGCGCCTGGGCGCATTTCATCAATTGGGTGCGCCAGTGGACCGTGGAGTACGGTGCAACCTTGATCTAGTACTTTCGGTGGATACGCCGGAGCACAGTACCGTCCCGCGGGCGTCGACAAGCGTCACCACGGGACACCAGGAACAGGAGTGGAATCCGAACACCATGCGCATCGTGTGGACATACCTGAAAAAAGCCTGGCACTGGCTGACCAGCATGCGCACCGCACTGGTCCTGCTGTTCCTGCTGGCGATCGCGGCCATCCCGGGCGCACTGCTGCCGCAACGCAGCCTCAATGAAACCAACGTCAACGAATACATCGCCAACAACGGCCGGATCGCGGAGATCTACGACCGGCTGCAGCTGTTCGACGTCTTCCAATCCACCTGGTTCATCGCCATCTTCATGCTGCTGATGATATCCCTGATCGGCTGCATCCTGCCGCGGTCCTGGGACCATTACAAGGCGATGAAGACTCCACCGACCCGCGCGCCGAAACGCCTCGAGCGGCTGCCCCTGCATGCCGCGGGCACCATCGACAAGCCGATGGCCGAGGTCACCGACCACGCGCGCCGCCTGCTCAAGCGGTGGAAGATCGCCGAATACACCCCGGGGCAGGACCGGGCGGGCGCGTTCTCGCTCAGCGCCGAACGCGGTTACACCCGCGAGCTGGCCAACCTCATCTTCCACCTCGCGCTCGTCGGCATGCTCATCACCATCGCGGCCGGTCGCATGGTCTATTACGAGGGCATGGTCATCGTGGTCACCGAATCCGGCAGCTACGACTCCGTGGACGTCGACCAGAACACCGAGTTCTGCAACACCTCGACCGCCAACTTCGACTCCTTCCGCGCCG
>CAYSIP010000160.1:0-6317 GCA_964431055.1 uncultured Corynebacterium sp. | reverse complement strand
TATTCAGTTCCGACCTTTTCCGATCCCGACCACCACTTTCGGACACTTACCGCCGGAAGTGGCACACCAAAGCCGCCTAGACCACTTACCCGAATTCGGGGGCGATTCCGCCATTCCATATCTTATTTGCGCAGGTCAACAGCGGCCTTGGTCACCGCAACCACCCCTTTGACGACTGCATAAAGCAGCTCCCGAAGGGTAAATGTGAGAACCACATTTCTGCCAGCTGATTTTCAGGCCCTATTCATAATTTGCACAAATCGTCAGGCGATCCCCTATCGCGCCGGACCTTAAGAGCGTTACCGGTTCAATTAAATTGAGATCTTTTTACAGTTCTATCCAGGCTTCTTCAAGGTTCTGAGGAAACTAATTCTTGGAAACAAGAGCCAATTCGGGGGCCAGAATCATGCATAAAGCCTTTCCCCGGTCCCGGCCCTCAAGGCCGAGGGCTCCCTCTCCAGTGAGTCCACGGCCTTCGCTCCACGGTCAGGTCAGGGCCGTGGGTAAGCTCAGGCAGGTATTCCGTATTCGTATGCGCCCGCATACGTCCGTCGACCTAAAGAATCAGAAGATGGAACTGCAGACCACTGAAAAGTCCCTGACAGGCTGGGGCCGCACCGCCCCGTCCACGGCACACGTCCTGGCCACGCCGGACGTGGAGACCATCATCGCGGCCGTCAAGCGGGTCGCCGAAGACAACGCCGACAAGCCCACCCATCTGCGTCGCGGCGTCATCGCCCGTGGCATGGGGCGCTCCTACGGCGACCCCGCGCAGAACGGCGGTGGCCTGGTCGTCGACATGCAGCCGCTGAACAAGATTTACTCGATCGACCCGGACACGGCGATCGTCGACGTCGACGGTGGCGTGACCCTCGATCAGCTGATGAAGGCCGCGCTGCCCTACGGCCTGTGGGTGCCGGTCCTGCCCGGCACCCGCCAGGTCACCATCGGCGGCGCCATCGGCCCGGACATCCACGGCAAGAACCACCACTCGGCCGGCTCCTTCGGAAATCACGTCACGGCCCTGGAGCTCCTGGTCGCCGACGGCCGGATCCTCCACCTCGAGCCGGAGGGTTCGACGGACGATCCGGACGGCACCCTGTTCTGGGCGACCGTCGGCGGCATGGGCCTGACCGGCATCATCCTGCGCGCGAGCATCCGCATGACCAAGACGGAGACCGCCTATTTCATCGCGGACACCGACCGCACGGACAACCTCGAGGAGACCATCGCCTTCCACTCGGACGGCTCGGAGGTCAACTACGAGTACTCCTCCGCCTGGTTCGACGCGATCAACCCGGCCCCGAAGCTGGGCCGCGCCACGATCTCGCGCGGCAACCTCGCAACCCTGGATCAGCTGAAGGAGCTCGCCCCGAAGCTGGCGAAGGATCCTCTGAAGTTCAACGCCCCGCAGCTGATGAAGGTGCCGGACATCTTCCCGTCCTGGACGATGAACAAGCTGACGTTGAACACCATCGGCGAGCTGTACTACGCGATGGGCAAGCCGGCGCGGAACCAGGTCAACAACCTGACGCAGTTCTATCAGCCGCTGGACCTGATCGGCGAGTGGAACCGCGGTTACGGCAAGGCCGGCTTCCTGCAGTACCAGTTCGTGGTGCCCACCGAGGCCGTGGAGGCGTTCAAGGAGATCATCCGCGACATCCAGTCCTCCGGCCACTACTCGGCGCTGAACGTGTTCAAGCTCTTCGGCCCCGGCAACCGCGCCCCGCTGTCCTACCCGATGCCGGGTTGGAACGTGTGCGTGGACTTCCCCATCCGTCCGGGTCTCAATGAGCTGCTGGACGACCTGGACCGCCGTGTCATGGAGTTCGGCGGCCGTCTCTACCTGGCCAAGGAGTCGCGCACCTCGGCGGAGAACTTCCACCAGATGTACCCCGGCATGGCCGACTGGTTGAAGACCCGCAACGAGATCGACCCCACCGGGGTCTTCGCCTCCGACATGTCCCGCCGCCTCGAACTCAACTAAGGAGAACCCGACAACCATGCTCAATGCAGTGGGCCAGGCCCAGAACATCCTGCTCCTCGGCGGCACCTCGGAGATCGGTCTCGCCATCGTCGACGAGTTCCTCTCCCGCGGTCCCGCCCGGGTGATGCTGGCCGCACGCGCCGACTCCCCGCGTATCGACGCCGCCGCCGAACGCGTCCGTGCCGCCGGCGCCAGTGAGGTCGAGGTCATCGACTTCGACGCCACCGACTTCGACTCCCACCCGGCGACCGTCGACGCCGCCTTCTCCCACGGTGACGTCGACGTCGCGATCGTCGCCTTCGGCACCCTGGGCGACCAGGAGGAGCTGTGGCAGGACCAGGCCAAGGCCGTGGCCTCCGCCCAGATCAACTACACCGGACCCGTCTCCGTGGGTGTGCTGCTCGGCCAGCGCTTCAAGGCGCAGGGTCACGGCACCATCGTCGCCCTGTCCTCGGTCGCCGGGGTGCGGGTGCGCCGCTCCAACTTCGTCTACGGCGCGTCCAAGGCGGGCGTCGACGGCTTCTACACCCAACTCGGGGAGGCCCTGAGCGGAACCGGCGCCAACGTGCTCGTGGTGCGCCCCGGCCAGGTCCGGACCAAGATGTCGGCCGAGGCGAAGGCCGCGCCGCTGACCGTCAACCCGGAGGACGTCGCCCAGGCCACCGTCAAGGCGGTGCTCGACGGTAAGGACATCATTTTCGTCCACCCCGCCTTCCAGCTGGTTTCCGCCGCCTTCACCGTCATTCCGCGGCAGATCTTCCGCAAGCTGCCGTTCTGATCGGCTGACGCCATCTTCACCGCCGCCGCCGCCGCTACCACGGGCGTCGACAGGCGCTCCGGTCGCGGTGGGGGTCGTGCCATCACCCCCTCGCGTCACCTCCCACCATGGCCCGCGCCGATTCCACGGTTGCGTGCCCAGCTAGCCCGTATGGGAGACTAACCGGCATGACCACCCCCGCCGACCCCGCTGTCACGCAGCGCGTGGAGGAACGGACGACCTCGCCCGCCCCGTTGCGCACCTCATCCGTGGAGCCCTACACCACTGACCTGCCCGGCCGCAGACAGATGCTGCTCGGTCTTCTCGCGGCGACCTTCGGCGGCGGGGCGTTCACCCTGCTCTGCTGGCTCGTGCTCAAGCAGACGAGCCTGCCCGCCTTCAACACCTCCATGGTCACCCGCGGTCTGGCCACGGCCGGCACCGCCCTGGTGCTCATCATCCTCGGTGTGCTGGTGGCGCTCTGGTTGTTCGACGAGCACCGCGCGGACATGAGTCGACGGGAGAGTCAGACCGGTCGGATGGCCCATCTGCGGGCCGCCAACGGGGATGCCGCGGCGCCGCCGGTCCCGCCGTTGCAGGTGCGCCGGCCGCGCTGGCGGGTCATTCTGACCTATCTGTTCTGCTACCTCTCCCCCGCCGCGCTCGTGGTGACGACCACCGCCATCCCGCTGTCGTCGACCCGGCTGTACCTGGACGGGTTGCAGGTGGACCAGGGGTTCCGTACCCAGTTCCTCACCCGGATGGCCACCACCCTGGCCAACCAGGACATGAACTACATCGACATGCCCTCCTACTACCCCATCGGGTGGTTCTGGCTGGGCGGTCGTCTGGCCAACCTGCTGGGCATCCCCGGTTGGGAGGTGTACCAGCCGTGGGCGCTGGTCTCCATCGCCGCAGTCGCCTGCCTGCTGGTGCCCGTGTGGCAGCGGTTGACCGGTTCCCTGCCCGTCGCGACCGCCATCGCCGTGGTCAGCGTGTGCGTGGTGCTCGTGACCACCCCGGAGGAACCCTACGGCGCCATCATCGCCCTCGGCGCCCCGGCCGCGGTCATCCTGGCCTACCGGGCCCTGCGCGGCTCCTGGTACGCCTCCGCCGGCGTGGCGATCTTCCTCGGCGCCTCGGCGACCATGTACACCCTGTTCACCGGCGTGATCGCCCTGTCCGTCGTGGTGTTGGCGACCATCGGCGCGGTCGTCTCCCGCCGCAGCTGGGTCCCCCTCAGCAGGCTGCTGGCCATCGGAATCGGTTCGATCCTCTTCGCCCTGCTCGCGTGGGGACCTTATTTCTGGGCGGTGCTCACCGGGCATCCGCAGTCGGGCGCCACCGCCCCCAACTACCTTCCGCCGGAGGGCGCGCAGATTCCGCTGCCGTTCCTCGCCCCCTCGATCATCGGGGTGCTGTGCCTGATCGGCCTGCTCTACCTCATCGTCCGGGTCCACGATCCCGAGGTGCGTTCCCTGGGCATCGCCACCGTCGTCTTCTACGCCTGGACGATCGCCTCCATGGTCGCCTCCCTGGCGGGCACCACCCTGCTCGGTTTCCGCATCAGCTCGCTGATCGCCCTGCAATTGACGACGGCCGGCGTGCTCGCGCTCGCCGAGCTGCGGCTGGTGGGCATCCGTCGGTTCTACCCGGACCGCCTCACCCCGCGAATGAGCAGGAGGATCACCGTCGTGATGGTGGTGGTGCTGCTGGGCGCCGGACTGCACTACGCGCAGTCCATCCCGGTGCGCAACGAGAACGGCATCGACCACGCCTACTCTGACACAGACGGCTACGGTGAACGTGCCGACCGGTACGCGCCCGACACCGCCCGCCACTACGCGGACGTCGACGCCGAGATCCGCTCCCACGGATACGAACCGACGGAGACCGTCGTTCTCACCGACGAGGCGAACTTCATGTCCTACTACCCCTACTTCGGTTTCCAGGCGTTCACGAGCCATTACGCCAACCCGCTGGGTGAATTCGGCGTCCGCAACGCGGCGATCGAGGAATGGGCCAGCGGTTCCTGGGAGGGTCTCGCCGAGCCGGAGGCCTTCGCCGCCGCCCTGGCGGAAGTCCCCTGGCGGGAGCCGGACGTGTTCATCTTCCGCGGTGACGTCGAGGACACCGAAGAGGGTTGGAAGACCCACGTCGCGGAGGACATCTTCCCCAACAACCCGAACGTCCGTTTCCGCGGACTGTTCTTCAATCCGGAGCCGTTCACCGAGGACCCCTCGATGTGGCATGTCTCCCAGATCGGGCCTTTCGTGGTGGTGAGCCGTGACAAGCAGTGACTCTGACGTAAACTCTCCGTTTGTGTCTGAAACCGCCGTGATGACCGATCAGCAGAAACCGAAGAAGACCGCGATTCCCCTGGGCACCGCCCCGGGTTGGGTGAAGAACCTCGCGATCGTCTCCGGCATCCTCGGATTCCTCCTCTTCGTGCTGTTGCCGTTCCTGCCGGTCAACCAGACCCAGTCCTCCTTCAGCTGGCCGCAGAACGACAGCCTCAACAGCGTCAACGCTCCCCTGGTCTCCTATGCGCCGGAGGAGTTCGTGGCCGCCGTGCCCGTGGAGGAGGCCATCGACGGCCTGCGGGACGACCAGACGCTGCTGCTGTCGACGCTGCCCGCCGACTCCACGGACGCCACCTCGCGTGGCCTGTTCGTGCGCTCCACCGACGGTGGGCTCGACGTCGTCGTCCGCGACCAGGTTCCCCTCGAACTGACGGAGGACGAGGTCGCGGACCTGCCTGACGGCGCGGTCCTGGAGATCACCTCCACCGAGGACGCGACGACCGCGGTGATCCCCGGCGCGGAGGACGAGGACGGTGAGCCCTACGAGGGAATCATCGAGGAGGATGTCCGGCCCCAGGTCACCGGCGTGTACACCGAACTCGACGACTCGGCGGAGAACGTCGCGTCGCTGACCGCCGCGGGCCTGGACGTCGGGGTGGAGATCAACTCCCGCTTCACCTCCACCCCGTCGGCGCTGAAGTCCATCGCCATGTGGGGTGGCCTGGCGCTGCTGCTGGTCTCCCTGTGGTGCCTGCACCGCATGGACCGTCTCGACGGTCGCTCCACCCGCCGTTTCCTGCCCCAGGGCTGGTGGCGACTGCGCCCGCTCGACGGAATCGTCTCCTTCGTCCTGGTCTTCTGGCACATCTGGGGTGCGAACACCTCGGACGACGGGTTCATCCTCACCATGGCCCGGGTCTCCGAGAACGCCGGATACATGGCCAACTACTACCGCTGGTTCGGCGTGCCGGAGTCCCCCTTCGGTTCTCCGTTCTATGACATGCTGGCGCTGTTCAGCCAGGTGTCCACCGCCTCGGTGTGGATGCGCCTGCCCGCCCTGATCTCCGGCCTGGTCATCTGGTTCGTCCTGTCCCGGGAGATCCTGCCGCGCCTGGGCGCGAAGATCAACGGCCGCCAGGTGGCCCACTGGACCGCCGCGTTGGTGTTCCTGGCGTTCTGGCTGCCCTACAACAACGGCACCCGACCCGAGCCGATCATCGCCATGGGTGCACTGCTGACCTGGGCGTCGTTCGAGCGTTCCATCGCCACC
>CAYSIP010000159.1:4840-6350 GCA_964431055.1 uncultured Corynebacterium sp. | reverse complement strand
GTCAGGGTCGCCGCGCGTCTCGATTCCTGACCGGTCTGGACACCTGCTTGGCCAGGCACGCCGGGATGCCCGCCATGGCCTGCGAATGGTCGCGTCGGTACACGCTCGGTGGGACACCGACCAGCTCGCTGAACCGGGTGCTGAACGTGCCGAGCGAGGAGAACCCGACCTCGAAGCAGACGTCCGTCACGCTGAGATCGCCCCGGCGTAGGAGCGTCATGGCGCGCTCGATGCGGCGGGTCATCAGGTACGAGTAGGGGGATTCGCCGTAGATGCGCCGGAACTCCCGGCTCAGATGGCCGGCCGACAGGTACGCGCCGCGGGCCAGCGCCTCCACGTTCAGGGGCTGCGCGTACTCCCGGTCGATCCGGTCCCGCACGCGCCGGATCACGACGATGTCGCGCAGACGCTGTTCTTCCTCGTCCCGTCCTGCCATGCCCCCATTGTCCCAGATCTCGCCCTCCCTGAACGGTCAGGATTCGAGAAGTCGTCCATCGGGACCGCAGGTAGCGTCGGAGACGACGAACACCATCAGATCCGGAAAGGCAGGAAGACCATGACCACGCACGTCGGAGGATTCACCGAGCAGGAACGCGCCGCGATCAAGGAGCGCGCCGCCGAGCTGCGGCAGGAGGCGCAACGCCCCCGGGGCGGGAAGAAGGCCGCCGAGGAACTCGACGTCCTGACCAAGATCGAGGGGATGGCCGACACCGACCGCACCGTGGCCGAACGCATCCACGCCATCGTCGCCGCCACCGCGCCCGATCTGGCGCCGAAGCTCTGGTACGGGCAGCCCGCCTACGCGGACCGGGGGAAGGTCGTGTGCTTCTTCCGCAGCGGCCAGGCCGACGGCGAACGCTACTCGACGTTCGGATTCACCCCCGAGGCCAGGCTCGATGACGAGGCCGGCCTGTGGGCCACGTCCTTCGCGGTCACCGAGCTCACCGACGCCGCGGCGCACACCATCGCCGAGCTGGTCCGCCGGGCGGTGGGCTGAGAGGGGCGTCGAGCAGGAGGCGTCACCGGGTCCATGTCCCGGCGGGTGAGACTGTCGGAGACCACGGTGACGAGGAGATCACCCGCATAGCGGGAGGCGAGGTAGCGGTCAGGCGGGGTCGCATCCGGGTTGTCCACCTGCTTCGGCCAGTACCCCGGCATGCCGCGGTAGGTGGTGGCGCCGAAGAGAAGGTGGCCCGCCGCGCGGGCGCGGTCGGCGATGAATTCATTGAAGGCGTCGTCGAACGGCATGGCCATGAGGTCGCCGCCCCGGCCCTCGGTGCAGCCGTCGAGGCTGAGCATGGTGCAGACGACGATCCGGCTCATGAGGCAGCTCCCTCTCGCCTTGTCCGGCGCCGACCGTTCGCCGGCGCCGCGGCCTCTCCGGGGTATGCGCGGGGCAGGATGACTTAAACGTAGATCCTCTCCGCCCTCACGTCGAGGGGGTCCGGTGGCACCGCCGGACCGGGTCGCCAGCCAGGGAGACCGCCTGACCACCCGCCCCCACCCCTGC
>CAYSIP010000159.1:0-4740 GCA_964431055.1 uncultured Corynebacterium sp. | reverse complement strand
CGGACGACCCGGACGGGCTGCGCGCCAGGGACCTAACCGAGCAACCGTTTGACCGCGGCCAGCGGGATGTCCACCCAGCCGGGCCGGTTGTCGGTCTCGTAGACCACCTCGTAGAGGGCCTTGTCGAGGACGTAGGCGTCCAGCAGCGGGGAGGACTCCACGCCGTACCCGGCGAGGAATTCACCACTGGCGTCGGCCGCCCATGCGGCGGGCTCGGCCGGGCCGTCGGTCCCGGAGTGGGAGTGGAAGTGCGCCGCGTAGTCGATCGAGCGGATGATTCCGGCGACGTCGCGCAGCGCCGAGTCGGGGCGGCGGCGTTCGGCCAGGGGCCGGGCGGGTTCGCCCTCGAAGTCGATGAGCACGTAGTCCTCGGAGGTGCGCAGCACCTGGCCCAGGTGCAGGTCGCCGTGGATGCGCTGGATCGGGTGGGTGCCCTCCGCCAGGGCGCGGTAGCGCCCGCGGGCCGCGTCGGCGAACTCCCCCAGCACGGGGGCGCGTTCCAGCAGCTGGTCGAGGTGCGCCTCGAGGTCGCGGGCCAGGTGCTCCCCGGGGACGTCCTCGGTGGGGAAGGCCCCGGCCAGGGCGGTGTGCACCGCGCGGGTGGCCTGGCCGAGCAGTTCCGCCTCGGCGCCGAAACTGGCGCGCATGGCGGCGAAACCGAGAGCGTATTTCCAGCCGTCCTCGGCCTCGGGCACGAAGTCCTGGATCATGGCGAGCACGTGGGTCTGACCGTCGATCTCCTCGGTGACCCAGCCGCGCACCGGGGCGATGTTGGCGCACTCCCGAATCTCGGAGAGCAGCTCCACGTCCGGGTTGACGCCGGCCTCCAGGCGGCGGAAGACCTTGACCATCAGCCGGTCGGTGCCCTCCGCTGAGTAGATCAGGGAGGTGTTGGACTGCTCGCCGGAGATCATCCGGCCCCGCAGTTCCCCCTCCTGGCCGACGCCGCCGTGCATCCGGCCGAAGCCGGCCGGCGAACCCGCGGCCAGGGCGGTGCCGTAGGCGGTGGCGACCTCCGCGTCGGCGAGGACGTCGTGTCCGGCGGCGTCGACGAGCACCTGGTACAGGTCGGACCGCCCGCCGTGGTGGACCCGCAGGATCATCAGGGTGCCACCGGCCGCCGGGGCCTCGCGGACGATGTCGACCGAGTCGATCGCCTCGGATTTCGCGCCGTAGAAACGGGCGTCGGCGAGCATGCGGGCGAGGTTGTCCATCACTGCTCCTCCGGGGAGAGGTCGAACCAGAAGAACCCGTGCGGGGCCAGGGTGACCGTCCACGGATGCTCGCTGTCGACCACGGGGAAGGGCATGCCACCCGAGAGCTCACGCGGGATGACGCCGCCGAAGTCCGGCAGGTGCAGGGTCACGGCCTGCGGGCGGTCCGAGAGGTTGTTCACGCACAGGATCGTCTCGTCCCGGTACTGGCGCAGGAAGGTCAGCACCGCCTCGTTGGCGGAGTAGATCTCCCGGTAGTCACCGTGACCGAAGGCCTTGTACTGCTTGCGGATGTGGATCTGGGCGCGGATCCACTGCAGCAGTGAATTCTCCCGTTTCATCTGCTGCTCAACGTTGTAGATCTGGTAACCGTACTGGTCGTTCATGATCGGCGGGAGGTACAGCCGCTCCGGATCGGCCTTGGAGAACCCTCCGTTGCGGTCATTCGACCACTGCATCGGGGTGCGCACCCCGTCGCGGTCATAGAGCCAGATATTGTCGCCCATCCCGATCTCGTCGCCGTAGTAGAGCACCGGGGAACCGGGCAGGGACAGCAGCAGGCCGTGGAGCAGCTCAAGCTTGTTGCGGTCTCCGTTGAGCAGCGGGGTCAGGCGGCGGCGGATGCCCACGTTCGCCTTCATCCGCGGGTCCTTGGCGAAGGTCTTGTACATGAAGGCCCGCTCGTCCTCGGAGACCATCTCGAGCGTCAGCTCGTCGTGGTTGCGCAGGAAGATCGCCCACTGGGCGGTCGACGGGATTTCCGGGGTGTCGGCGAGGATCTCCGAGATCGGCTTGCGGGACTGCTGGGCGGTGGCCATGTAGATGCGCGGCATCAGCGGGAAGTGGAAGGCCATGTGGCACTCGTTGCCCTCCGGGGTGTCGCCGAAGTACTCGACGACGTCCTGCGGCCACTGGTTCGCCTCCGCCAACAGCACCCGCCCCGGGTACTCCGCCTCGATGACCGAACGCGCCTTCTGCAGGAACTGGTGGGTCTCCGGCAGGTTCTCGCCGTTGGTGCCCTCCCGCTCGAAGAGGTAGGGCACGGCGTCCAGGCGGAAACCGTCCAGACCGAGGTCCAGCCAGAAGCGCATGACGTCGAGCATCGCCTCCTGGACGACCGGGTTGTCGTAGTTCAGGTCCGGCTGGTGGTGGAAGAAGCGGTGCCAGTAGTACTGCTTGCGCACCGGGTCCCACGTCCAGTTGGACTCCTCGGTGTCGACGAAGATGATCCGCGCCTCGTTGTAGAGCTCCGGGTCATCGCTCCACACGTAGAAATCACCGTAGGGGCCGTCCGGGTCGTAGCGGGACTCCTGGAACCAGGCGTGCTGGTCGGAGGTGTGGTTCATCACCAGGTCGGTGATGATGCGCAGGCCACGGCGGTGGGCCTGGTCGACCAGCTCCACGAAATCGTCGACGGTGCCGAACTCCGGCAGCACCTCACGGAAATTGCGGATGTCGTAACCGCCGTCCTTCAGCGGGGAGTCGTAGAAGGGCAGCAGCCACAGGCAGTCGACGCCCAGCCACTCCAGGTAATCGAGCTTCTCGGTCACGCCCCGCAGGTCACCGGTGCCGGTGTTGTCGGAGTCGTAGAAGGCGCGGGTGAGCACCTCGTAGAACACGGCGTCCTTGTACCACTCCAGGTTCCGCCGCTCCCAGGGCGCGTCACCCGGCGCGGGAGTGGGGGTCTCGAACTCCTCGGCCTCGTGCTCGATGATGCGGCCCTCGGCGTCGACCGCCGGGCGGGCGGCACGGGCCCCGTCGGGGTCCGCCCCGTCGAGCGGGCCGGTGGACAGGCCGGGGCCCGCCTCGGGAACGGCCTCGGTGGCGCCGCTCTGCAGGGGTGGCTGCTGGCCGTCATCCTCGGACATGCCCGCGGGCGCGTCGAGCGGGCCGGTGGACAGTCCTGGGCGGGGCTCGGGCGTCCGGCGGCTGGCGGGACGGTCATCACGGTGCGGTGTGTCGGTCATGTCATTCAGGGTAGGGAAGAACGCCCGGGCCTGCAGGAGCCCATGTGAAGCGGCACACACTTGTGGGGTTAAGGAAAATCCCGGGCGGGCGGCGGAGAGCGCACAGCCGCGCACTCCTGTCGACGCCGCCGCTTCCCGGGCGGTGGCGGTCAGTAGTCCGCGTCGACCTGGGCGATGGCCTCGGCGATGCGGTTCACGCCCTCCGCCAGGATCTCGCGGGAGGTGGCGAAGTTCAGGCGCGCGCAGTACTCGCCGCCGGTGCCGAAGGTGGTGCCCTCATTCAGCGCGACCTTCGCATTGCGGCGCAGCCACGCCCCGGGATGGACCTCGTCGCCGATGGCGGTGCCGGAGAAGTCCAGCCACATCAGATAGGTGGCCTCCGGGTTACTCACCTGCAGGCCGGGAATCCGCCTGGGCAGCTCCTCGACCAGCCAGTCGCGGTTCTCGCGCAGGTAGGCCAACTGCCCGGCCAGGTGCTCACCGCCGTCGCGGTAGCAGGCGGCGGCGGCGAACACCCCGATGGTGGAGGTGCCGTCCTTGGCCACCCCCGTCATGTTCCGCCAGGTCTCCTTGTCCGCCGGATTGGTGAAGATGATCTGGGCGCATTTCAGACCGGCGATGTTCCAGGCCTTGGAGGTGGCGGTGACGGTCACGCACACCTTCGCGGCCTGTTCGCTCAGACCCGCGGCCACGATGTGCCGGCCCTCGAAGACCAGCGGTGCGTGGATCTCGTCGACGAGCACGCGGGCGTCGTAACGGTCGGCCAGGGCCACCAGGTCGGTGAGGAACTGCTCACCGAGGGTGTAACCGAGCGGGTTGTTCGGGGAGCACAGCAGGATGGAGCCGGCGCCGGCGGCGAACGCCTCCTCGATCTCGGCGAGGTCGAGGCCGTCGTAGGCGTTGATCTCGACCTTCTCGCGCCCGGCGGTGACGGGCAGCTCGAGGAAGGGCGGGTAGGCCGGCACCGGCACGATCACCGACGAACCGGGGCGGGTCATGTACTGGATGGCCAGCAGCAGGCCGCGCACCACGTCCGGCACCGCGACCACCATCTCCGGGTCCGGCCGCCAACCGTAGGTCTCGGCGTAGAAATCGGACAGCGCCTCCGGCAGGTCGGAGGTGGCCGGGGTGTAACCGAAGGACTCACGTTCCACCGCGTCCCGGATGGCCTGTTTGACCGGGGGAGAGGTGAAGAAATCCGATTCGGCGATCCACAGGGGCAGGACGTCGTCCCCGTAGACGGTCCATTTGCGGGTCCGGCGGTTCTTCAGGTCGTCGAGGCTGGGAAACTGCATACCCGACAGGTTAGTCGGCGGCCAGGGAAACCCCGGAGTTGGATTCATCGTCCCCGTGCTCCTGGTGGTCCGCGCCGTCGGCGACGAAGCCGAACTTCTTCAACCGGGCGCGGTCGGCGGCCGAGGACGAGGCCGTGAGCTTCAACAGCTCCGAGTAGATGCCCCCGGAGGCGGCCAGCTCATCCGGGGAGCCGATCTCGTCGACCTCGCCGCCGCTGAGGGTGACGATGACGTCGACGTCCGCGATCGTCGACAAGCGGTGCG
>CAYSIP010000158.1:0-6477 GCA_964431055.1 uncultured Corynebacterium sp. | reverse complement strand
TCATCGGTATCCTGCAGAAGAACAAGGAACTGCAGGACATCATCGCCATCCTCGGTATGGATGAGCTGGGCGAAGAGGACAAGATCACCGTCCAGCGCGCCCGTCGTCTGGAGCGCTTCCTGGGCCAGAACTTCTTCGTCGCGGAGAAGTTCACCGGCCTGCCGGGCTCCTACGTCCCGCTCGAGCACACGATCGACGCTTTCGAGCGCATCTGCGACGGCGAGTTCGACCACTACCCGGAGCAGGCGTTCAACGGTCTGGGTGGCCTGGACGACGTCGAGGCCGCGTACAAGAAGATGACCGAGAAGTAGGGAGACGCACATGGCTGACATCACCGTGGAACTGGTTTCCGTGGAGCGCATGCTGTGGTCGGGACAGGCCACCATCGTCACCGCAGAGACCACCGAGGGTGAGATCGGCGTGCTGCCCGGCCACGAACCCGTGCTCGGCCAGCTGGTCGAGAACGGTGTCGTGACCATCCGCCCGGTCGACGGTGACAAGCTGGTCGCCGCCGTCCAGGGTGGCTTCCTCTCCGTTTCGTCGGAGAAGGTCACCATCCTCGCGGACTACGCGGTCTGGGCTGACGAGGTCGACACCTCCGTCGCCGAGTCCGACGCACAGGACGACGACGAGCTGACCAGGTCTCGAGCCGAGGCCGGTCTGCGCGCCGTCCGCCGGAACACCCAGGCCTGATCGGCCCGGTCTCCGGCTGAAGACGGGCAAGGCATCACGTCCTTCTCCTCTTCCTCTCTCGACACGCCCGCAGGGCGGTTTCCCTTCCCGGGGGCCGCCCTGCGGGCGTCGTCTTTTCCGCCTCCCGCTCCCCGCCTCAATTTCATTCACGGAATTTGGCGCTGGCCTCCCGGTTGCTAGACTCGGCAGCTAACCATCCTCTCCGATGACGGCCAACCGCCCGCCAGGGTAGACCGCCATCCCCGTCAGGGAATGGAGATGAACACAAGGAGCGTGCCGTGGATATCGTGATGTGGATCCTTATCGTCCTCGCCGTTCTCGCCATGCTGCTCGCAGCATGGCGTTTTCTGACTCTGAGATCCCGGGGCACCAGCGTCATCCTGCGGCGCCTGCCGGCCTCCGGCGCCCACGGCTGGCGGCATGGCACGATCCGGTACAACGGGGAAGACCTCGAGTACTTCAAGCTGCGTTCCATCTCTCCGATGGCGGACCTGGTGTTCCACCGCCGGTCTGTGGAGTTCAACGGCGCCCGGGAGAAGACCGCCCAGGAGGAGGGCTTCATGTCCTCTGAATTGTCGATCTTCGAGATCTCCGTGGGTGACCTCCACTGCGAGATGGCGCTGGACCGCCGTGGGGTGATGGCGCTGACCGCCTGGGTGGAATCCGCGCCCGACGCCCGCCAGGAACGGGTCGATCATCATGCCCTGAGGGAGAAGATCACCCGCCGCCGGGGACGGAACTGAGCTCGGATACCCTGGGGTGCATGCGTCTCGTCATCGCCCGTTGCACAGTTGATTATGTCGGCCGCCTGGAGGCACATCTGCCCATGGCGGACCGACTCCTGATGATCAAGGCCGACGGTTCGGTCTCCATCCATGCCGATGACCGCGCCTACAAACCGCTCAACTGGATGACCCCGCCGTGCACGCTCACCGAGTCGCCGATCACCGACGAGGACGGGGAGGACACCGGGGAGCAGTTGTGGATCGTGGAGAACTCCAAGGGTGAACAGCTGCGCATCACCCTCGCGATGATCCACCACGAGAAGACCTTTGAGCTGGGCGTGGATCCGGGCCTGGTCAAGGACGGTGTGGAGTCACACCTGCAGGAGCTCCTCGCCGAACACATCACCACCCTGGGCGAGGGGTACAGCCTGATCCGGCGGGAGTTTCCCACGGCGATCGGGCCGGTCGACCTGCTCGCGCGCAACCGGGACGGCCAGACCGTCGCCGTGGAGATCAAGCGCCGCGGCGGCATCGACGGCGTCGAGCAGCTGACCCGCTACCTGGAGCTGCTCAACCGCGACGAGCTGCTCAAGCCCGTGCACGGGGTCTTCGCCGCCCAGGAGATCAAACCGCAGGCCCGTACCCTGGCCGAGGACCGGGGCATCCGCTGCGTGACCCTGGATTACCAGGCGCTGCGTGGCGTCGAGAGTAACGAGCTGCGGTTGTTCTAGATGCCACGCAGAAATCGCACTTCACGGGGCAGGGGGGCCGGCGGCCGTCGAGAGCAGCGGACCCAGCCGCGCGAGCTGCCGCGCGACGGGGCGGCCTTCTACGGCACGCAGGAGACCGACGGCCCGGGTTGGACATTCGGGCAGCGTTACCTGTTCCGGCACATGGGCTCGCACGCGGCGCAGAAGTTCTATGTCTGCCCCGGTTGCAACCAGAACATCCCGCCCGGGGTGGCCCACATCGTCGCCTGGCCGAAAGATTCTCTCCGGGGTGCGGAGGATCGGCGGCACTGGCACCGGCACTGCTGGGACCGCCGCTGAGTCCACGCGGGTAACGTGGGCCTCATGATCATCGCTTTTTCCGTCGCCCCAACCGAGACGCCGAACTCGCAGGCGGAGATGGCCGACGCCGTCTCCGAGGCCGTGCGGGTCGTGCGGGCCTCGGGCCTGCCGAACGAGACCAACGCCATGTTCACCCTGATCGAGGGGGAGTGGGACGAGGTGATGGCCGTGGTCAAGGAGGCCACTGACGCCGTCCTCGCCGTGTCCCCGCGGGTCTCCCTCGTCCTCAAGGCTGATATCCGCCCCGGTCACACGGACCAGTTGACCCAGAAGGTCGCCTCTGTGGAGAAGCGTCTGGGAGGTGGGGAATAGATGACCAGGCCCAGCCGTCATATCTCCGGCGCCGTCGATCTCGGGGAGATCAAGGCCCGCGCGGAGGCACGTCAGCAGCAGGAACAGCGCGCCAGTCAGAACGGCGGCCAGCCCGTGGCGGTGGAACCGTTCTTCACCGTCGACACCGGGAACTTCGAGCAGGACGTCATCCGTCGTTCGCTGCAGGTGCCGGTCGTCGTCCTGGTGGGCACGCCGCGCAGCCCCGATTCCGAGCAGTTGAAGACCGACCTGGAGGCGCTGGCCGCCGAAGGTGGACTCTCCTTCCTCGCCGCCTACGTCAACGCCGACGTCACCCCGGAGATCGCGCAGGCCTTCGGCGTGACGGGTCTGCCCACGGTGATCGCGCTCGCCGCCGGGCAGCCGCTGACCAAGTTCGAGGGCGGCCAGCCGCGCGAATCGGTCCGCCAGTGGGTCGACGCTCTCGTCCAGCAGGTCGGCCCGCAGCTGCAGGGCCTCGACGCCGGGGACGGTGGGCAGGCCGCGGAGGCGGAACCGGAGGATCCGCGTCTCGACGCCGCGACCTCCGCCCTCAACGTCGGGGACTTCGACGCCGCGATCGCCATCTACGAGGAGATCCTCTCCGAAGATCCCGGGAACACCGGAATCACCCAGGCCCGGGATACCGCGCGCCTGCTCAAGCGGCTCGACCCGGTCGGACGCACCGACGACCCGGTGGCCGCTGCGGAGGCGGACCCGACGGACGTCGACAAGCAGTTTGACGCCGCGGACGCCGAGATCGTCGCCGGCGCGCCCGAGAAGGCCTTCGACCGGCTGATCGCCCTGCTGACCATGCAGGTCGGGGACGATAAGACCCGGGTGAAGGACCGTCTGCTCGAGCTGTTCGCGCTGTTCGACGCCGCTGACCCCCGGGTGGTCACCGCGCGGACGAAGATGGCCAGCGCCCTGTTCTAGGGCCCCGGTCAACCAACCCCACCGGTGCAGCTTCGACTGCACCGGTGGGGTTGTCGTTGTCTCAGCCCACCGTGGCGCCGCTGAATGCCCTGGAACCGTGCCGTTCCAGGACGGTGCGCAGGATGTCCCGGGCCATGGCGTCGTTGCGCTGGAAGGGGGCGGCATTGGTGTGCGGGCGGGAGAACGCGCCCAGCGGGATTTCCGAGCTGGTGGGGCCCGTGGCCCAGATCCGGGCGTGGGGGGAACCGTCGGGGCGCAGCAGGTGATGATCCGGACTGACCTCGATGCGACCGGTGCCCGTCGAGCCGGTGGGGGAGTCGACCCGTTGCTCGCGGGCGAGGCCGTCTGCGGTGATGTGTGCGAGCAGGGGGTTGGCGGTTCCTTCGATGACCTGCGGGGGCAGGAAGGCGTCGATATAGGCCTGCGTGTCGACCGTGACTGGGGAATGGGGGCTCGTGGCGGTGAACCGGCCGGTCTGCCCGTCGGCGCGTACGACCGTGCCGGGGCCCAGGAAGCGGAGGACTTTCGCACGGTGCAGGGCCAGCAGCTGGTGCAGCCGATGCGGTGGTGGGCCCGAGTCGACCAGGCTGAAGAAGGACTGCCAGCGATCGGGAAAAATCCGGCGGGAGGGGGCGTCGAGGCGCTCGACCGGGAGGAGGCGGGCCAGCTCCATGTGGATCAACAGGAGCGCGAGGAACAGTGCCTGGGTCTCGGAATGCTCCGGGGAGGTCCGCAGGTGCAGGTCCTCCTCGACGTAGTCCACCAGGGCCTCCTCCACCTCCTCCAGCGAGGCGAAGTAGCGACCGGCGAAGGGCAGGTTGATCCGCGCGAGGTCGAGGTGGAGGGAAGCGTCGGGCACGGCGGCGGCGATCAACCCGGAACGGTCCGACCCGGCGGTGACGGCCGCCCGGAACTCCGGCGCGAATTCCGCCCAGCTCATCACCGACCATTCGGGGTGGCCGGTGAGGATCTCCCGGTAGACGAACCATTCGCACTCCGCGATGATGGCGGGAAGGACGTGCTCCCGGAAGTTGATCGCCTCCGGGAGGGCGTTGATCAGCTCGGGGGTGATGAACTGCAGCGTGGGGTCGGTCTCTCCGCGCAGCTGGGAGCTGATCTTCGAGTGGTAGGGCACGCCACGGCGTGAACCGACCCACATGCACGGTTCGAGGCCGGAGGGCTCGTAGCGCAGACGGTCAGGCTGCCCGGGGCGCGGGTCGGGGTGGAAGGTCCCGCCGCGGCCTTCCCCGAGCTGGGCCATCACGTCGATGAAAGCCAGGCCCATGCCGGAGATGAGGACGTCCTGGCCGGGACGGACGGGGGAGAGGTCGAGTTCGTGGGACTGCGCGGGAGGGCAGTAGAACAACCCGTGACGCCGTGCGAAGTCCAGGTGGGCCCCGGACCGGTCGTCCTGTGCCGCGTCGGTGTGCCCGAGGGAGAGGACGACGAGGTCGGGCCGGAGCACCGTGCCATCCGATAACCGGGCCGTGTAACCGCCGTCGGCGCCGTGGTGCTCCGTCAGCGAGGTGACCAGGAGCGGGTGGGAGGTGACGGTGACGTGGTCGGGCAGGGCGGCCACGGTCTCCCGGAAGAACCAGCTCAGGTACTGGGAGAGCAGTCGCCGGGAGGCGAAGCTTTTGGCGTGCAGCCCGGAGATTTCCGCCCGCAGGTCCTCCGTGCCCTCGGGCAGGGTGATCACACCGCTCCGGACCAGTTTCGCCCAGTCGCTCAACGACGGGCCCGGGCGGGCAGGTCCCTCGCAGGTCACCGAGTCGTCGGTGAAGACGGTGACGTCCTCGGCGTGCGAGTTCATCAGGAGCAGGGGACTCTGATCGGGACGCCAGATGCGGCCCGCACCCGGCTGGTGCGGGTCGGCGATGTCGATGTGGAGGCGGCGTCTGTCGAGCAGGTCCGTGTTCGCCAGGATGCGCTCGAGGATTCCCGTGGCCCGGGGGCCGCCTCCGACGATGAGCAGACGCTTGAGCGGTTCCGACATCCCTACTCCTTATGTCCGGTGGTGGCCGACCGCGGGCCACCACCCGGGTTGCACATTGGTGTGCCCAACAGGCTAGCCTGTTCTAGACCAGCTAGTCTAATTTTACAGACTGATCGGTTTATCACTGTGTTGGTATGTGGCCTCGGCAGGGAAGTCGGAGGCCGGGAACTCGAGAAAGGCGGTGCCCCCATGGGCTCTCGGAGCGGAACAACGGGGGAGACGTCCACTGCGGTGGCGGCCACCGGACCCATCTCACCGGCTGAGAAGGGACGGTCCATCACGGACTACCGGATCAAACCGGTACGACGTCCCGGACGCTGGGTGGGAACGGCCCTGGTCGCCCTGCTGGTGCTGGCGGTGGCCTGGTCATTCGCCACCAATCCCCGCTGGGGTTGGGACGTCGTGGCGGCCTGGCTCTTCGCCGAATCCATCCTGGTCGGACTGTTCAACACCCTGGAGCTGACGCTCATCGCCGGGGTCATCGGATTCGTCCTCGGATTCGTCCTCGCCCTGATGCGCCTGTCCAGCTCCCCATTGCTGTCCGGGGTGTCCTGGACCTTCTCGTGGATCTTCCGGTCCACGCCGCTGCTGGTCCAGCTGCTGCTCTGGTACAACATCGGTTACCTCTACGAGCGCATCACCCTGCACGTCCCGTTCACGGGCATCACCGTGGTCGACGCGGAGACCAGCACGTTGATCACCCCCTTCCTGGCCGCCATCCTGGGCCTGGGCCTGCACCAGGCCGCGT
>CAYSIP010000157.1:0-6555 GCA_964431055.1 uncultured Corynebacterium sp. | reverse complement strand
GACTATAAAAAGTACATTGGCACACTATTGAGTTCTCACACAACATCAGCACACCCGGACTGAAATCATTCTCTAATTTCCGTCTTAAGCGGCTTGAAGTAACTTACCCGATTGAGCTGAACTCGTCAACTCATTCCTTTGAAGTTCATTGTCGCTTTCACTTAGTAACCTTTCGGCTACCTGCTCTCGGCGACGTCCTTCAATGTACGCAGACCCGGAATCAAAATCAAATCTGCAGTTCAGCCCGCTTTCTTCCGATCGTTGCGGGAAGGATCCGAACCATGGCCACCATGGCCACAAGTTCGACCAGCGTCTGAGTGATGACCACGATCGGGGCTATCTCAAATCCGGCCGGCAGGGCGAGGGCGAAGGGAAGAATCACCAGCGAGTTGCGGGTGACTCCGGCGAAGATGAGCGCGATGCGGTCCTCGCGGCCGAAACCACAGATCCGCGATATCCCTGCCCCGAGGAGATTCATGACCACAACGAACACCGCATAGATGCCTACGACCTGCCCCAGGCCGGTCAGCCTCTCCCCCACTCCCTCGGCATGCGCGGCGATGACGACAAACAACGTCGCCATCATCAACACGACCATCCCTCCCGAGGCCGCAGCCGACACTCCGCGGGCGATACGGGAACGTTCCTCCATCACCTGCACGAGCCAGGCTCCCCCGAGCGGCAGCAGGATCAGGAACACGAAGGCCTCCAGGAACGGACCTGCGGATATCGCCCCGGAGACCTCCGGTCCGATGAACAACCACAGAAAGAACGGAAGCAGGAGCATCTGGACGATCAACAGAAGAGGGGTGGCCGCCAGGAGCCGGTCCCGGGACCCACCGGCCAGGCCGGTGAAGGCGATGACGTAGTCAATGCACGGAGCAAGCAGGACCAGAAGCACTGCGGTGAGCAGCACGGCATCGTCGCGCAACGGAAGCGTGAGCACCCAGACCACGATCGGAACGATGACGAAATTCAGCACTCCGAGTGCCCCGATGAAACGCAGGTCGATCTTCAGTCGGGTCAGAGGCACTGAAAGGAAGGTCGCAAAGAGCAGCAACCCCAGGACGGGACTGACCGCCGAGTCAGACACCGTGATTCCCGGAAAGACGGAGGCAACCAGTCCAATAAAAATCGACACCAGGTAGAGGAGCACCTGATGTCGATCGAGCCAATTAGTCATGGGACTAGTGATAGCAGGCCAGCAGACCATCCGGCCCGTCAATTACCTTGACGTCAGTGTTGAAAATGTCGGTGAGGATGTGATCCTGCATGACCTGCTCGGGCGTTCCGAACTCGACGATCTTCCCGGCTTTGACCGCGCAGATGAAATCCGCATAGCGGGCAGCGAAGTTGATGTCGTGGAGGACCACGATGATCGTGCGGCCGAATTCCTGAGCGGCGGACTGCAGGTGCTTCATCATCTGGACGGAGTGCGCGATGTCCAGGTTGTTCAGCGGCTCGTCCAGCAACACGTAGTCCGTCTCCTGGCACAGGACCATGGCGACGTAGGCGCGCTGGCGCTGGCCGCCGGAGAGCTGGTCGAGGTAGCGGCCCTCCAGCTCCGTCAGGTGCAGGAAGTCGATGTAACGGGAGATGATTTTCTCGTCCTCGACGGTCAAACGACCCTGGGAGTACGGGAAGCGTCCGAAACCAACCAGCTGACGCACCGTCAGCTTGGTGATGAAGTGGTTCTCCTGGCGAAGAATGGAAAGGATCTTGGCCAGATCCTTCGACTTGGTCGTAGTGACGTCATACTGTGCGACCTTGATGTCCCCGTCGTCCATGCCGAGAAGGCGGCCGATCATCGTCAGCAATGTGGACTTGCCCGCACCATTAGGGCCCACGAGAGCGGTGATGCCACCGGCGGGGATCTCCAGATTGACGGGGCCGATGGCGACCTCGCTGTTGTATTCCTTACGAACATTGGTCAGCGTAATCACAGTCGACCCTTTCTGAGGATGACGAAGAGGAACACGGAGCCACCGACGAGCTCAATGATGATGGAGACGACGCCCTGGGCGTAGAAGATGTGGTTCATCACGAAGTATGACCCCGTGAGCACCACGAAGGCAGTGACTATCGCCATCGGAAACAGATAACGGTGATCGTAAGTGTCGGCGAACTGATAGGCAAGGGTTGCCACCAGGAAACCGAGGAAGGTCATCGGCCCGACGAGCGCGGTGGACACGGCCATGAGGACCGCGACAAGCACCAGGACGCCGATGGACAGAACCTTGTGGTTCAAGCCCAGGTTGGTGGCGGTGTCCCGGCCGAGCGCAAGGATGTTCAACTTGCGGGAGTTGAGGAAGATCAGTCCCGCCGCGACAATCACCAGGGGGATCGCCACCGGGTAGTAGGACGAATCGGCGTTGTTGACGGAGCCGAACAGACGCGCGGTGAGCACGTCGAAGTCACTCGGGGTGAGCATGCGCTGCATGAACGTGGACAGCGAACCCAGACCACCACCGATGATGATGCCGACCAACAGCATGGCGTGCATGTTGGCGTGCCGGCCGGTCAGCAGCCATGAGTACAACAGGACCGACAGTCCGACCATCAGCACCAACTGAACGATGAAGGTGTCGATCGTGCGGGCCGCGATGAGACCCGCTGCTCCGAAGAAGTAGATGGTGGAGGTGTGGATCGCGGTGTAGAGCGACTCGAAACCCATGATCGAGGGGGTGATGATGCGGTTGTTGGTCACCGTCTGGAAACTCACGGTCGCCACCGCCTGGCAGATCGCCACGACCGCCATGGCGATCACGGCGTCGGCGCGGCGTTCTGCGATCAGCCAGAACTGCTCCGTGCCTAACGGCATCGGGTTATCCCAGGCCAGTAGTCCGAAGGCGAAGACCAGGCCCAGGGCGGACATGACGCCCAGGAAGATCCAGTACTTGCGGGCGGCCTTTTTGGTCTGGAAGGCGCCTGCGCTGCGCCCCTTCTCAGGCTTGGCGGAGGTCGTCGGCCAGGATTCCTCGACGCGCTCGAAATGATGGGCGGTTGCGGGTTCTTCCCGCAGGTAGTTCTCGACGCCCTCGGCGGCAGCTTCGTCGACCATCCGGTCCACATAACGGTCAAATTTCTTATCCATGACGACGCTGCCTCACGATTAGGGAAACGAACACGACCGCACCGATGATTCCCAGGATCACCGAGACCGGGATCTCGAACGGGGCGATGATGGTCCGGCCGAGCAGGTCACAGACGGTGACGATGCCGATGCCGACCAGGCAGACCCACGGCAGGTTGGAGCGCAGGTCATCGCCCCGGAACATCGAGACGATATTCGGCACGATCAACCCCAGGAAGGGCAGGCTGCCCACGACCACGGTGACTACGCCGGTGGCGATCGCGATCAGTCCGGTGCCGATGAGCACCATGCGGTTGTAGTTCAGTCCGACGTTGGTGGCGATTTCCTCGCCCATGCCGGCGACGGTGAGCCGGTCGGCGAAGAAGAACACCGCGACGACGACGATCAGCACAATCCACAGGACCTCGTACTGACCCTGCATCACGGAGGTGAAGGAACCGGCGAACCAGACTCCGAGGCTCTGAAGCATGTCGGTCTGCAACGCGAAGAACGTGGACACGGAGCTCACCACGGCACCGAGCATGATGCCGATGATCGGCACGATCAACGAGGACCGCAGGGAGACGCGGCGCAGGAACGCGAAGAAGACCATGGTGCCGATGAAGGAGAAGACCACGGCTCCGATCATGCGATCGAGGATGGTGGCCGCCGGGATGAAGTACATCACGAACAGCAGGCCCAGGCCCGCCCACTCGGTGGTGCCGGTGGTCGTCGGCTCAACGAAGCGGTTCTGGGTCAGCAGCTGCATCACGAGGCCGGACATCGCCATGGCGGCACCGGCCAGCACGAGGGCGATGGTCCGCGGGATACGGGTGATGGCGAACATCTGCCAGCCGTCATCGGAGTTGAGGATGTCGTACTGGCCGACGAAGAGGCTGGCGGCGAGCAGTCCGATAACGACGAGCAGCCCCAGCAGTAGTCTCCAGTCGAAAAGCTGTCCTCGGGTCCGCGCGCTGCGCGACTCCCTCGGCTGTGTCGCGGTCATCGCCGCTCCTTCCCTACCTGTCTTCTCTCAGTGTCTCAGCTACGCCCTTCACGAAGCGAACCCGGGGCCGTGTACGGCACCGGGTCACACCGATTCGGGGTTTGGTTCACCCGAGATACCTGGTGTTGCTACTGGTTCTCTCCGGCGGCATCAAAGGCGTCGGCGAGCTGGTTGAGGATCTCGGTGTAGGTGATGATCGACTCGTTGGTGTAGGTGTCCTCGGGTGCGAACTCGACGCGGCTCTCCTGGATGGCGGTCACGTTCTGCAGCGCGGCGTTCTCCTCGATCACGTTCTGGGCCGGGGTGTACTCGTCGGTGCTGCGGGTGTTGGTGCCACCGTCGCGGTCGAGCACGAGCAGCCAGTCCGGGTTGGACTCGGCGATGGCCTCCACGGAGATGTCGTCCCCCTGGTGGTTATCGGTGGAGTCGGCGACGTCGAGAGCCGGGGTCAGACCCAGCAGGTCAAAGATCGGACCGAAGGTGCGGCCGACGCTGGGGGCGATGTAACCGATCTCGCCACCGGAGACGTTGACGGCCATGACGGTCTGCTCCGGGTTGTAGGCGGCCTTGGCGCGCTCAATGGCGTCCTCGAAATCGGCGACGAGCTGGTCAGCCTCACCCTCCTTCTCGAAGATCTTGCCCAGCTCGGTCACATGGCGCTTGAGCTCCTGGTCCAGGGGTTCGCCCTCGCGAGGCTCGAACTCGACGATGGCCGCATCCGGGTTCAGCTTGGTGATGTCCTCGTAGTGCGAGCGGAAACGCTGGCCGTTGACGATCAGGTCCGGCTCCGCGGCGGTCAGCACCTCAAGGTTCGGCTCGCGGTGGCTGCCGATGTCCATGATGCTGTCGTCGTTCTTGTACCCCTCGACAGTGAAGGGCACCAGCTGGACCGGGGCAGCGACGAGCTCAACGCCCCAGTCGGAGAGAACCTCGAAGCTGCGGTTGTCGGTCGCGGCGACACGCTCGACCGGCAGGGAGATCTCCTGGGTGCCGTGGTTGTCTTCCACGGTGAGGGTGGAGCTCTCGACGGCCGCGGCCGTGGTCTCCTCGGAGGTGGTCTCCTCGGAGGAGCTGCAAGCACCGAGCACGAGGCCGGCGGTGGCGACGACAGCAGCGAGGGTGTAACGAATCTTTGCCATGATTTCCTTTACGGTCCGAACAAAAAGGAGACACCCCAATTAGGTAAGGGTATCCTTAGCGAGGAGTGTACAGGCTAACCCCCGGGGTGAGCCAACCCTATCCTTAGAATAATTTGGCCCTATTAGGGATAGTTTCTCCAAATTACGAGGTCAGAAGGTACTTCATTGGCCTAGCCGCAGGTCAGTTAGCTTTGGGTCACCTTACCTGGAAATATGTAGCCCACAACACCATTCCGGATCCACCCGCAAGCCGCCACAACACTGACCTGGGATTCAAGAACCACCCCCTGATCCAATACCAGGGAAAACCCCGGGAAACCCGGGGGCTCCACCCTCCCCCCGAACAGGCACCCCCGCATCACAAAACCCCCGACGCCGCGTGGGCATCGGGGGTTTCACACCCACTTACGGGGTGAGGGAACCGGTGAACGGAGCTACTTCTTCTTCGCCTTCTTGTCCCCGTCGGCGAAGAGCAGGCCGCCGCCGATGGCGAGCATGAAGAAGTCCTTGGACAGGCTGAGCCCCTCCTCGGTCGGGCGGATGCCGTCCTCGTGGGTGTTCTCCGGGTTGGCGAAGTACAGGGACAGCAGGCCGGCGGAGAAGGCGGTCATACCGGCGCCCGCGACCCGGTTGGAGACGAACGGCGCCATCATCAGGGCGCCCAGTCCGACCTCGGCGACCCCGAGCACGGTGCCGAACTTGTCGGCCGGGATGGCCTTGACGAAGGGCACGCCGGTGGCCGCGTACTGCTGGACTCCCGCAGACGCCTCGGCGGGCATGCCGATCTTCCCGACGCCCGAGTTGGCGATGTAGACACCGGAGATTCCACGGAGGAAAAGGCTGGACAGCTTGGACATCAGGACTCCTCTAATTGTTGACGCATACTCATCCTAGGCGATGGTTACCTTAGCGTCTGGCCCCGGGCGAAACAAGAAGACCCCCTGACTGCGGAAACAGTCAGGGGGTCTTCCTCGGTGGAGCTGCCGGGAATTGAACCCGGGTCCTTCGTCACCTCGCCAGGGCTTCTCCGTGCGCAGTTCGCGCTGGATCTCTACTCGGCCCTCCGGCGCGGACGAACTCGTTCCGGATGATGGGCCCAGTCAGCGGTAGGTGTCCCGGTCGACCCCGCTGACGCGGCCGACCGGCAAGCCCCTTAGTCGATGCCAGGATCCGGGTCAGAGGCAAACCCGGTCTGACAGACACGCGGTCGCTACTTAGGCAGCGAGGGCGTAGTCGCGCTGAGTGTTCTCGGCGCTTATCATTTTGCTGCGACGCTCACGGTGGTCCTCAGCCTGCACCGGCACGCTTCCCCTGGCTCAATATACGAAGTCGAAACC
>CAYSIP010000156.1:0-6567 GCA_964431055.1 uncultured Corynebacterium sp. | reverse complement strand
GACGAACTCCAGGTTGATCGTGGTGCCGGCGTATTTATCGGAGTGGCCGAACTTCCCCCCGGCGGCCAGGATCCTGGCCACGATGTCACCCTGCGCGGCGGCGGCGAGGCGGATGTTGAGGAAGCCCGGGCCGGCGACGTCGGCGGCGTCAATGGAGTCATCGGCGGCGAGCGCCTCGGCGAGCCAGCCGGCCAGTTCGCGGGGGTTGACGCCGATCTTCTTGGCGACCTGCAGCGCCAGGTTGGTGGCGTAGTCACCGTGCTCGGGGTTGCGGGGGCGCTCCACGGTCACTGACTCCGGCAGCACGGAAGTGTCGAGGTCGCGGGCGGTGAGCACGTCGGCTGAGGTCTCCCTGATCAGGGAGGCGAGATCTGCAGGTGTCATGGCAGCACATTCTAGCGGGATCAGTGGCGTCCCCACGCACCGAGGTGGAATACGACGCAAGCATCCCCGTCCCTCCCCTTCCCCGGGGGTGGTCGCCCACAACCCCGCGCGGGATGTGACCCGCACCGATACATTCAAGGAGATGACTTCCGCCGTCGCCGAAGAGAAAGCCCGCACGCCGATGCACTCAGCACGTCGCACGCCCGCCTCCTACGTGGCCCCGGTGGCCTCCGCACTGATGGTGTTGGGGATGGCCGCCGTCCCGGCCCAGGCGCAGACCGCCACCGGACCCGAGATCGCCTGGGAGGAGTGCCCGTCCCAGGTGACCGACGAGGCCGCCGACTGCGGCCGCATCCAGGTCCCGACGTACTACTCCGACCCCGACGGCGCACAGATCAGCGTCGGCTTCGTGCGCGTTCCGGCGACCGACCAGGCCAACCTCCGCGGGACGCTCTTCGGCAACCCGGGTGGTCCGGGCGGCGACGCCTACAGCTACTTCGGCAACCCCGACGCGATGGCCTGGCCCGAGGGGGTCACCTCCGAGTGGGACCGGGTGGCCGTGCAGCCCCGCGGCCTGCCCGGTTCCACCCCGGTGCAGTGCAACGAGCTGGCGCCCGGTTACTCCGACATCGACATCGTCACCCGCGAGGGCGCGTTCGTCCGCGACTCCTGCGAGATCGGCACCCCTGGCTACACCGCCAGCCTCACCACCGAGAACACCGCTGAGGACTGGGAGATGGTGCGCCGCGCGCTCGATGAGGAACGCATCTCCATCATGGGCCTGAGCTACGGCACCTTCCTCGGCTCCGTCTACGCCTCGAAGTACCCGCAGCACACCGACAAGGTGGTGCTGGATTCCGGCATGGACCCGAACCAGGCGTGGAACGGCGTGATGGACGCCCAGGAGGGCGGTTACCTCGGCGCCCTGCATGACTTCCTCAACTGGGTCGCCGAGCGCAACGATGTCTACGGCCTGGGAACCACCCCACTGGCCGTCTACCAGGCGTGGTCCGCGCGCGTGGTCGCCGAATCCGGCACCAACCCCACCGTCGTCCCGCCGCCCGCCCGCATCGGTGACGTCCCCCCGGGCCTGGAGTGGGCCGGGCAGGCCGCCGCCGACATCATGACCGCCACCGGCGGCGCCCGGGTGCAGGTGGAGGGTCTGTCCTCTCAGGCGATGAACCCGGGTTCCGTCCAGGCGCAGTCCCCCACTTTGGGCATCACCCGCGGCATGATCCCCATGCCGACGCAATGGGACGCCCTCGCCCGCATCATCAACGGCAGCCAGCCCATCCCGGAGGGCCTCGCAGCCATGGATGAGGAGACGCAGGAAGACTTCGTCACCTCGATCAACATGCAGCGGTTGATCATGTGCAACGAAAACCAGGTCGCCCCGAACCCGGCCGACATCCTGCCCTACGCGTGGACCAACTTCGTCACCGGTGAGATCTTCAGCGCGCCCAGCCACCAGTTCAGCTCCGGGGCAGCCTGCTCCGGCGCCCCCGCGGTGGCCGGCGCGCCCGTCATCGACGGTTCCGGACTGGAGACCCGCCCGTTGCAGATCCAGTCCACCGGGGACCCGCAGACCCCCTACGCCGACGCCGCCCCTCTGGCACGTCAGATGGGCAGCCACGTGATCACCGTGCACGGTCCGGGCCACGGCCAGGTCGGCATGGGCAACGCCGCCGTCGACGAGGCCGTCGTCGAGTACCTGCGCACCGGGCGCACCGAGGTCACCGACCTCCCCGGTTTCGCGTAGCCGGGCAGCCACCCCACTTGCCGGGGGCGGTTTAGGTGCCGCTCCCGGGGGCATGCTAGAATTTCATCGTTGTCAGCCCGGGAAACTTCCCGGTGTGGACATCCGTCTCCGTAGCTCAGTGGATTAGAGCATTGGTTTCCGGTACCAAAGGTCGCAGGTTCGAATCCTGTCGGGGACACCACCAGATGCCCTGGCACATAGCCCCGCTATGTGCCAGGGCATCGTCATTCCCCGCCCCGTGCGAGGTCGCGCACGTGGGCACGTTCACCCTGCCGGCCGATGAGGCTGAGGAACTCCACCGGCCCGTCAGCCGTCGCACCGAACCAGTGCGGGGTCCGGGTGTCGAATTCCGCCGCCTCTCCGGGCACCAGACGAAGATCCCGCTCCCCGACCACCAGCCGCAGGGTTCCGTTGAGGACGTAGAACCAGTCGTGGCCCTCGTGGGTGCGCAGGTTCGGGGCCTGCCGGTCTTCCCCGCGGGGGAGGATGAACTTATAGGCCTGAATACCGCCCGGTCTGCGGGTCAGCGGGAGAATCACCGAGCCATCCCCGCCCGCGACGGGCCGGAGGTTGATCCGCGGATCGCCGGTGGGCGGGGCGTTGACAAGCTCGTCGAGGGTGACCCCGTGCTCCTTCGCCAGAGGGAGAAGCTGCTCCAGGGTGGGGCGCCGGTGGCCGGTTTCGAGGCGAGACAGGGTGCTCGCCGATATCCCGGTTCGTCCGGACAGGGCGGTAAGGGTGAGGCGGCGGCGCTCCCGCAGCCACTTGAGGCGCGGACCGACGGAGTCAAGAGCGCTGGCAGTTTCATCGGCCGGGTCAGGGGGCATGCCCCCATTTTGCCGTTCGGCAATAAATATTGCCATCCCTGATCCCGTCGTGCCACGCTGTCCGCTCCCGCACCGCACCACCGAACAGGAGAACCGCATGCACGACTTCGACAAGTCCTACTGGGAGCAGCATTGGACCCCGGCCAGGGCGCACGACTCCGGGATGCCGCCCAACCCGCATCTCATCGACCATGCCCGGGGCCTGCCCACGGGCACGGCCCTGGATGCGGGATGCGGCGCCGGCGCCGAATCCGTGTGGCTGGCACGGCAGGGTTGGCGGGTTCTCGGCGCGGACATCTCCGCCCACGCCCTCGAGGCGGCCGCCCGCCGGGCGGAGGAGGCCGGGGTGGATGACCGGGCGTCCTGGATCGAAGCCGACCTGACCACGTGGGAACCGGAGGGGCACTTCGATCTGGTGTTGACCTGCTACGCCCACCCCACCATCCCCCAGGCCGAGTTCTACCGGCGCATCTCCGGGTGGGTGGCCGTCGGCGGGAGCCTGCTCATCGTGGGCCACCTGCCCGGCACCGACACCGACGATGCTCACGGCCACGGGCACGGTGATACCCACCGCCCGGCGGAGGCGACCGTCACCGCGGCGGATATCACCGCCGCTCTGGAGGAGAGCGGCGCCCCCTGGCGGATCGACGCGGCCACGGAATCCGCCCGCACAATCCACGCCCACGGCGGCGAGAAGGTGCTGCGGGACGCCGTGATCCGAGCGACCCGCCTGAACTGAGGGATGACCCCAGGGGAAGGTGCAGCTCCAACCTCCCCCACTCCCCTGATTTTGGCGATAGACTCCCTAATGCACACTTGTTCGCCACGTGAAAGGTCTTCTTTAACATGCTGTTTCTGGCCCGTATGGACGTCCACTTCCCCGAGTCCCTGACTCCCGAGCAGATCGCTGATTTCCAGGTCCGCGAGAAGGAGTACTCGGGCAACCTGCAGAGCCAGGGCAAGATGAAGGGCATCTGGCGCGTCGTCGGCGAGTACGCCAACTACTCGATCTACGACGTCGCGGACAACGAGGAGCTGCAGAAGATCATGGCCGGCTTCCCCATGTTCAAGTACATGGACGTCAAGCTCACCCCGCTGGCCACGCACCCCAACGCCACCGACGCGCTGGACTACTAGCCACCCGGCTTCCGCCGAACACCGACGGCCCGCCCTCACCCTGCTGTCAGGGAGAGGACGGGCCGTCGCCATTGGGTTGCTATGACCGCTACTTGATCGCCTCCACGATCGGGGTGTCGCCGTCGTAGAAGTTGATCTTCTCGCCGACACCGGCGTTGTTCGCGATGACGTGGACCATCACCTCGGCGACGTTCTCCCGCGAGGTGTTGGACTCGCCCTCGCCCGGATCATTGCCGTCGATCTTGCCTTCCCGGTCGACCGGACGGATGCTGCTGCTGGCCGGCTCCAGGGTGAGCATTCCGGGGCCGAGGATGGTGTAGTCGAGGTTCGAACCGCGCAGGTGTGCGTCGGCGTCGTGCTTCGCCTTGGCGTAGGCGTAGAACTTGTGGTCGGGGTCCACCCGGTCGACGTCGATGTCGGCGGTGGCATAGGAGACCATCACGTAGCGTTTGACCCCGGCCTGCTCGGCCGCGTCCATGGAACGCACCGCTGCCTCGTAGTCCACCGCATTGGTGCGGGCCGGATCGCCGCCACCCGCGCCGGCGGTGAACACCACCGCGTCCGCACCCTTGAAGGCGCCGAGAAATTCGCCGACGGTGGCGGACTCGATGTCGAGCAGCACCGGGTTCGCCCCGTGCTCCTCGATCTCGGCCCGCTGGTCCGGGTTGCGGATGAGCGAATCGACGCTGTAACCGGCCTCGCGGAACTTGGGGGCGGCCAGCAGGGCGACCTTGCCGTGTCCGCCGATGATGACCACGCGCTTGTTGTCAGCCATGTCTGTCTCCTTCCGCGCCGCATGCGGCGCTGTCCGTGTCCGCCGGCCGGAGCAGGGGATGTCGCGGTCGGCGGCTTCCGGTCCCCACGGTACGTAGATCGCCGCCGACGTGCGTCGGCGGCGGTCACAGACGGGTGGCGACGGGTCAACGGGACGGCATGATCACCCAGGCGATGAGGTAGGCGAGGAACTGCGGCCCGGGCAGGAGTACGGAGGCGATGAAAATCAGCCGCACCAGGGTCGGGTTCCAGTCATAGGTCTGGGCGATGCCGCCGAGCACGCCGGCGACCCACCGGTCGGACGTGGAACGGGCGAGACGGCGTTGCCGGTAGGGAACGCTCTCGGTGCTGAAGGGGTGGCTGGCGTCGGTCATGATGACGGGGTTCCTTCCTGGAGGCCTGGTCGGCGGTAGACATTCATCGTGATGAGTCCATTCTCGCGCGGCCACCCCCGCCAGCACATCAGGTGAAGCCCCCAGTCACACCCTGAACTTTCCCCCGACCCGCCCCGGGGGGGGGAGCTACCGGGCGGTGCCGGGCGCCGGGTTGAGGAGGCGGCCGGTGAAACCGGGCTCACCAGGCACGTTGTCGACGGCCAGGACGTTCTCCATGAACTCGCGCAGCACCGGCACCATCTCCGGAGACAGGTGGTCGAAGAACAACCGGCGCACGCTCTCCACGTGCTCCGGTGCAGCCTGCTCCAGCCGGCGCTGTCCCTCCGGGGTCAGGGAAACGACCACGCCGCGGGCGTCCCCCTCGCTCTTCTGCTTGGAGACCAGCCCGCGCCGTTCCATGCGGGTGATCTGGTGGGAGGTCCGGGAACGGTCCCACTCGAGCTGGCCGCAGAGATCGCGCAACCGCAACGACTGATCCTCCGCCTCGGAGAGCGAAACCAGGACGGAGAACTCAGAGGTGGAGAGGTCGCTGCCGGCGAGAAGGGTCTCGTCCATGGCACGGTCGATCTTTCTGGTGGAGGCGAGAAACAGGCGCCAGAGCGACTGTTCATCGTCGTTGAGCCAACGCACTTCTGTAGTCATATCAACAATGATAGTCCGGGTACATTCGGGATCCGAACCGATGATCACGTTTCGATTCAGATTTTATTCCGATTCGTTATCAACGAGATCGGCTCAGAGGCGCCCTGGCGGAGCGGAAAGGCGCCATCACGCCCCATGTTGACACATCACAAACTTTTGGTATTGTGGTTGTCAGTCCGCCGGGGACCGACATGATCCGGCAGGCAGGGTGGGAGACGCGACCCGTTCCCCGCCACAACGAAAAACCCCACAAATTTCTTTAGGAGCATCACAATGAGCAACCTCAACGGAACCTGGATCCTCGACCCGACCCACACTGAGATCGGCTTCGTGGCCCGCCACGCCATGGTCACCAAGGTGCGCGGCAACTTCCAGGAGTTCGAGGCCCAGGTCGTCGTCGACGTGGAGAACCCGGGGAACGCCTCCGCCACCGCCACCATCAAGACGGCTTCCGTGGACACCGGCAACGCCGACCGGGACGGCCACGTCCGCGGCGAGGACTTCTTCGACGTCGAGAACCACCCGGAGATGACCTTCACCGCCACCTCCTTCGACATCAAGGACCAGACGGCCGGCACCGTCACCGGTGACCTGACCCTCAAGGGCACCACCAAGCCGGTCACCCTGGACGTTGAGATCTTCGGCGTCG
>CAYSIP010000155.1:0-6665 GCA_964431055.1 uncultured Corynebacterium sp. | reverse complement strand
CGCCTGTGGACCGTGCTGGCCTTCATGATCTGGCACGGCATCTTCGTGGAGGAGCGCATCGACCCGAAGATCGAGCAGAAGGACTACCCGGTCCAGCTCTGATTCTTGAACTGCAGCTGTGCCTGGGGGTTTCCCCGTGCCGGAGCATCCACACGCCGACGGGCTGACTGCCCCGGTTCGTGGAACTCCCGCCACTCGGGGCAGGTCCCCCAGGGAACGCAAACGGCGTCCCCTCCCCCAGTGCGGGGAGGGGACGCCGGAACAGCGGGGGTGTTGAGGACTAGTTGAAGGAGTCACCGCAGGCGCAGGCCCCGCCGGCGTTCGGGTTGTCGATCGTGAAGCCCTGGGCCTCGATGGTGTCGGAGAAATCGATGCGCGCACCGCTCAGGTACGGCACGGACATCTTGTCGACGACCAGACGAACGCCGCCGATCTCCTCGGCCTTGTCGCCGTCGAGGGCGCGGTCGTCAAAGTAGAGCTGGTAGCGCAGGCCGGCGCAACCACCGGGCTGGACGGCGATACGCAGGGCCAAGTCGTCGCGACCCTCCTGGTCGAGCAGGGCCTTCGCCTTGGCGGCGGCGGTCTCGGTGAGGACCACACCGGTGCTGGAGGTGGTGGGGGCAGTCATGTTGTTCTCCTTGCCTGTGTTGCTTCTGGTGCGCCAGGAACTTCCCCGCGGCGCGGGAGAAGCCCTATGTTGTCGCCCACCCTACTCCCGTTCGGAAAGGAACGGTACCGTGCGGGTAAGGGGTGGATAACCGGTGGGGACAGTGCGCCCCCCGGCGCTGGGACGGAACGGCTCCATCTTATTCGACGGACTCATACAACAAGAACGCCGCGAGCCCGACCCGTATTCCCTCCCCCGGGGTTTTGCCTTGTAGCCTTATGAACGTGAAACTCCCCTGGCAGAAATCCGATGACTCCCCGAACGAGCCCGCCTCAGCCCTGGAGACCCCGGGCGCGGGCGCCGACACGCAGCCTGCTTCCGGTTCCACGGCCGCCGGGCAGAAGCTCCCCAGGGGTTACACCCCGCCGAAGGGCCGCCCCACGCCCAAACGACGCGAGGTGGAGATCGAGCGCGGCATCATCCGCGACCCCTCGGGCATGCCGGCCGGGCAGGCCGCGGCGAAGCGCAAGGAATTGAAGAAGTCCATGTCCAAGGAGGAGTGGAAGGCCTATAAGCGCAAGGAGCGGGAGGACACCCGCCGCCGTCAGAAGGAGGTGCAGGCGGCCATGGACCGCGGCGAGGAGAAATTCCTCATGCCGCGCGACAAGGGCGAGGTCCGCCGCTTCGTGCGCGACTGGATCGACTCCCGCCGTTTCTTCAGCAACTTCCTCATGCCCGTAGCCATCGCCCTGCTGGTGGTCATGCTCCTGGGTTCGTGGCTGCCCACCCTGGCGAACATCGTGTCGCTGGGCGGCATGGTCATCATCGCCGGTTTCTTCGTGGAGGGCATCTGGCTGGGTCGGTCGGTGAACAAGGCCGCGCGCGCGAAGTTCCCCGGCACCACCGAGACCGGCTTCGGCCTGGGCTTCTACGCCTACTCCCGTGCGTCGCAGCCGCGTAAGTGGCGTACCCCGCGGCCGCGTGTGGCCATCGGTGATCAGGCCTAGGCGGGCGCGCCACTAAAGTCGGACCTGCCCCGCTCCCCCGCCCACTGACCAGGAGATTCCATGGAAACGTCCCCCTCGCTGTTCGATCCCGTCGCCGCCCCTGACGAGCGGGCGGGCCAGGCGGTGCGGGAGGTTCTCGCCGGGGCGGCGATGGGCCGACTCGGTGAGGTCGCGGCCTGGGTCGCCGCCTGCCAGGGCGCGAACCCGCCGACCCCGCCGCGACGCCCGCGGGTCGTCGTCTTCGCCGGTGACCACGGCGTAGCCAAGCGCGGCGTCTCTGCTCTCGATCCTTCCTCCTCCGTCTCCCGAGCCGCTGAGATCGCCGCGGGCGGCGGGGCGGTCAACGTCTTCGCCCGCTCCGCCGGGGCGTCCGTCCGGCTGGTCGACGTCTCCCTCGATCACGACGTGTCCGGGGACGAGCGGGTGTCGCGTTCCTGCGGGTCCATCGACGTCGAGGACGCGATGACCGGGGACGAGCTCGACCGTGCCCTGCAGATCGGCCGCTCGATCGTCGACCAGGAGGTCGACGCCGGTACGGACCTGCTGATCCCCGGGGACCTCGGGGTGGGTAACACCACCATTGCCGCGGCGGTCATCGGCGCGTTCACCCGCACGGAGCCGGTCGCGGTCGTCGGCCCGGGCTCCGGCATCACCGACGAGGTGTGGAAGGTGAAGGTCACCGCCCTGCGGGACGCGATGTTCCGCGTCCGCACGTGCACGGACCGCCCGCTGGAGGTGCTGCGGGCGATCTCCTCCCCGGATTTCGTGGCGCTGGTGGGTTTCATCGCGCAGGCGGCGGTACGCCGCACGCCGGTGCTTCTCGACGGCGCGCCCGTCACCGCCGCGGCCTACGTCGCCGAGAAGCTCGCCCCCGGGGCCCGGGCCTGGTTCGCGGCCGGCCAGCTGACCCCGGAACCGGCGCACCTGATCGCCCTGCAGGCACTTGAGCTGACGCCGCTGATCGCCCTGGAGATGCGCATCGGGCAGGGCACCGGTGCCCTCGCGGCGCTGCCGCTGATCTCCGTGGCCGCCGAGCTCGCCGCGGACGAGTTCGCCGCCGCCGAACAGACTCCGGTTCCCCCCGGGGCCTGAGACCGCCCCGTAGTTCGGGGGCAGCGCGGACACCGCCCCTCGCGCCGGGCGCACGACGGCCCCGGTCGGCAACCTGGTTCTCAGGTCACACCGGCCGGGGCCGTCGTCGCGTCTCTCGGGGGTGGGGCCTACTTCACCGACGCCTGTGCGGGGACGAGGGTGTGCAGCCAGCCGTGGGTGTCCTCGGCCTCGCCGTGCTGGATGGCGGTCAGTCGCTGGCGCATGGCCCTGGTGACCTCACCGGCCCGGTTGTCGTTGACCGTGAACTCGCCGTCGTTGGACAGCACGCGACCGACCGGGGTGATCACGGCCGCCGTGCCGCAGGCCATCGCCTCGGTCATCTCGCCGGAGGTGGCGGCCACGCGCCACTCGTCGGTGGAGATGCGCCGCTCCTCGGTCTCGTAGCCGAGGTCGCGGGCGACCTGCAGCAGTGAGTCGCGGGTGATGCCGGGCAGGAGGGAGCCGGACAGCGCGGGGGTGACCACCTTGGCGTCGGCGCCGGAGCCGTAGACGAACATGAGGTTCATGCCACCCATTTCCTCGATGTACCTGTGCTCGATGGCGTCGAGCCACACGACCTGGTCACAGCCCTTCTCCTCGGCCTGTGCCTGGGCGAGCAGGCTGGCGGCGTAGTTGCCGGCGAACTTCGCGGCGCCGGTGCCTCCCGGTGCGGCGCGGACGTAGTCCTCGCTCAGCCACACGGACACCGGCTTGACGCCGCCGGTGAAGTAGGCGCCCGAGGGGGAGGCGATGACGAAGTAGCGGTAGGCGTCCGCCGGGGCGACGCCGAGGGAGACCTCCGTGGAGATCATGAACGGGCGGATGTAGAGGCTGGCCTCCCCACCGGCGGCCGGCACCCACTCGGAGTCCACGTCCACGAGCAGGCGGATCGACTCGATGAAGTCTTCGACCGGCAGCTCCGGCATGGCCATGCGACGGGCGGAACGCTGCATGCGCTCGCCGTTGGACTCCGGCCGGAAGGTGGCGATGGAACCGTCGGGCTGGCGATAGGCCTTGATGCCCTCGAAAATGGCCTGACCGTAATGGAACACGGTGGTCGCGGGATCCATCGGGATGGCCTCGTAGGGGCGGACCTGGGCGTTGTGCCAGCCGGCGTCCTCGGTCCAGTCGATGGTGACCATGTGATCGGTGAAATTCTTGCCGAACCTGGGGTTGGCGAGGATCTCCGCGCGCTCCTCCGGGGACGTCGGGGCCTCGGTGCGGTTCACGGTGAAATTGAGAGACGTCATGGCAAGTAGGGTACACCGGGGTTTGCGCCGGTCGCGCGTGAGGCGGGACGCCCCCGGCTGCCCGGGTGCGGTCGTCGTTAAGGTGGAGGCCACCGAATGATTGTTTTCAACCGAGAGGACTTCACCCCATGGCGAAACCCACCTTCGAACTTCCGGCACGAGGCCTCAGCCCCGAACTGAAACTGGCGAAGAAGGCCCCGAAGAACGCGGACGTCTATCTTCTGCCCGTGTTCAAGGGCGAGGAGGGCCTGGAGTTGCCGGCCTCTCCGCTGCTTGACGACACCGCCCTGCGCGCCGTGCTTAACGCACTCACCGCCGTGGGCGCGACCGGCAAGACGGACGAGGTCACCCGCGTCCCCGCCCCAGAGAAGGTCGGCGCCGCCTCCATCGTCGCCATCGGCCTGGGTGATCCGGAGGAGGTGACCGACGAGACGGTCCGCCGCGCCGCCGGCACGGCCGCCCGTTTCCTCCAGGGACTGAAGACCGCCGTGACCACCCTGGGCACCTTCGGTCTCGCCGCCGCCGTGGAGGGCGTCGCGCTGGGCGCCTACCACTTCCCCGGTATCCGCAGCGAGGAGCCGAAGGCGGAGTCACTGCCGGTGGGCACGGTCGTTTTCCTCGGAAACCAGGACGAGGACAAGGACGAGTTCATCGCGGCGCAGATCACCGCCGAGTCGGTGCTGTTGGCCCGCGACCTGGTGAACACCCCCTCCTCCCACCTCTACCCCGCCTCCTACGCGGGCATCCTGGCCGGGGTGGGCAAGGAGGCCGGCCTGGACGTCGAGGTGCTCGACGAGGACGCGCTGGAGAAGGAGGGCTTCGGCGGCATCCTGTCCGTCGGCCGCGGTTCCTCCCGCCCGCCGCGCCTGGTTCGCCTGAGCTGGTCGCCGCGCAAGGCGAAGACCTCGGTGGCGATGGTCGGCAAGGGCATCACCTTCGACACCGGCGGCATCTCGCTCAAGCCGGCGCAGAAGATGGAGGACATGATCTCCGACATGGGTGGTTCCGCCGCCGTGGCGGCCACGATCATCGCCGCCGCCCGTCTGAACCTGCCGATCAAGCTCACCGCCACCCTGCCGCTCGCGGAGAACATGCCGTCGGGCACCGCCACCCGTCCCGGTGACGTGATCACCCACTACGGGGGCACCACCTCCGAGATCATCAACACCGACGCCGAGGGCCGTCTCGTGCTGGCCGACGCCCTGGCGCGCGCCAGCGAGGACAACCCGGACTACCTCATCGAGACCGCCACCCTGACCGGCGCCCAGATGGTGGCCCTGGGCGCGAAGACCTCCGGGGTCATGGGTTCCGAGGAGTTCCGTGACCGGGTGGCCGAGGTGGGCCGCTCCGTCGGTGAGCCGGCGTGGGCGATGCCGCTGCTGGAGGAGCAGGCCGAGGAGCTGAAGTCCCCGGTCGCCGACATCCGCAACTCCCACAACTCCCGCAACGCGGGCATGCTCTTCGCCGGGCTGTATCTGTCGAGGTTCATCGGCGAGGACATCGAGTGGGCGCACGTGGACATCGCCGGCCCGTCCTTCAACACCGGCGGGGTCTCCGGCTACACCGTCAAGCGCGCCACCGGCGTTCCGGTGCGCACGTTCGTGGCCCTGCTGCGCGAGCTGGCCGAGGAGAAGTGACCCGTTCCTGACGCAGCTCAGCCCAGCCCGCGGTTCGCCGTGGACTGGGCTGAGCCGTTTCCCGGCCAGCGGCTCAGGCGCCCGGGTGCTCCCCGCGTTCGAAGCGGGCGCGGCGCTCGCGCTGCTCCGCCCGTTTGCGCAGCAGCCGGTCGCGTTCGATGCGGCGGCGCATACGTTGGGGGTACCCGGTCTCCTCGACGTCGTAGATGGGGCAGTCGAGGAGTTTGGCCACCGCGTCAATGCCCTTGGGCCCGCCGATGCGACGGCGCGTGAACTCGCCGTTTTCGTCGACGAGCACGACGGACATCTCGTTGACCACGGTCTCCGGTTCGATATATGCCTCGATGAAGGCCCGGCCCGCGGCCCAGGCCTTCAGGTGGTCCCGGTCCTCGGATCGGATCGTCTCACCGGGCCCCCGGGGCGGCCGGAGACCGCCCCGGGGCTTCTTGCGACCGAATAAGTTGAACACGTCCTACAATTGTAGGGGCAAAGCTTTCCGCAGCGCGGTCACCTCACCGTCACCCGGGGACACAGAACCCGGCCGTGATCACGTGAACGGGGTGGAACCGGTACGCTGTGGACTATTAGCTTCCGTTTTATACACGACTTTTCGAGGAGTCAGAACAACATGGCGTTCTCCGTAGAGATGCCCGAACTGGGCGAATCCGTCACTGAAGGCACCATCACCCAGTGGCTGAAGCAGGTGGGCGACACCGTCGAGGTCGACGAGCCGTTGCTCGAGGTCTCCACCGACAAGGTCGACACGGAGATCCCCTCCCCCGTCGCCGGCGTCCTGCTGGAGATCAAGGCCGAGGAGGACGACACCGTCGATGTCGGCGCCGTGATCGCGGTCGTCGGTGACGAGGGTGAATCCGCCGACGGTTCCGATGACTCCGGTTCCGATGACTCCGACCCCGCCAAGGACGACGAGATCAACGAGAACGCCGCACAGGTCGACCCCTCCGGTGGCGAGGACGTCGTCCAGGCCGACCCGTCGCAGGATTCCGAGCAGGGCGGCGGCTCCCAGGAGGCCACCGACGTGGAGATGCCGGAGCTCGGTGAGTCCGTCACC
>CAYSIP010000154.1:0-6681 GCA_964431055.1 uncultured Corynebacterium sp. | reverse complement strand
GAGCGCAGGGAACCGGCCACTTCTTTCCTGGAACCGCACGTAATCCCTCCCCAGAGTGGAAGCTGGCTCGCCCCGATGTCGCCTCGTGGTCGATCCCCATCAGGGGTTGGGGTGATCCGCAGTCGGCGTTCTTCATATCGGCCTCCTCCCCCGGCAGGCGCATGGGGTGTGAACCCTCGCGGCCTCAGGGCCCGTGCCAACCGTAAGCCGAAAGGCCCGCATCACGTTGAAGCGAGCCGACTCGTGATCTCGCGGGCGGTGCCCGCCGGGTCGAGGGCATGATTGCGGGACTCAGGTACCACCACGACCTCCGCCTTCGGCATCAGCTCAGCCAGGCGCTCGACCGCCGTAACCAGGACGGGAAACGTCGGCTCACCCCGCAGAATGGTGACCGGCAGATCGACGCCTGTCATCGACGCCGCCGGCGTGGAGAAGGCTCTTGTCAGGAGGGCATCGTAGACGGTTGACTGGGCCAGGGGGACAAGAGATCCGAAGATCGGACTGCTCCGGATCTGCTCGATCACATCATCCGCCAGACCGACGGCTTTCCGCTGGAACAGGATGACCGCTCCCTCCGGATCCCCGGCGTCGACGAGCGACTGGAGCCTCTCCGGCAGGTCGCCGGCGGGTTCATCCACGCCGAAGCGGAACGGCGGTTCCGAGAGGAACAGCTGCGTGACGGGCACACCCTCAGCCACGGCCAACAGGGCCAGAATTGCGCCGGAGGAATGGCCGATGACCGCTGCCCCACCACCCACGGCGGTGATCACCGACGCCAGGTCCTCGACCTCCCGCATCGGCAGATACGGTGGCGTGTCACCGCTGCCTCCCCGCCCACGGCGGTCGAGCGTCACCCCACAACATCCGGCTGACGCCAGCGCCGCCGCAAGCGGGCCACCCGCCTCGGACGTCGAGAACGCACCTCCGACAATGACGACCGGTGGCCCCTCCCCCACCGCCCTGAATGCGATGCGGGTACCGTCCGCCGAGGTTGCGTACTGCATGATCGGAACCTAACACCGCCCGGCCCGTGCGGCAAGAGCCCAACGCCGTGACGTGACCGGGCCGTAGCCCACCTGTTGCGGGCAGAATCAGGCATGCCCCACGGCCCCAATCCGTGTCAGGCACAAAAACCAGGGTCAGCGTCCTCTTCCGGACGCTGACCCTGGTCTTCATGTTCCCTTGTGGAGCATAGGAGAATCGAACTCCTGACCTTCTGCTTGCAAAGCAGATGCTCTACCAATTGAGCTAATGCCCCATTGTTCCTTGGTGGGCCTAGCAAGAGTCGAACTTGCGACCTCATCGTTATCAGCGATGCGCTCTAACCAACTGAGCTATAGGCCCTGGGAACGAATATGAACTTTACCCACCACTGGGAGAAAAAGACAAATCGCCTGGTCAAAACGGTGTTTTCGTTTCGACCAGGCGACAGTTCCCGGCAACGGAAGTGTAGCTATTCGGCCTCTTCCCGGAGGGTCACGGTCAGCCCGCCGAAGAGATCGACGACGGCGTTGTAGATCACCGCGGACAGCGGAGCGAGAACCGCCGTGAGGATGGCCCCGATCGCACCGAGGAGCGCTGCGAAGGACAGGACCATGCCGAAGGTGATCGGCTGGTCACCGCCGATGTCACCGATGAGGCTGTTGAGCTGGTCCCAGATGCCGGCGGCGGACATACCGAAGTACAGCAGTGCCACGGCCAGGATCCAGGCCACCAACCCCACCAGGGACATGGCCAGGCCCACACGGAAAGCCGACAGGGGGGAAATCCTCGTGACGGCTACATCTCGTGCTGCCATGTAATTACTCCTCGGAATCGTCGGAATCGTCGTCGCCGGTTTTGGTCCCGTCCGACTCTACGCCAGCGATGTCCGTGAGACCGTGCTGCGCCTGCTTGCTCCGGTCGGCCGGGCCGTCGACGGCACCCTTGGCGACCTTCTCGGCCTCCTCCTCGCCCTCTTCCTCGACGTTCTTGTCAATGGCGAGCAGCTGGACGTTGTCCTCGAGGTTGACCAGGCGCACACCCATGGTCGCGCGGGACGAGGGGCGGATCTGGTTGACCTCGGTGCGGATGACCCCGCCGGCGGAGGTGATGGCGAGGATCTCGTCGTCATCGTCCACGGCCAGGGCACCGATGAGCTTGCCGCGCTTCGGCGTGTACTTGAAGGTCATCACGCCGAGACCACCGCGCGCCTGCGCGGTGTACTCCTCCATCGCGGTGCGCTTGCCGTATCCGCCGGAGGTGGCCACGAGGAGATAGTCTCCGTCACGCACCACGGACATGGCCAGCAGCTGGTCGTCGCCGCGGAAGCGCATGCCCTTCACACCGGCCGTGGCGCGACCCATGGGACGCAGCTGATCGTCGTCGGCGGTGAAGCGGACGGCCTGGCCCTCCTCCGAGACGAGCAGCAGGTCGTCCTCCTCCGAGCACAATGCGGCGCCGATGAGTCGGTCGTTGTCATTGAGGTTGATGGCGATCAGGCCGGCGGAACGGGCCGACTCGTAATCGGTCAGACGCGACTTCTTCACCCTGCCGTGAGCGGTGGCCAGCACCAGGTAGGGGGCGTCCTCGTAGGACTGGATCTGGATGACCTGCGCGATGCGCTCCTCCGGCTGGAACTCCAGCAGGTTCGCCACGTGCTGTCCACGCGCGGTACGCGCGGCCTCGGGCAACTCGTAGGCCTTGAGGCGGTACACCCGGCCGAAGTTCGTGAAGAACAGGATCCAGTCGTGCGTCGACGAGATGAAGAAGTGGCGGACCACGTCCTCCTGCCGGAGTTCGGCTCCACGCACGCCCTTGCCACCGCGCTTCTGGGAACGGTAGGCGTCGACCTTCGTGCGCTTGGCGTAACCGGTGGAGGTGATGGTGACTACCACGTTCTCGCGGGCGATGAGATCCTCCTCGGAGACCTCGCCCGTGGCGGCGATCAGCTGGGTGCGGCGCTCGTCGCCGTACTTCTCGACGATCGCGGCGAGTTCGTCGCGCACGATGTTGCGCTGGCGATCCGGGCTGGCGAGGATGTCCTTGAGGTCGGCGATGGTCTTCTCGACCTCGACCAGCTCGTCGACGATCTTCTGGCGCTCCAGCGCCGCCAGGCGGCGCAGCTGCATCGCAAGGATGTGGTCGGCCTGGGTTTCATCGACGGTCAGCAGCCCCATCAGCCCGGTACGGGCGATGTCGACGGTGGCGGACTCGCGGATCAGGGCGATGACATCATCGAGGGCATCAAGCGCCTTGACCAGGCCGCGCAGGATGTGAGCCCGCTTCTCAGCCTCATCCAGGCGGTACTGGGTACGCCGGATGATGACCTGGATCTGGTGCGCGACGTAGTAGCGCAGCATCTGGTCCAGACGCAGGGTGCGCGGCACCCCGTCGACGATGGAGAGCATGTTGGCACTGAAGTTTGTCTGCAGCTGGGAGTGCTTGTAGAGGTTGTTGAGCACCACCCGCGGAACGGCGTCGCGCTTGAGGGTGACCACGACGCGCATGCCCACGCGATCGGAGGACTCGTCCTCGATCTTGGAGATGCCGGCCAGCTTGCCGTTGGTGACCTGTTCCGCGATGTTCGCGATCATGTTGTCCGGGTTGACCTGGTAGGGCAGCTCGGTGATCACGATCGTCTGGCGGTTGCCCACCTCTTCGATGGTGCTGACTCCGCGCATGCGGATGGAACCGCGGCCGGTGGTGTAGGCGTCCTTGATCCCGCTGTCACCGACGATCAGGCCGTGGGTCGGAAAATCGGGGCCCTTGACGAACTTCATGCAGGCCTCGAGCGCCGTCTTCTCATCGGCGTTGGGATTCTCCAGCAGCCAGTAGATGGCGTCGGCCAGCTCATTGAGGTTGTGCGGCGGGATGTTGGTGGCCATGCCGACGGCGATGCCGTTCGAGCCGTTCATCAGCAGGTTCGGCACCCGCGAGGGCAGGACGTCCGGCTCCTGGGTCTTACCGTCGTAGTTCGGGGAGAAGGTGACGGCGTCCTCGCGGATGTCACGGACCATTTCCATGGCGATCGGAGTCAGCTTGCACTCCGTGTAACGCATGGCGGCCGGTCCGTCGTTACCGCGGGAGCCGAAGTTGCCCTGCCCCTCGATCAGCGGATAGCGCATGTTCCAGGGCTGGGCGAGACGCACCAGGGTGTCGTAAATGGCGGAGTCACCGTGCGGGTGGAACTGGCCCATGGTGTCAGCCACCGGGCGGGAACTCTTCACGAAGCTGCGCTCGGGGCGGTAACCAGAGTCGAACATCGCGTAGATGATGCGGCGGTGGACGGGCTTCATGCCGTCACGCACCTCGGGCAGGGCCCGGCCGACGATGACCGACATCGCGTAGTCGATGTAGCTGGTCTGCATCTCATCGTTGATGTCGATCGGGAGAATGCGGTCGAAGAGATCTTCGGCGCCGCCGTTGTTGTCGTCGCTCATGCTCACCTTTTCAGTTGGGATCAGACGGATCTATTCTACCCCTCTCGGTGCCCGAGAATCACTTTCACGCCGTTTTCCCGGATCCAACCCTCCCGAAGTGCTACCAGTCTGGTATCACTGACGCATGGCCATGACTCTCAGATTGACCCCGGAACAGGACCGCGCACTGACCCTGCTCGCCAGCGCTCAAGGCTCAAGCAAGCATGAGGCGGCGGTACGTGCGATCGTCACCGCCGCCACCCGCCTGCTCGCCGACGCCGAGGTCGCCCAACTCGCCCGGGACACCGTCGCAGGACACACCGCCCTGGAGGGCAGGATCCGCAGGGCGCGCGGATGATTCCCGGTCTTTCGCCCGAGCAGCTGCTGATCATCGCCGACGAGTTCGCCACCGCCCAGCGGGTCGAGGTTCGGAGCTTCGCGGCCCTGGCCCAGGTGGCCGCCACCCCGGGCGCCCGCTTCGATGGCATCCCGGTCTTCGCGGACGTCGCGTCCGCACGTGCCGGAATGGAGGAGGCGATCCGGTTGCTGCGCCCGCTCACGGACAATAATGAGGTGTTCGCCGAGATCTGCGGAGAAGTCTATGAGCGCTTCGCGGAATCACGCTAGGCGCCGGCCCCGCATTTGCGAGGATGCCGCTGCTGGCACAGCCCTGGGATCAGGTGTAGAGTCAGGGACTGTTGTGGTTGCAGTTAACTAGTGTGATACCTGAGACTCGGTTTCTGCGGTGGAAGAACCACAACATCGGCGACCCCCGTCATTGAGTGCATCAACTACTGGTGTATTGAATCATGGGGGTCGCCTTTTGGTGTTCCCCAGTTCGCGATGCCCTCCGCATGGCCACCCCTTCGAGCCTGGCGGGCAACTAAGCTGAACCCGTCCGTACCACTGATCCGAAAGGCTCCGGCATGTCCGATCTGTCCCAGCTTCTCCGCGAGGGCAAGCGCCCCGCGGTCGTCTCCGACCTCGCGGCATTCGTCGAGTCCCAGGTCGCGGGGCAGTCCGGCATCACCGGCATGGCCATCAAGGGCGCGGTCGGCGCCGCCAGGAAGGTCGACAAGGACATCGTCTCCAAGGGAGTCAACCGCATGTTGCCGGATGTGCTCGGCGACCTCGATCCCCACTGGCAGAGCTTCCAGGCCGACGCCTCGACCGATTTCGGCGCGTTCCTCGCTGGCCGCAGTCCCCAGGTCGTGGACACCCTGATGTCGGTGGCCGACCGCAACGCCGAAAAGATCACCATCCCTACTCTCGCCAAGGCCTACAACTCCCTGCGTGGCAAGGGCGCCAAGTTCATCGAGCCGGCAATCCCCGAGCTGGGGCGCCTGCTCCAGCGTCACATGGCCTAGCCGCTCCCCCACCCCGTGAAACCGATCCGGAAAAACCGAGCCCCCGGTGGCGCCCTGATCACAGGGCGCCACCGGGGGTTTCACCGCTACCGCGGAATCGGCACCGGCACCGGCACGCAGACTCCTAGACGTCCAGGAAGCGGACGTCCTTCGCCTTGCGGGTGATGAAGGATCGACGGGCGGCCACGTCGTCGCCCATGAGGATGGAGAACAACTCATCCGCACGCTGTGCGTCGACCAGATCGACGCGGCGGAGGATGCGCATCTCCGGGTCCAGGGTGGTCTCCCACAGCTCGTTCGGGTTCATCTCGCCGAGACCCTTGTAGCGCTGGATGCCGTCATCGGTGTTGATCTTCCAACCCTTCGCCAGGCCCTCCTCGAGCTCCTTGTCCCGCTCCTCATCGGAGTAGGCGAAGCTCGGCTCACGCTTCTGCCACTTGAGCTTGTACAGCGGCGGGTTGGCCAGGTAGACGTGACCTTCCTCGATCAACTGCGGCATGAAACGGAACAGCAGGGTCAGCAGCAAGGTGGCGATGTGCTGGCCGTCGACGTCGGCATCGGCCATCAGCACGACCTTGTGGTACCGGAGCTTCGAGAGGTCGAATTCCTCGTTGATGCCGGTGCCCAGTGCGGTGATGATGGCCTGGACCTCGGCGTTCTTGAGCACCTTGTCCAGGCGTGCCTTCTCCACGTTGAGGATCTTTCCCCGGAGCGGCAGGATCGCCTGGTACATGGAGTCGCGGCCGGCCTTGGCGGAACCGCCGGCCGAGTCACCCTCCACGATGTAGAGCTCGGATTTGACCGGGTCCTTGGAACGGCAGTCGGCGAGCTTGCCCGGCAGGCCGCCCAGATCGGTGGCCGACTTGCGTCGCACCAGGTCACGGGCCTTGCGGGCGGCCATGCGCGCCTGCGAC
>CAYSIP010000153.1:0-6694 GCA_964431055.1 uncultured Corynebacterium sp. | reverse complement strand
CACTGGCGCCCGGCGACGGTGGTGGTCACCAGGATCAGGGTGGTGGACTTCGCCCGCGCCATCGACGCTGCGCCCACCATCGTCTTGCCCGCGCCACACGGCAGCACGACGACACCGGAACCGCCCTCCCAGAAGGAATCGGCGGCGTAACGCTGGTAGTCGCGCAGCTCCCACTGCTCGTGGGCGGTCGACAGGTCGATGGGATGGGCCTCCCCGTCGACGTAACCGGCGAGGTCCTCGGCGGGCCAACCGACCTTGAGCAGTTCCTGCTTGAGTCGGCCGCGTTCGGAGGGGTGGACGGCGATGGTCTCGTCGTCGATGCGCTCACCCAGCATGGGGGCGATCTTCTTGTGCCGGTTCAGCTCAGCCAGGATGGCGGGTTCCGCGGACTCCAGCACGAGCCCGTGGGCGGGGTGCTTGTGGAGGGTGACCCGGCCGTAACGACTCATGGTTTCCGCGACGTCGACGAGCAGCGGCTGCGGGACGGGAAAGCGGGAGTAACGCTCGAGGACGTCGACGACCTGCTCGGCGTCATGGCCGGCGGCGCGTGCGTTCCACAGCGCCAGGGGGGTGATGCGGTAGGTGTGGATGTGCTCGGGCGCGCGCTCCAGCTCCGCGAAGGGGGCGAGCGCGGCGCGGGCCTCATCGGCCAGGTCGTGGTCGATCTCGAGCAGGACGGTCTTGTCCGACTGGACGATCAGTGGTCCGTCGCCGAATGCCAAAAATGCTCCTCAGGGAAGAAGGGATCAGGTGTCTATTCGCCCCATTATGCAGCACCTGTCAATCAGGCCGTCTTCGCCGTCAGCGCCTGCCGCCACGTCATTTTGGTGCCGTTGTTGAGGATCGCGGCGCGGTAGATCCGGCCCACCAGCCACACCGCCCCGGAGGTGACCACCGCATAGAGGCCGAGGGAAGTCAGCGCCTGCCCCAGCGACATGTTGCCCGCGGCGTACTGGATCGGGGCCATCGCCCCGGAGACCGGCGGGACCCAGGCGACGATCTGGACCCACGCGGCGTCGAGGAAGTTGAAGCTGAACGCGGCGACGTAGACGACGGCCAGCAGCAGGATCATGACCGGGCCCTGGGTGGTCTGCAGATCCTCGGTGCGCTGGACCATGGCGCCGGCGGCTGCGTAGAGGCTGCCGAAGAAGATCATGCCGATGGCGAAGGACAACAGGACCACCGGCAGCACGGTCCAATCGAAGCTGACGCCCTCGACCAGACCGGAGGCGGCCAACGCGGCGGCGCCGACGCCGATGATCAGCAGGGAGGCCGCCAGCCCGAACAGAGCGTTGCCGAGGATCTTGCCCGCCAGGAAATCCAGGGGGCGGACCGCGGCGAGGATGATCTCCACCACGCGGGAGGACTTCTCCTCGGTGACACGGGAACCGATGTTGGCCGCGAAGAAGATGATCAGGCTCAGCGTCAGCAGCACCGCGACGAAGGTGACGCCGACCGTGGCCATGTCACCCGCTGAGTGGGCGCCGTCGTCTGACAGGTCGACCTCGGTGACGGTGGTGGCGGGCAGCGCGGCGGTGAAGTCCCCGGGGTCGACCCCGAATTCGGCGAGCGTCCCACCCATGGCGGCGGAGCTGACGGACTGGTTCACGGCCGTGCTGATGCCGGGGGAGACGGAGCCGTCGGTGAGCAGCTCCCAGCCGTCGTCGGCGGGAACCAGGGCGGCCGTGACGTCACCATCCCGGACGGCGTTCTCCGCCGCGGAGCGGTCCGCGACGGGGCTGGCCTCGATCCCGGTGCCGGTGAAGGCCTCCGGGGTGAGACCGACGACGGCCACCTCATCGGGACTGTGGTCGGTGTCGCGGCCCTCGAGGTACAGGCCCAGGCCGATCAGGCCGAGCACGAGGATGAGCATGACGGAGACGGAGACGAGGATGCCGCGGTTCTTCACCGCGAGCTGCATCTCGCGCTTCGCGGTGATGGCGACGGTGCCGGCAGAGGAATAGCTCATGGATCAGACCGCCTTCACGGTTTCGCGGAATAGTTCGGTCAGGTTCGGCACCTGGCGGGTGAAGGAGTGGACGGGTCCGCACGCCAGGGCGGCGCGCAGAATGTCCTGGTCCAGGTCGGTCGACCGGGCTTCGAGGAGGACGCTGTCCCCGGCGTCGTCGACAAGCGTCGTGCCCGGCGGGTACCAACCGCGGGCGGGAGTGCGGACGTCGTAGAGGATCGGCCCATCCGTCCGCAGCTCCTCGACGGTGCCTTCGGCGACCATGCGACCGTGGGCGACGATGCCGACGCGGTCGCACAGGCGCTGGACCAGGTCCAGCTGGTGGGAGGAGAACATCACGGGCACGCCGGCACGCGCCCGCTCGAGCAGCATCTCACTCATCACCTCCACCGCGACGGGGTCCAACCCCGAGAAGGGCTCGTCCAGGATGAGCAGCTCCGGGTCGTGGACGAGGGAGGCGGCGAGCTGGACCCGCTGCTGGTTGCCCAGGGAAAGGGCGTCGAGCCGGTCCTCCATGCGCTCGCCGAGACCGAGCTGCTCGAGCAGGTTCTCCGCGTTGCGGCGCGCGGCGGGGCCGTCCAGGCCGTGCAACCGGCCGAAGAACGTCAGCTGGTCGGCGAGCTTCTCCTTCGCGTACAGCCCGCGCTCTTCGGGCATGTAACCGATGCGCCGGCGGAGGTCGTCGTTCATCGGTTCCCCACCGAACCGGACCTCACCCGAGTCGGCCGACAACACGCCCAGGGCGATGCGCATGGTGGTGGACTTGCCGGCGCCGTTAGAACCGACGAAGCCGTAGACCTCGCCGGGGTGGACGGAAAACGTCATGTCGGTCAACGCCTTCGTCTCACCGAAGGACTTGTTGAGGTGGTCGATGTGGAGCGCGGGCATACGCTCACTCCTTGTCTGTGGTGTTGAAGGTCAGGACGTAACCGACCGCGGGCAGGGAGCCGGAGATGAACACGATGTCGATCAGGGCGATGCCGATGGCCAAGGTACCTGGTTCGGTGAGGGGGACCCCCGTGAGCGGCGGGAGCGCCAGCAGGAGGTTGAGGGGGTAGAAGGCCCGGAAGGCCAGGCCACGCCAGAAATCCAGGACCCGGATCTCGTGGTCGTTGAGCGCTTCCCGGGGCGCGGAGTCCCGCGATGCCCACGGCGATGGCGGTGAAGTAGGCGACCACCAGCACCCTGGTGCGCCGCGGGGTGCGCCGGGTTTCCCGGGAGGGGGACCAGTCGGTGAAGGTGGACATGAGTTTTCACTCCTGGGGGGACGGGTAGATCTCGGTGGACATCGGGGTGAATGCGGTGCGGGAGAAGACCGCCTCCACCGGGAGGCGGAAGGCCTCGCAGATGCGGAAGGCGAGGTCGAGGCTGGGGGAGTGGTCGCCGCGCTCGAGCGCGCCGATCGTCTGCGGGTTCACGTCGACCAGCTCGGCGAGCTGTGCGCGCGACATGTCCCGCTCCGCGCGCAGAACCCGGATCCGGTTGTGAATCGGGTCCGCCGGTTTTTTCTTAGGGGACATGCACCAGAGTGTTCTATAAACGCAACGGACTGTCTAGAGTTGGAATCATTCCCTAAGGAAGCGGTGATGGGGCTTAGCCCAGAATCACCTCGGTGATCCGGTGCAGCGTGAAACGGTGCACCGTCCCCGTCACCTCGTCGACGGCGTCGACCTGCCCGCCGGAGACCGTCACCGGCTTGACGGTCCGGTGCGCCGCCACCCCGTGCTTGTCGACGAACCCCAGCGTCACCGTCCGCCCGCCGCGCGCCGCCGCCTGCAGCAGCCCGAGCGTCGCCGAACCCTGCACGGCGCGACCCTGTTCGTCGGTGGCGCGGGTGCCCCGGGTGATTTCGCCCCCGTGCCGGATCGCCTCCACCGCCGCGCGGATGCGTGACTCGTCGAGTCCGCCGGGGCGCTGCTCCGGGAGGTCGGGCGCCGGCAACCGGGCGGGGCGGGGACGGATGTCGAGCGCGGCGCCGGTGGCGTCTTCGGCCACGGGCTGGAAACCGGCCGCGCGGAGCTCCGCGATCACGGTCGCCAGCGGGGCCTGCGCCACCGCCACGGTCGGCGCGATCACCTGCAGGGCGACCTTCTCCGCCGCAGACGTGCGGGAGGCCTCCGCGAGCAGGGCGGGGTCGTCACACCGCAGGTAGCTCATCGCGGGCCCTCCCCGCAGGGTGCCGTGGCGACGGGCGACGTCGTCGATGAGGTAGGTGACCGACTGCGGCACCTCACCCAGGGAGTGGTCGGCGAGCCAGTCCTTCAGCTCCGCGGCGGTGCGCCCGACGTCCATGGCACGGCGTATCGAGGCCTCCGTGACCCGGTACACGCTGGCCAGACCGGCGGACTCGAGCTCGGCCAGCAGGTCCAGCTCGGTCTGCAGCTCACGGGGCAGGGGACCGGGCGCGAGAATGGTCATGTCCCCCTGCGCGATGACCCGCTCCACGGTTCCCGGGGTCACGTCGGCGGCCACTGACTCCACGTCCGCCGCCGGGTCCAACAGCGCGCGCAGCAGGGTCGTGGCCGTCCCACCGACCACGGCACCGATCCAGCGCGCCTCGGCGACCAACTCGTCGACGGTGTTCCCGGGCAACAGGGCGGCGTGCACGGGGGCGGTGAAGAACAGGTCGTCGCGCAGCTGCTCGTCCGTCAGCTCCCAGCCCGGGGCAGGGCGGGTGAACTGGGTGAGCACCATGACCCGCTGCTCGGGCAGGCGGTCGCGCCGGGTGGGTGCGGTGAGCAGGCGGTCGGGGCCACCGACCAACCAGGCCGCCCACGGGGATTTCAACCACCCGCGCAGCAGCGTCGACCAGCGGGTGGCCAGGTCGGAGGCCAACCACTGATCGACGTCGGCCGTGGGGGCGAGGTAGTCGGCGCCCTCGTCGTCGGCGGGCAGGGGGACGGGTTCACCCCGGCTGAGCAACCCGGCGCTGGTGGCCACGCCCACGAGCCGGTGGATCTCCGCTTCCGTGAGCTCGAGGTCCCGGGCCAGGCCGGCCACGGCGCGAACGCCGACCCCGCCCTCTTTGAGCAGCGGCACCGGCTCGGCGCCGAGTTTCTCGATGAGCTGGCGCAGGTGCCGAGTGACCTCCAGGCCCGCCCCCGCCCCCGCCTGGTCGGCGCGGTCCTGCGCACGCGTGTCGGCGGTGGTCTCCCCGGTGACCCGTGCCGAGGGGACCAGGGGTCTGCTCTCGGTCTCCTCCCCGCGCATCGCAGCACGCACGGCCCGGGGCAACCGGACGGTCTGGGCGTCGACGCGCGCAAGCAACCCCGCGGCCAGCAGCTGCGGAACCGGGCGGCCGGGGTCGGCGTCGGTGGCCGCGTCCCGGGTGCGTCCCAGCCCGCCGGAGTTGAGGAGCGTGTCCAGGATGGCGCGCTGATTGCCCGGCAGACCGGTCAGGCGCTCGGCGAGCGGGGCGGCGTCGGTGGGGAAGGGCTCGGCCAGCAGCTGCCAGTCGTGGGGCAGGGAAGGCATCGCCTCGCGCACCACCATCAGCGCGCCGGGTTCCCCGTAGAGCAGCGCCAGGTCGAGCAGACGTCCGAGCGCCTGCTCCACCTGGTCGGGCTCCGGGGTGCGGGCCCGTTCGACGACGTGGGTGACGATCCGCTCGACGGTGACCGGCTCGAGTTCCCCGCCGAGGTCTGCGGCGGCCTCGAGGGCGGCCAGGGCGAGCGCGTCCAGGGTGCGCACCGCCCGGCCGACGGAGGCGCGCAGCTGTAACCGGGCGGCCAATGGGGTGATCCCCGGGGGCAATGGCAGGGCGACGTCGGGGCGGGCGCGCAGCAGGGCTGCCAGCTCTTCGTCGTCCCGGTCCGCCAGCCAGGTGCGGAAATCGGGCCGTTCGGGGGTGGGGGATGCCGCGGAAGTCATGGTGTGGATGATCTTACGTCTGATTCAAGTTACGTTTTTCCCCCAGGTTTGGAACAATGGGCGTTATGGCAAACATGGAGAAGAAGGGCTACGTCGATCCGGGCTGGCCGCAGTACCGCCCCGGCGACGGTGTCCCGGTGACCGAGATGATTTCCAAGCTGGCGGGCGCGTCCAGTCCCTACGGTGATGACACGGTGCTGCCGGTCCCGCCGGAGGAGCTGGGTTACGTCCACCCCTACACCCGGATCAACCGGGACTAGCAGCAGAACAGAATCCCCCTCGGTGGCCTGTACGGGCCGTCGAGGGGGATTTTTCTGCGCGTCTTCCGGGCACGGGACAGCCCCCGCACGGTGTGTCACCGCGCGGGGGCTGCCGGATCGTTCCCGGGGGCGGTCTAGAGGCCCAGGAGGGAGTCGATGTAGGCGCGGTTGGCGCCGTAGAAGGCGTTGAAGTCCGCGCGGTTGGCCTCGTAGCCGTTCTGGACGAACTCCGGGACGACGACGCCGTACTGGGCGAGGGTGTCGCGCAGCAGCTCGTAGAGGGCGTCAACGGCGAGAGCGTCGGAGGAACCACCGGTGGCGGCTGCCTGCTCCTCGGCCTGCTGGGCCACGTACTGGACCTGGGACGGGGCGGCGGTGGCAGCCTGGGTCGGGCTCGAGACGGCCGGGGCGCTGCGCTGGGTCGGCGCGGAGTTCAGGCCCAGGCTGGCGGAGCAGGCGGGCCAGGCGCCCCAGCCCTGTCCGGCGAGGGTGCGCTCGGCGACGGCGATCTGCTGCTCACGGGAGGCCTGGTAGGCGTACGGAGCGAACTCGCCGCCACCGTAGGAGCGCCAGGTCGACGGGGAGAACTGCAGGC
>CAYSIP010000152.1:0-6768 GCA_964431055.1 uncultured Corynebacterium sp. | reverse complement strand
TCCGGGGTGGTCTTGATGATCTGGAAGGAGGGCTTGATGGTGTGGGCGGTGGTGTGGGCGGCGCCGGATACCATGCCGTCCGCCAGGCCCTTGTGCACCATCATCGTGCCGAAGTAGGAGATGTCCTTCATCGTCTCGCGGGCCTCCTCCACCGTGACGCCCTTCTTTTTGCGCATCTCGGCGAAGTCCTCGGCGAACTCTTCAGCCAGTGGGGAGGTGAGATGGTCGACGATGTCGGCGTCGGAGATGTCCACCCCGAGTTCATCCGCGCGGTTCTGGATGTCCTCCGGATTCCCCAGGATCGTCAACTCCACGATGTTGCGGGCCAGCAGCTGGTGCGCCGCGAGCAGGATGCGATCGTCCCCGCCCTCCGGCAACACGATGTGCTGACAGTTCTTCCTGGCCCGCTCCAGCAGCCAGTTCTCGAAGACGGGGGCGGACATCACCGGCTTGGCGCTGGCGGCGTGCAACGCCTCACGGATCTTGACGGTGTCCCGCAGGCCCTCCTCGGTGACCGCCGCCGCGACGACGGCGTGGAGTTCCTTGGCGTGGCGTTCCGCAAGCTGCACATGCCGGCCGGGCCGGTCGGTCAACAACAGGATCGGCACACCCAGGGCGGCGGCAACCTCGGCGTCGAAGTGCAGGTTTCCGGTGCCGACGACCAGCGCGGGCCCGTCGCCGAGCAGATCGGCGGCAACCACGGAGCCAATGTGAGGGTCGAGCTTTCTGATGTGCTTGACGCTCAGACCGAGGGCCGCGGCGAGACCATCGATGTCGACGCCGTCGAAGTTACGGTTGACGACGGCGAGCAGAGCCGATCGGGGGTCAGACATGCGTAACCTTTCTGTCGCTGAGCGGCGCAGTTGGAATCCGGTTGTCCACCTCATCCACACCACTCATGTGTGATCGGACGTAATCCTAATGGATTGTATCCTCCGCCACAGTGGGAGGAATGAAAATTTTCAAGCTTAACACCACATAACCGGGCACTTTGCCCAACGTCGCCCCCGCCCGGCCCGCGGCGCCCACTCGGCGAAGACGGCGAGACACCTGGATTCGTGCAGCTGACAGGCCTTTTCTTGGTGAGATCAAAAAGCGTGGAAGGCACCGGCCCCACGCTACCCGGGGTGTCCGATTCATGCCGTCCGAGCCGGAGAAACTTCTCCGGAGGAATGCGAATATCGGTAAATCAGAGAAATGTGTTCCTGCGATCCCCCACCCGTTCCCACCCCCACGCGCCCCCGCGACGCCCCTGGCACGGCTCCGGTCGTGATGGGACACGTCCGGAGCGGCTCCGCAGGATGGACGGGGCTCAGCCGGTTTCTCCCCCTGCGCCACGTCAGTAAGATAAAGGGGAGCAAATTACCCCACCCCGTGAAGGATGTCGCATATAATGTCGCGCCCCCTGCGTGTCGCCGTCGTCGGCGCCGGACCCGCCGGTATCTACGCCTCGGATCTGCTGGCCAAATCCGGTGAGGACGTGAGAATCGACCTCTTCGAGCGGATGCCGGCCCCGTTCGGGCTGATCCGCTACGGCGTGGCCCCGGATCACCCCCGCATCAAGGGCATCGTGAAGTCCCTGCACAATGTGCTGGACAAGCCGGAGATCCGCCTGCTGGGCAATATCGAGGTCGGTGAGGACGTCACCGTCGATGAACTGCACGAGTTCTACGACGCCATCGTCTTCTCCACCGGCGCGACCGGCGATCGTGAACTGCGGATCGCCGGCTCCCAGCTCGAGGGGTCGTACGGCGCCGGCGAGTTCGTCGGTTTCTACGACGGCAACCCGGACTTCTCCCGGGACTGGGACCTGACGGCCGAGAAGGTCGCGGTGATCGGCGTGGGCAACGTGGCGCTCGACATCGCGCGCATCCTCGCCAAGACCGCGGACGAGCTCAAGGTCACCGAGATCCCGGACAACGTCTACGCCAATCTGGCCGCGAACCAGGCGAGGGAGATCCACATCTTCGGCCGTCGCGGCCCCGCCCAGGCGAAGTTCACCCCGCTCGAGCTCAAGGAGCTGGACCACTCGGAGACCATCGAGGTCGTCGTCGATCCGGAGGACATCGACTACGACGCGGCCTCCGAGCAGGCCCGGCGCGAGTCGAAATCGCAGGACCTGGTGTGCCAGACCCTGGAGCAGTACGCCATCCGGGACCCGAAGGGCGCCCCGCACAAGCTGTTCATCCACTTCTTCGAGTCCCCGGTGGAGATCCTCGGCGAGGACGGCCGGGTCGCAGGACTGAAGACCGAGCGCACCGAGCTCGACGGCAACGGCGGGGTCAGGGGCACCGGCAAGTTCACCACCTGGGACGCCCAGGCCGTCTACCGCGCGGTGGGCTACCGTTCGGAGGCCGTCAAGGACGTCCCCTTCGACGCGGAGCGGGCCGTCATCCCCAACGACGGCGGTCGGGTCATCGACCCGGAGACCGATTCCCCGGTGCCCGGCCTGTACGCCACCGGCTGGATCAAGCGTGGCCCGGTGGGCCTGATCGGCAACACGAAGTCGGACGCCAAGGACACCACCACGATGCTGCTGGAGGACTGGAAGGCAGGTTCCCTGTCCGCGCCGGCCAACCCGGATGACGACGCCGTCGTGAAGTTCCTCGAGTCGCGCGGCATCGCCGTGACCACGTGGGATGGTTGGGCACGTCTCGACGCCGCCGAGCGCGCACTGGGTGAGGCGGAGGGTCGCGAACGCAAGAAGATCGTCGAGTGGGACGAGATGGTCCAGCACGCCGGCCCCGAGTACGAGATCTAGGACCTCGTCCCGGGTTGGATTTCCGGTGGTTGACCTGTGGATTACGGGTCGATCTTTCCCGGGGAGAATTTAATTCATCTGATTCGCGCTTGCGCCGGGCCAGGTGTAGATTCTTCCGCCATGACCACCTTCTATGCCGTCAGCCAACTCGCGGAGCTCTCCCCGCTCGAGGTTCACCGACTCTACAAGCTGCGCGTCGACATCTTCGTTAACGAGCAGCAGGCCCCCTACGCCGAGATCGACGACATCGACGCCCTGCCCACCACCCTCCATGTGCTCGCCTGGAACAATGACGGCGGTCAGACCGAGCTGGTGGGCACCGCCCGCCTGTTCCCCTCCGAGTGGGAGGGCGCGCCCGTCATGAAGCTGGGCCGCGTGTGCGTCACCTCCTCCCGCCGGGGCGACGGTCTCGCCCAGGAGCTCCTGCGCCAGACCCTGCGCCTGTCCTTTGAGCAGCAGCCGGGCCGGGACGTCGTCCTCGACGCCCAGGAGCCGCTGATCGGCTACTACCGGGAATTCGGCTTCGAGCCGATCGGGGAGATGTTCCACGACGTCACCGTCCCCCACCAGCCGATGAAGCTGACGGCCGGCAGGCTGGCCGAGCTCAACGTCCGCAGGTAGCTGATGGGGCACAGTCCCCATCACAGGAAGGGCCCGGGATTTTCCCGGGCCCTTCCTGTCTCTGTCATTCCCGAATCAGGGGCGACCGTCCTCGACGGTGATCTGGGCGGCGGCCTCACGGGCGCGGGCGCGGGCGGTCTCCACGTCCTCTCCGGTGGCGAGCACCAGGCCCATCCGGCGGCGCGGGTAGACCCGCGGCTTGCCGAAGATCCGGATGTCGACTTCCGGCACCGCCAGGGCTTCGGCGACGCCGTGGTAGCTGACGGTGTCCGATTCCCCGGCCCCGTGGAGGAGGACGCTCGCGCCCGGGGAGATCAGCGTCATGTCGATGGGCATGCCGAGCACCGCGCGGGCGTGCAGATCGAATTCGGAGAAACGCTGGGAGGCCAGGGTGACCATGCCGGTCTCGTGCGGGCGCGGGGACACGGAGGAGAAGTAGACGTCGTCCCCGGCGACGAACATCTCCACCCCGAACAGACCCCGTCCGCCCAGGGCATTGGTGATCCGCGCCGCCATCGAGCGCGCGTTCTCCAGGGCACGTGGGTTGACCTCCATCGGTTGCCAGGACTCCACGAGGTCCCCGTCCCTGTGCAGGTGTCCGATCGGTTCGGAGAACCACGTGGCCAACCGGCCGGTCCCGGGGTCGATGGACCGCGCCGCCAGCAGGGAGAGCTCGTAGTCGAAGTTCACGAAGCGCTCGACCAGCACGTCGGTGGTGGCGTCGGGCCCGCGGCTGGAATTCTCCCAGGCGCTCTCGATGTCCGCTTCCGAGCGGACGATGCTGTGGCTGCGCCCGGAGGCGCTGACGGTGGATTTCACGATGCAGGGGAATCCCATCTCCGTCACCGCCTCGCGGTACTCCTCGACGGTGGTGGCCAACCGGTAGGCCGTGGTCGGTAGGCCGAGCTCCTCGCTGGCCATCCGGCGGATCCGTTCCCGCCCGACCGTCAGGGAGCAGGCCTTGGCCGACGGCACGACGCAGGAGACGTCGGCCTCCTCGATCTCGGCGAGGGCGTCGGCGGCGACGAGGTCGACCTCCGAGAGGACATAATCGGGGCGCACCCGGTCGACGAGCGCGAGGACGGCGTCCCGGTCGGCGACGTCGACGATGTGGGACACGTGGGCGACCTGCTGGGCGGGGGCGCCCTCGTAACGGTCCGCGGCGTGCACCTCCACACCGAGACGCTGGAAGGAGACGGTCAGCTCCCTGCCCAGCTCACCGGCGCCCAACAGCAGCACCTTCGTGGCGTTCGGGGTCAGCGGGGTGCCGAGTCGATCGGGGGTAAACACGATTGGTTGAGTCTCCTAACCGGGGGAAATGACGTGGCCATATTGTTTCACACGCCGGCCCTCCCGTTCCCCGCCACCGCCAATGATTTCTGCGCGGCCCGGTGGGCCGGGGATATCGTGGGGACGACCGAGTTGTTCCGCGACGCAAGGAGGCCGGATGTCCGTCCAGCAGATCGTGGCCGGGTTGGCCACCACCCGGGAAGAGCGGGAAGAGCTGTACAAGTACTTCCACCGCATCCCGGAACTCTCACTTCAGGAGTACCGCACCTCGGAGAAGATCCGGGAGGAGCTCGACCGCTACGGCGTCGAGGTCGTGAAGGTGGGGGAAACGGGTGCCGTGGGGATCATCCGGAACGGTGACGGCCCGGTCGTCGCGATGCGCGGCGACATCGACGCCCTGCCGATGGCCGAGCGTTCCGGCAAGGACTACGCCGCCGAGGGCGTCACCCAGGTCGACGGGTCCACCGGGCAGGAGACCCCAGTGGCCCACACCTGCGGCCACGACGTCCACATCGTCGCCCTGCTGGGCGCCACGCAGGCCCTGGCGAACCACCGCGACGCCTGGTCCGGCACCTTCCTGGCCGTGTTCCAGCCCGGGGAGGAGAATGCCGCCGGGGCGCGGGCCATGGTGGACGCCGGGATCGTCGACAAGCTCCCCAGGCCGGACGTCTACCTGGGCCAGCACGTGCTCGGCGCCCTGCCCGGCGGCGCCGTGGGCACCCGCCCCGGCCCCACCCTGTCGGCGGCCGCCTCCATCGAGATCACCCTGCACGGCAAGGGCTCCCACGGTTCGATGCCCAATCTCAGCGTCGACCCGATCGTGCTGGGTGCGGCGATCGTGACCCGGTTGCAGACGATCGTCGCCCGGGAGGTCGCCGCCACGGAGACCGCGGTGGTGACCGTCGGCAGCTTCCACTCCGGGACCAAGTCGAACATCATCCCCGACACCGCCGTGCTGCAGCTGAACACCCGGGCCTACGACACGGATGTCGAGAAGCACCTCCACGAGGCCATCGAACGCATCGTGCGCGCCGAATGCCAGGCCGCCCGGTCGCCTAAGGAGCCCGAGTTCCGCTATTACGACATCTACCCGCTCACCGACAACCACGACGAACCCACCGCACGCGTCCGTGCGGCCTTCGACAACCATTTCGGCGATGAGTCCACGGACCTGGCCGCCCTCCCCGCCTCGGAGGATTTCTCCGTCATCCCCGACGCCTTCGGGTCGCCGTACACCTACTGGGGTCTGGGCGGTTTCGCAGACCATGTCAACGCCCCCGGCAACCATTCCCCCTCCTTCGCCCCCGACCTCCAGCCGACCCTGGACCGCGGGGCGGAGGCCATCATCGTCGCGGCCTCGCCGTGGCTGCTCGGGGAAGGGTGAACCGGGGCCACCCGGACAACAGAACCCCGTGATCGGCGGGGCCGATCACGGGGTTCCGGGCTGCAGTCTCAGTCCTCGAGGAGGTCGTGGCGCACGATCGTCTGATCGCGGCCCGGGCCGACGCCGATGTAGGAGAACCGGGCGCCGGAGAGCTCCTCGAGGCGCAGCACGTAATCCTGCGCCTTCTGCGGCAGTCCCTCGAAGGTGGTGACCCCGGTGATGTCCTCGTCCCACGCGGGCATCGTCTCGAAGATCGGGGTGGCGTGGTGGAACTGGGACTGGGTCAGCGGCATCTCGTCGAAACGCTCACCGTCCACGTCGTAGGCCACGCAGATCGGGATCTCCCCGATGCCGGTGAGCACGTCCAGCTTGGTCAGGAAATAGTCGGTGAAACCGTTGACGCGGGATGCGTAGCGGGCGATCACCGAGTCATACCAACCACAGCGACGCTTGCGGCCGGTGTTGACACCAACCTCGCCACCGACGGTCTGGAGGTACTCCCCCCACTTGTCGAAAAGCTCGGTCGGGAACGGACCTGCACCAACGCGGGTGGTGTAGGCCTTGATGATGCCCAGGGTGGAGGTGATGCGGGTTGGGCCGACACCGGAACCGACGCAGGCGCCGCCGGCGGTCGGGTTGGAGGAGGTCACGAACGGGTAGGTGCCGTGGTCCACATCCAGCAGGGTGGCCTGGCCACCCTCCATGAGAACAT
>CAYSIP010000151.1:0-6835 GCA_964431055.1 uncultured Corynebacterium sp. | reverse complement strand
TCGTCGGTCTGGGACTCGTTGATGGTGTCCTGCGCCCAGCCGAAGAGTTCGTCACCGGCCAGCCAGTGGCGCATGGGCACCGGGAAGCCGAGCTTCTTGCGGTGCAGCACGTGCGGCGGGACGATCTGCTCGAGTGCCTTGCGCAGCGCGTACTTGGTGGTGCCGTTCGCGATCTTGAGGTCATGGGGGATGGTTTGTGCGACGTCGAAGACCACCTTGTCCAGGAACGGCACCCGCAGCTCCAGGGAATTGGCCATGTTGATCTTGTCGGCCTTGACCAGGATGTCGCCGCGCATCCACGTGAACAGGTCCAGGTGCTGCATGCGCGCGACCGGGTCCATGTGGGTGGACTGCGCGTAGATGGGCGCGGTGACCTCCCGGTGGTCCCACTCGGGCTTCGCCCAGGGCAGCACGCGCTGCAGCTGCTCAAAGTTGAAGGAGCGCGCGTTGCCGTAGTAACGCTCCTCCATGGGCTGGGTTCCACGGTCGAGCAGGGACTTGCCCTTCATTCCGTCCGGCAGCACCTGGCCGAGCTTGCGCAGCCCCTTGAGCAGGGGAGAGGGGATCTTCTCGAAGGGCGCCAGGGACAGCGGTTCCTTGTAGATGGTGTAACCGCCGAAGAGCTCGTCGGCGCCCTCGCCGGAGAGCACGACCTTGACGTGCTTGCGGGCCTCGGCGGCGACGAAGTAGAGCGGGACCAGCGAAGGGTCGGCCACCGGATCGTCGAGGTACCACATGATCTTCGGGATCGCGTCGGCGTATTCCTCCGGGGAGACGACCTTGACGATGTGTTCCACGCCGATGGCCTCCGCCGACTCGGCGGCGACGTCGACCTCCGAGTAACCCTCCCGCTCGAAACCGGTGGTGAAGGTCAGCAGGTCAGGGTTGTGCCGCTTGGCCAGTGTGGCGATGGCGGTAGAGTCGATGCCGCCGGAGAGGAAGGAGCCGACCGTGACGTCAGCGCGCATGTGCTTTTCCACGGAGTCCTCCAGCGCCCGCGCGATCCGGTCGAAGAGATCCTGTTCGCCGCCCTTCGGCACCGGGGTGACGTTGAACTGGGGCTTGAAGTAGCGCTTGTCGACGACTTCGTCGCCCGGGCGCAGGGTGGCGGTGCAACCGGACTCCAGGCGGCGGATGCCGGTGTGCAGGCTCTCCGGCTCGGGGACGTACTGCAGGTCCACGTAGTGCTCGATGGCCCGTTTGTCAAGGCTGAGATCTAGACCGAGGGCCGGAGCCATTTCCAGGATCGACTTCTTCTCCGAAGCGAACACCGTGCCGGCGGGGGTCGTCGCGTAGTAGAGAGGCTTGATTCCGAACTGGTCCCGGGCCAGGAACAGGGTGCGCTCCTGCGTGTCCCAGATGGCGATGCCGAACATGCCGCGCAGGTGCTTGACGACGTCCTCACCCCACTGGTGGTACCCGATCACGATGGTCTCGGAATCGCCCTCCGTGTGGAAGGCGTGGCCGTGCCCCTGGAGTTCTTCGCGCAACTCCAGGTAGTTGTAGATCTCCCCGTTGAAGGTCAGCGCGTAACGATCCGGGTTGTCGGCCGGACCCCACCGCAGGGGCTGGTGGGAGTGTGCCAGGTCGATGATCGACAGGCGGTTGAAGCCGAAGACGAGGTCCTCGTCGTTCCAGCTACCGGCCTCGTCGGGGCCGCGGTGACGCATGCACGGCAGTGCCCTTTCGACGGCGTCGGTGAACTGCGCCGCATTCGCGTTGCTCGTCAGCATGCCAAGAAGCCCGCACATGGTGGTTGATGTTCTCCTCATATATATGGGACAGGCGAGAAGTGATGGTCCCACCTTACGGCCCGGCGGGGACAAGGTGTGAACGCGCCACCGACAGGGTGGCAGCGGGTGTTCCCGGGCTGTGCCGGTGTTCAGCGCCCGAGAGGGGATGGGGGTGGAATGGGGCCCCAACGGGTGGGAACTTTCGGATGATGTCACGTATCACGGCCTGTGAATTGGCTAACAGGTGGTCAGGAGGGGGGATTGGGGCATTCGCCGGTTCCCCCACATGGGCTGTAACATCCGAGGTGAATCATAGGGGCACCTCTGAGGGTTGATCCGGCTCGGCGGGAGACAACCGCGTGGATGAACTGGGTCCATGAACTATCCTGCTTAGTTAGGAATACTTCACAGGTGTTCAAAGAATTTGTGTGGACAGGAAGGCAGACACACGTGGAACAGCGAAATAAGCGTGGCTTCGCCCGTAAGGCGGGTCTCGCCGGTGTTGTGGCGCTTGGCGGCCTGGCTCTGGCCGGCTGCGATATCGCCGCGCCGGAATCCGTGAGCAGAGTGCTGGACATGGGTTGGCCGGATCCGATCACCCCCGAGGGCACCGCGATGTACAACTTCTGGGTGTGGGTCTGGATCACCGCCTGGATCATCGGCATCATCATGTGGACCCTGTTCCTGGTCGCGATCTTCAGGTGGAACGCCGGCAAGGCCGAGAAGCAGGGCAAGGGTGAATTCCCGAAGCAGCTGCAGTACAACGTCCCGCTTGAGCTGGTGTTGACGATCGTTCCGATCGTCATCGTGATGGTGATCTTCTTCTTCACTGTCCAGACACAGCAGAAGGTCGTCGCCCTGGACAAGGATCCCGAGGTGACGGTTGACGTCACCGCGTTCCAGTGGAACTGGAAGTTCGGTTACCAGAACGTCGGCGCCGGTCTCAGCCCGACCGGTTCCGAATACGAGGGCATCGACCAGGGGCGTCAGGCCATCGCCGAGGAGACCAAGCAGGATCCCGAGGACATGGCCAACGCCAACCCGATCCACGGCAACTCCACGGGCGACCAGTCCTACCTCCGCTTCAACGAGGTTGAGACTGTCGGTTCCACGGAGGAGATCCCGGTTCTGGTTCTCCCGTCGAACACGCCGATCCAGTTCGACCTGGCGTCCGGCGATGTGGCCCACTCGTTCTGGGTCCCTGAGTTCCTGTTCAAGCGCGACACCTTCGCGCACCCGGACCAGAACCAGCAGCAGCGTTCCTTCCAGATCGAGGCCATTGAGGAAGAGGGTGCCTTCGTCGGCCGCTGCGCCGAGATGTGCGGCACCTACCACGCAATGATGAACTTTGAGCTGCGCGTGGTCACCCCCGAGCAGTTCACCGATTACCTGGCCTTCCGTCTCGACAACCCGAACGCCCCGAACTCCGCGGCCCTGGAGTCCATCGGTGAGGATCCCTACGCCGTGACCACCCGTCCGTTCAACTCGTCCCGTGATACCCGGGACGGCGAGAACTTCGTCGAAGCCAACCAGAACGTCTAGGGCGAGGAGAGCACAAACATGCGAGCTGGTTCAAAAGTCATCTACGCCATCGCGGCGTTCCTGGGCGTCACCGCCCTCGTCTACATCCTCGGCACGACCCTCGTCGACGACGATGGTTACCTCTTCCGCGCGGAATGGGTGGGCATCACCGCCCTGGTCCTCTCCTTCGCGCTGGCCATGATGCTGGCGGTCTACCTCAACATCACCGAGCGCCGCGCCGACGTCCTCCCCGAGGACTGGGAAGAGGCCGAGGTCGAGGACAAGGCCGGCATCCTGGGTTTCTTCTCCCCGGGCTCCATCTGGCCGGCGGCCATGTCCGGCGCCCTCCTGGTGCTGGCATTCGGCATCGCCTTCTGGCACTACTGGATGATCGCCCTCGGTGCGGTCATGCTCATCTGGGCCGTGACCATGCTCAACCTGCAGTACGGTCTGCCGAAGGAAAAGCACTAGTCTTCCGTTCCTGAGCATCACCGAGCCACACGAACTCACGGCGCCCGCGTCTCACGCGGGCGCCGTTTCGTGCTGTCCGGGGGTTTCGCGGATAGGGGGATGCACCTGCCTTGGCCTGCATGAGGGGAGAAAAATCCTGGCGGACAGGGGTCATTCGAAAGTTTGAACTGACGGGATGGGCATCCCGACCGATGTGATTCGTATCTCCGACGCGGGAGCGGGTGCATGGGGCCGATAGCTGCCGCCATGGGGTAGAATACGGCCCATTAGTCACCGTTTGTGCCGCCGTGTCCACTGGGGGATAGGTGACCTGCGGCAACGCGATGTCGGATAGGGGGCCCGGAAAGTTCCCTGGGGGTGGGAAATTTTTCCGGGGAAGGTGAACCTCCTCTAAAGCCGCAGGTTGGCTCTTGATTTCGTCTCCGTGAACGGGGGGAGATGAAGTGACTTTATGTCTCGGAACGGCCATACTGTTCTACGTGACGAGCGCAGTTTCAAACCAAGCAACGACAGCAACGCCGCGTGTCGACGCACTGAACCGCCCCAACATGGTCAGTGTCGGCACGATCGTGTTCCTGTCTCAGGAATTGATGTTCTTCGCCGGACTGTTCGCGATGTACTTCACGTCGCGGGCGAACGGTCAAACGGGTGATTGGGCGGAGCAGACCTCCAACCTCAACGTGATCTACGGAGCCGTCATCACGGCCATCCTGATCACCTCCTCCGTGACCGCTCAGTTCGGCGTCTTCGCAGCCGAAAGGGGTGATGTTTTCAAGCTGAGGCGGTGGTTCGGGGTGACCGTCGTCCTCGGTGTGGTCTTCCTCGGCCTGGTGGCCTTCGAGTACTACGAGATGATCCACCATGGCGTGACCATCCAGTCCAGTGTCTTCGGATCCGTGTTCTACATCATCACGGGCTTCCACATGGCTCACGTGACGGCCGGCATCATCGCGTTCATCGTGGTGCTGCTCCGGCTCAACAAGGCCAAGTTCACGCCGGCGCAGGCGACCGCAGCGATGGTCACCTCGTACTACTGGCACTTCGTGGACGTCATCTGGGTCGGCGTCTTCATCGTCATCTATCTCATTCAGTAGGCCGTAGTCTGCCGAACCCCTTCGGCCTACAGCCCTTCACTTTCCGTTCACGAGTTTTCTAAAAGGAAAATGATGGAAACCAATTCGAACAACGCCGAGCAGTCCGAGAAGTCGGTCGCATCGGCCAAGAAGGCCCGGAACCGGCGCAAGATGCGTCGCACGGGTGCCGGTGCGCTGGCACTCACCCTGGGCCTGACCGGCGCCGGAGTCCTCGCCACCGCCCTGACCCCGGACGCCCAGGTCGCCACCGCACAGCGGGACGACCAGGCCCTGATTCAGGAGGGCAAGGACCTCTACGACGTCGCCTGCATCACCTGTCACGGCGCCAACCTGCAGGGCGTGCCGGACCGCGGCCCGTCCCTGATCGGCGTGGGTGAGGGAAGCGTCTACTTCCAGGTCCACTCCGGCCGTATGCCGATGATGTCCAACGACGCCCAGGCGGAGCGCAAGAACCCGCGTTACACCGAGGCCCAGACGCTGGCCATGGCCGCCTACGTGGCAGCCAACGGTGGCGGCCCCGAACTCGTCTACAACGAGGACGGCACCATCGCCATGGAGTCGCTGCGCGGCTCCAACTTCAACGGACAGATCCAGGCTGAGGACGTCGCCCGCGGTGGCGAGCTGTTCCGCCTGAACTGCGCCTCCTGCCACAACTTCACCGGCCGCGGTGGCGCACTGTCCTCGGGTAAGTACGCCCCGACGCTGGATCCCGCCAATGAGCAGGAGATCTACCAGGCGATGCTGACCGGCCCGCAGAACATGCCGAAGTTCTCCGATCGCCAGCTCTCCGCTGACGAGAAGAAGGACATCATCGCCTACGTCAAGAGCGCCTCCGAGACCCCGAGCCCGGGTGGCTGGTCGCTCGGTGGCCTGGGCCCGGTCTCCGAGGGTCTGTTCATCTGGATCGTCGGCATCACGGTCCTCGCCGGCGCCGCTATGTGGATTGGATCGCGTTCATGAGTAACGAAGTGAAGAAGAACTACACCGCTCAGGAACTGAACTCCATGAGCAACGACGAGCTCGCCCGCATCGGCACCGAGCTCGACGGCGTGACCGTCGCCTACCGGAAGGAACGCTTCCCGGTCCCGAATGATCCGGCCGAGAAGCGGGTCGCCCGCAGCATCAACATCTGGTTGGTCATCGGCATCGTCGCCGCCATCGCCTTCCTCGGCGTCTACCTGTTCTGGCCCTGGGAGTACCGGGCCCACGGTGACGACGGTCTGTGGATGTTCACCGTGTACACCCCGCTGCTGGGCCTGACCTCAGGCATCTCCATCCTGGCGCTGGGCATGGCCTGCGTGCTGTACGTGAAGAAGATCATCCCCGAGGAAATCTCGGTGCAGCGCCGTCACGACGGCCCGTCCGACGAGATCGACCGCCGCACCCTCACCGCTCTGCTGAACGACTCCTGGCAGACCTCCACCCTGGGTCGCCGCAAGGCGATGAAGGGCCTGCTCGGTACCGCGGGCGTCCTCTTCGGACTCGTGGTCATTGCCCCGCTGGGTGGCATGGTCAAGAACCCGTGGAAGACCCGCGAGATGGACTACTACGGCGACGGCACCCTGTGGACCTCCGGCTGGACCCTGCATGAGCAGGACATCAAGCTCTACCTGGCGCGCGACACCGGCGCCATCGCCGAGGAGCACAGCGGCCAGTCCGGCACGCACTACACCACCACGGGCGTGTCCCGTCTGGTGCGGGTGCGCCCGGAGGACCTCGACGCGGGCGGCATGGAGACCGTCTTCCCCCTCACCGAGGATGACGTCAACGACGGCGATCGATACGACCCGCAGCGTGACGTGTACGAGAACCACATGCACTCGGTCCATGGCCCGCGTAACGCCGTCATGCTCATCCGGTTGCGTAACGCTGACGCTCAGCAGGTCATCGAGCGCGAGGGCCAGGAGGACTTCCACTACGGCGACTACTACGCCTACTCCAAGGTCTGCACGCACGTCGGCTGCCCGACCTCGCTGTTCGAGGCTCAGACCAACCGCATTCTGTGCCCGTGCCACC